>JAITFH010000019.1 GCA_031281465.1 Mycoplasmataceae bacterium | reverse complement strand
TTCTTACAATATGTTAGTGAACTAACAAAGAACGAAAGTTTTATGAAAGAAGAAAAGAAATGAGCTGATTATTTTAAGAATGACACATTCTTTGTTAGAAGATTCTTAACAAAAGTAGTGGAAGGTACAGACATCAACATGGGTATTAACTTAGAAACAAGTGAAAGATTTTTAGACTACCATGATGACAACATTGTTGGAGCATATGAAACACTTGAAAAAGGTGATATAGCTGCAATTAGTGAAGTCGATCAAGGATTAATCTATGAATTCAGACTTCACCGTGCATTCTTTGACTATGCAGGAATATTCGCATTATCTAGTTTCTTATTACTTAAAATTGGTAGTGTAGTAGGAGTACAAATCGCGATAATGAAAAATATTGTTAGCCGTGGTGTTGAAAATTTATTCCAATACAATCAACCATTATTAGAAACAACACCCCAAGATGAATTTTTAATACAAGCGGTGCAAGAAAATTTAGATACAACTATTGGTACTGAACCAACTCAACAACCAATATTATCTGAAGAAGCTTCTATGATCCAAGACAAAACTGGTGAAATTATAGGTAACGAGGAAAAGACATTTTTCGAAGAAACAAATGATGTTGCTCAAATAGAGAGAGACACTGTCACTAATGAAACAAAAAGACAAGAATTTATTAAAAGACAATACGCAACTCCTACATTAGGAAAAATAATGTTAATCGTAGGAATCGTGGTAATAGTTGCAGGAGTTGCTCAAATGTTAGTAGATAACTTGTACACAGTTATTCCTGCTGATAAAGCTGGAGTTATTCAACAAATGCAAGCTGAACTGTAAAACTTTAGAGAATAGTAAAAACCTCACAACTAATTTGAAGTTAATGGGACAAAAACACCGCTTTTTATAGTTGCTTTACTATATGAATTTATTTATTCTTATATAATAAAAACATTACATTGATATTAATAAAATATCGTTTGTATAGCAACCATTTGCTAAGTGGGGGGATTAGCTCAGCTGATAGAGCACCTGATTTGCATTCAGGGGGTCAGGGGTTTGAGTCCCCTATCCTCCACCATATAAAAAACAATTCATTTTGTTTTAGTAGTTAAAATATGATAGTAGCAGTAAACCCAAGTGGAAAAATTCTCAATGTTCCAAACTTACTTTCGCTTTTTAGAATATTCTTAACTTTTGTAGGAATAGTAATATTTTTATTAGGACCAGAATTTGGAGATGTATTTAGGGGTTTTATTAAGATAACTGAAAAATATTCTATTCAATATACTTCATTTATTTGTTTTTGAATTTTTGTAATAGCTTCAGCAACTGATTTTTTAGATGGATATATTGCGAGAAAATACAACCAAATAACTAATCTTGGAAAATTTTTAGATTCTATTGCTGATAAAATTTTAACTAATTCATTCTTAATCTTATTTGCTTGTAGTGCATTAGTAGATGCGCCATATCTTAGTGCTAGTTTGGTTTTTAAAAACAACTGACTTTTTATCTTAGCAGTAGTTATTATCATTATTAGAGATTTAGTCGTTGATGCAATGAGAATGATGGTTGCAAAAAAGAATGTAGTAGTAGCTGCAAACATTTATGGAAAAATTAAGACATTTGTTTTAATGATTGCTATAGCTCTATTGTTTTTGGTAAATAGCAAAACAATGTCATCTATTTTAATGCCTTACTATACTGGAACACAGTTTATTAATGGAACCCCTAGTAATGCTCACGATTTCTGACTTACTCAACCATTATTTTCTTTAATATATGTCTCATGTATTTTATCAGTAATTTCTGGAGCTATTTATCTCAAGAAAAACTGACTATTTATTACACATGATTAATAGTGAACAAAAATATGTTTTAATAACTGGAGCAAACGATGGTATTGGACTAGGTTTTGTTAAATACTTTTTAGGTTTAGGATGAACAGTATATGCTTTTTCTCGTTCATCTAACAACTTAGAATTGTTAAAAAAACAGAACGAAAAAAGCTTGTTATATTTTTGTATGGATTTATCTGATGAAAAAAACTTTCAGAACATTATAGAAACCGTAAAAAATAAACAAATTGATATGGTGATTAACAATGTAGGGGTTGGAGTATATGGCGAATTTGTTAACACTAATTGGGAACAACACCAGCGACTAATAAATTTGAATATTAGTTTGTTAACTATGTTAACAAACTATTTTGTCAAATATTTTACCCAAAATAAAAATGGTGGCAGAGTGATAAATATTGGTACTATTTCTGCCAATGTTCCTTGTCCATATTTATCATCATACTATGCTTCAAAAATATATGTAAGAAGTTTGTCAAACGCAGTTAATTGAGAACTTAAAAAAAGTAAATCTAGTGTAAGAGTTTTATGTATTAATCCAGGGGTGGTAGATACTAATTTTTTTACAAGTTCTTCTGGAAAGAAAAATAGTAAAAAAACTGGTATCCCTGTAAATAAGTTTGTTGAATTATGTGGAAAGAAAATATTTACTTCAAACAAGGATAATATTTTTATTGGTACAAAAGAAAACATATTACATTTCTTTTCTTTGTTTATTTGTGTTAAACTACAGGAAAAAATTCTTGCTAAATTCCAACTAAAAAGATTGCAAAACAAATAAAAAATTTATTGAGTTAGAAGGTTAAAAAGTAATGTTTTACTAGGATTACTTTTTAAGTTATGAATCGCTTTTAATATATACTGATCTTTTGAATGAGAAAATTCAATATTTAAAATCATTTCAATGGTGTAGTAATCCATTTTTTTAAATTCATCAGCTAACGAGTTAAGCACATCATATTTTGATTTGTTTGTTTGAATACTTTTTCACAATTTTAGAGCTTTTTCTAAAGCTCCTGATTCTAAGTCTCTTTTTAATTTATCTATATCGTAGTAAAACTTCGGAATTAAATTTCGAAGTTCTTTATTTTGAACATCTAATTCATCTAAAATTTCATCTATTTCATAATCGACGGTATAAGAATTAACACGAGCACAACGGCTTTGAACGGTTACCAAAATTCCAGCAGGGTTATGAGTTGTGAATATGGCATAAATTTCTTTTCCAGGTGGTTCTTCAAGTAGTTTAAGCAAATTGTTTT
The DNA here is from genome assembly GCA_031281465.1 of Mycoplasmataceae bacterium. Classification (GTDB taxonomy): domain Bacteria; phylum Bacillota_I; class Bacilli_A; order Mycoplasmatales; family Mycoplasmoidaceae; genus Malacoplasma_A. The sequence goes on along the minus strand of JAITFH010000019.1, from coordinate 62,183 downwards.
GTACGATAGTTGATGCGTTTTCTAAGTTTTTTACTACGAAAATTTTCCTATTTTCATTTTCTAAAGCAGATTTAGAAAAAGCACTGATAAGATTTAATACACCTTCTTTGGTAAGAGCACTACCATCATCAAATCAAGCTAAGTCACGATATGTTCTATTTTTAACTTTTTCTAAAGCTTTTTGGTTCGAATTTAAAATGGAATCAATATGTGCATAGATAAAACTATCAACATCACATAATCCGTTGTAACCCAAAATGATTGCTGAACAAATCCTAGATCTTGCCATACGTATAATTAAATAAAAAAATTATAGCTTATTTTGTAAACCTAACAAAAATTTAGACGAATCATTGTTTCCTCAAATAAACCATAAACAACAACCTCAAAATCCGTGTAAAATAAAAAAATAAACTATAATCCACTATATATAAGTATATATAGTGATGAAATTTGGTGTTTTAAAATATTTTGGTTGTCTAGCAGTTATCCCTTTTGGAGCATTTACAGCTACCAGCTGTTCAAGAGTAGCTACGCCTAGTGTTGTTTTCGGAAGCGAAAACACTATTAGCTGAGTACCTGGTGTAACTACCAATTTAGTAGTTAATACTAAAAAGTATTATGCTGAGAAATTTAATTTATCTGTAGAAGTAAAAGATGAACATAATGTACCGGTAGCAAATAAAGACGCATATGTTATGTTTCAAACAGAAGGAGAAGAACTTGAGTCTATTGATGAATGATTATCACAACATGTAATTTTGGACAATAATTTCGTTTGTCCAAATATTGTGGTAGTAAGTTCTCCATCTAATGAAGAAAAAAAGTTTTATGTAATCTTCCGTTTTTTTAGTGATGACGGAAGAATTGACGAAACCAAAACTTTAACGGTCGTTAACTCTAACACCAAAATAATCTTCGACTCTCAAATTTACAATCCTTTTGGAGAAAATAGAACTGATCCGGAATCATACCACAAACGTGTTAGTGTTGATGACGAATGATTTGATAGTTTTTTTGGAGATAAACCTAGAGGTGGAGTGGAAACTTTCGAACACTTTTATTTAAATCGTGAAGAAGTAGGGACTGAAGAATTTTATGAAAAACAAAAAGAAATTAACAATATGTTAGCGGCTGATTTTTATTACCACATAAATTATGCTGCTGATCAAAGTAAATTTCGTTATTTCGATGATCCTGCAAGAGCTACGATTATGAAATCTCTAAAGTTCGATTCTTTCGATGAAGAAAATTCTCACTTGAAATATGTTTATGACACAATTACTGGTGAGTTTGAATGTTTTGATTTTAAAATGGTTTTAAATGGAAAATTTTCCGCATTCCCACTCGCTGTTGAAAGTCACATGAAATTCGGAGACTATGATAACTATTTTACAAATCCTGAAAAATCTACTTCTAAATACCGAGTAAATGGTTTGGCTAATTTTTTTGAAGATGAAATAAAATACATGGAATTAGATGGTAAGACTCGAGGAAGTGGTAAAACAGGTTTTACATTACATCCGGTTGACGAATATTCTGTTTACACTTATCAAACTTCAATCACATCATCTAACAAAGCTGCCGGAACCATAATTAATGCTTTACTACCTGCAAGAAATAGAAACGAAAGAGCATATTGATGAAACACAAATAATGTTTTTGGTGCTACAGAATCTATGAAATTCTATGGACTTAATTTCTTTTCCTATACTTTCAGTGATTTTGATGTTAATGAAAATGAAGAAACATTACTTCCAGAAAGTAAAAGACTGGCAAAAAACAAAATAGATTTAGACAAACAAACTCCTATATTCTTAAAAAGAACTCCAGGAAAATCAGAAGACTATTTCGAGAAATATTTCTTTAACCAATGAGAGTGAGATAGTGAAACTTTTAACGGAAAAACTGAAGCCGAGAAGAACGCTTTACTTGAAGAATACAGCGTTTACAAATATAGTAATTGGGTAGATTGAGAAAATGGTGGCAATCCACATATCAAAGAAACAGTTAATGCATTTTATGGAATAGGTGAACAAACAGACGTACCAAATGCTAAAGTTGGAATCGAAGTATGAGATGGAACGAAATATAAAACCGAATATGTCGAATTTTGACAATTGTCTACAGTCGCTAATGATGCACTAATTCAAGATTGCCAAGGATGAGGATATAGTGGCGATGGCTATATGCCCTTTTCTAGTTGAAGACAAGATACTGACGAATATTACGAAGGTGAAGAACCAACTAGTAAATTAGAGAATGGTTCACCCGTCGGTACGGTTCCACCACAATTTATAATAAAACTAGATACTTCTTTTTATAGTGAAGCACAAAATCCTTTAAAATACCTACGTATTCCAAACAGCAGCATTAAATGAATTCAAGAAGAGTAAGTAAAACATTATTATTTAAACAATCGTTTGTCAACTTACTAAAGTTGAAATCTGTCCTAATTATTTTGGCTGCAGGATTATTGCTATCAGGTTTTATTATTTTTGCTGTCCCACAAATTTTTTCTAGTGGAATTGAAGCTTACTACAGACTTTATATCAATTCTTCTTTTTGAATAGAATTCCTTTTACAATTCACTTATGGAATCATTGCAGTTGTAGGAATTTTAATTGGAATTTTGAACTACAACAAAAGTGAGAAAATATTCATCTTATCAAAACCAATTACTAGAAGAAATTTTTTATGAAATAAAATATTAACTTCAGCAGTAGTTTCTTTGATATTTGGTTTTATCGTTTTCTTAATGCACTTAATAGTTTTTCTATTAACAATAAAAGATATGTCAGAACCATTAACTGTTGTATTTAGAAAAAACTTTAATGTGGTTGGTTTCTTTTTTGTTATTTTAGCTATACCAGTAGCAACATGTGTAATTGCTAATTCTTTATCTTTCTTTTTCCATCCGATTATTGCTGCTTTAATCCCATTACTACTTGTTGTATTGTATATTGTTTTATCTCCATATATTATTCCACTTGAAGAAAATAAAATAAATCAATTGATATACAGTAGCATTGCTCCTTTGTTTTATTTGCCAATAGCTGGAATATGTTATGGTTTAACATATTTATTCTTTAAAAAACAAAGGATAGAAGGATAAGGAGTAGTTATGGGAATAAAAGTAGAAAATTTAACAGTTAAAATTAAGAATAGGGTAATTTTAAATAATCTTAATTTTGAAATTCCGACTGGAACTTTTAGTGTGTTTGTTGGTGAAAATGGTTCAGGAAAAACCACAACCATCAAATCAATCCTAGGGTTACAACAAAGTAAATATACCAATGTAACTCTTATGGGCAAAAATGCTCGAGATTATCGTGCTCGTGAACAAGTGGCTTATATGCCAGATGATCAAGAGTTCTTAGCTATTTCCCCTCGAACATGACTTATCGAGCAAAATGCTTATTATGGTATCTCAAAAACAGAAGTAAATAAAAGGATTGATGTATTAGCTAAAAAACTAAATTTTCCAGAAAAAGAGTTAAATAGTAAACTAAACAAATTATCAGCTGGTTTAAAAAAACTAATTTTAATTATCAATGTTTTTGTAAGTGAAAGAGAATTGATAATTATGGATGAACCAACTGAGTTTTTAGATCCAATTATGAGAAACAATTTCTTTAAAGTAGCTGCTGAGTACCAAAAACGTGGAACAACTTTCTTTGTTTCAACTCACAATTTAGATGAAATAGAGAAATACGCTAATCATTTAACAGTAATAAAAGATGCTAAAATAGCTTTTTCTGGATACTGAAATAATTCAACAACTAGTATGAGAAGAAGATACGAACTTTTCTACAAAACAGGAGATATGAATTATTTCACCAAAACCATCAGTTTAACCAACGAGCAAAGATATCGTAAACTATTAAAAAATAACCATATTAATGAAAAAGAGTTTGAAATGTTGATGAAAGATATTAATGCCAGAAAAGAAGCTAAAAAAACTTTTGTTTTAGTGGAAGAAAACCAAGACAAATAATTTCTAAGTGGAAAATCTAAATAAAATGAAAAGAACCCACCGACTAAGATGGGTTCTTGATGCTTACAGGAGTTCTCACCCCAAAAGCCATGGCTTTAGGTGAGTTCCGTTTACAACATCACGTTTCTTTTTAAAACTCCTCGTATCACTAGATTTTGATATTTCTATCATGGCTCTTTTATCTAAGCTCCAACTTCGTGTATGGCATGCACTGCACTATCAATTCAAACTAATGAATTATAACTTTCCCTCGGTGGGGTTAAGCTAAGCTTATTATATAACAAAAAAACAAAAAAATAAATAAATTATAATTTAACCAATCTCGGTGGGGGGTAAAACCAAACTAAAAGTACTGGAGTAACTAACCAGTACTTTTTATTTCTACTTTGTTTTTAGAGAATGATACTGTTCATATAGTTCGAGGTATTTTTGGGAAGTAAAACAACTTAAAAATGTACTCGGTTTGTCCCATTAACTCTTATTAACTCTAAAATCAAAGCTTAAAGTTAAGAAAAACACCTTTATAGAAATTACTACTTTAATACTTATGTTAAAACAATCTTAAAGTTATAATTCTTAATATGCATCAATTGTACCTAAATGACGCTCCGATAGAGATACCTTCTTTTGATTTACCAATTCATTCAGTTAACTTTCTTCCTATCTGGATGCCAATAGCAATGTTTTTGATGTTGATTATTTTTCCAGCTGTTTTATTCGCTTGAAAAGGATGGAAGAAAGCTATCTATTGAGGTGGTAATGCTTTACTTTGTTGGGGACTAACAGTAATCTTTACTTTATACATTGTTCCGATTATATTAAACAATTTTTCTGGAACACTGGTAGAAATGATTCAAGGGTATGGCGTACAGGTTACTGCTGAAACATTAGTAGACACAGTAAACTTTATGGTTGTCCCATTAGTAGATTTTGTTTTTATGGTTATCATTTGTTTTGTAGTAACGGTATTTATTTCTCTCCCTCTTTATTTCTTGGTATACCGTAAGATATTGAAACTTAATAAGAAATCTACAAAAACACTAATGGTTGAAGAAATACAACAAATTAATGCAGTAGATGAAAATGGTGAAAAAACAAAACTTTCAATGGGAACAACTGCAGTTTACCATAAAATAAAACTAAAACCTAATGGTGGAGTGATTAGTAAACTTGTTGGGTGTGTATTATTTCCAACAATGATGTTACCTATGACAATTAGTGCAACAAATTTTTTAGTTTTATTTTCTGTAGATCAACACGAAATAAACACTAATGAAAATAAAAGTTTGATGGGTTTTTATGATAAGATAGCAAAGCTTGATACAAAACTTGGGATGTCTTCAGAAAACCCAATAGATGTATTGACTGCGGTGGACGGAGCTTTATACTTATTAGATTCTCAAAACAAACATGACTATAAGATACCAAACACTGGTTGTACGTTTAATCCAGATGATGAAAAAACTTATACCATAGTAAAAGAAAACTTTTTAAATGCTTTTTTAGGAATGTTTAGCGATTTATTTATGAATATTGCTATTCCTGACTTATCATCAGGAAATATATCTCAAGCTCTTCACCAAATATGGTATGGTAATGAAAGCGATCATGTTACGACGAATGATAATGGAATAGTAGAATTGATTCGTGACTCACAAGCTGTTATCAAACAAATGAACGATTTTGGTGATTCCTTAGCTTTTGCTAAAGTATTCTTTAGCGAAAAGCTATGTGTTCTAATAGCTAATCTTTTAGAAAATTATGAATTGCCTGTATCTTTACCTGAATCAATGACTGGTCAAAACATGGGTGACTTAGTAGAAATTTATATTACTTTTGTGTTGATGGCAATTAATGGTTTTTTCCCTACAAATGATGATGAAGATTGGGAAGATACCACCCACACAACTTGACAAGATATTGAACAAGAATATCAAAAAATAAATATTTTTGAAACAAACGTCAATCCTATTGGAGAAATCAAACTTACCTTATATGATTTATTTTGTAAAATAAATCCATTAAGTTCTATTAATTTAGAAAGTCTTGATATTGCTAGTTTGTTTAGTATTGATGAAATCATTCAATTAACTAACGGTGGAAGTTTAACACCTGAAGTTGGTTCATACATTTGAATGATGAGTATTTTAGATGATGATGGTAAACTTTTTGTTTTTGATGGACAACCATTGATGGGTGATTTGATGACTCCACGTCCTTTGTTTACTATGAATACCGGAGCAATCCATATCGAAATTGACGAATTTGATATCGATACTACTGTTGATTTAAAATTTTGTATAGGAACAACACAAAATGCAGACAATCCGTATTTTAGTACTGGAGTCGAAGAAAGAGACACACAACCAGGAAGCGACGGAGAAGATGATTCTCAACCTGAGCAAGGTGCCGGAGAGCCAAACCCTAATCCCGAAAGTTCGGTAATGAGTAATTCAGAACCTGTAACCGTTCCTCCTCCCCCAACTCCAGTACTTATACCGATGATTTATTTGAACGAAGAAGATGTTAAAGATAATGCTGATATTAGTGCGGGAATATTAAGTGCTACTTATAACAAACTAATTGTTGAAGGGGGTACTCCAATGATTTATGGTGCGGTTGGTACAAAAATCGAAGATACACCTGCATTATCTACTTCTTGTAGTGATTCTTCTATCGTTCCTACAAATGTAACGTATACATGCAACAATCTTCCTGATGGTTTAAGTATTGACTCTGGTACAGGAGTGATTAGTGATACACCGGATGACGCTTTTTCTGGAACATCTGTTATTACGGCAACTTATACTGCTGCTGACGGTACGGTTTATTACGGAAAGTATGTGTATGCTTTTAAATTCGTTAGTGCTAATTATTTGAAAGTTGAAAATATGAAAAATTTAATTATCAATAAAATTACTACTGGAGCATATCCAACTGACCCCAGTTTAGAAACATTCCCAACGACCCCAGCATTACAGACTGTTGTGCCTGGTGGAGGAGAAAATGGTGAAGATGCAATAATTAATAGTGAAGATGTCGAGTATGAATTTATTAACTTACCGGACATATTATTGTACGACGAGCACACGGGAGTTATAAGCTACGATACCAATAAAGCTAAAAGTGACTGACCAACATCGGTTGGAGTATATTTTGTAAAAGTTACTGTAACTAAAGGCGTTTGATACGAAACTTACAAAGACTTCACAATTTATGCTGCTGCTGTTTTTTATTGTAATTACGATATACCAGTGGCTGGTGGCGACGGTGATCAAGATCCAAAAGATACTTTTCCTAGTGGTTTTTCTCAAGAAGCAAAAGAAAACCCTTATTCCAATCCAAATTTTATTCCGTATGATGGAGAAAGCGAATCTTCTGGTGAAAGCGAATCTGCATATCATTTTATTTTTGTTCAGCCAAATAATTGAGACGAAGGAAGCCAGATTTGAAAACCTCTTAGTACTTACCAAACAATGGTGGACTACCCATTGGAAGATATTAAATTAATAGTTTATGATGTTCCAGTCGATAGTATCAATGACTTTAGTTTCGACCTTAATTATGCTCCTCCTTCTGATGCTAGAGTATTAGAAGTAAGTGAAATAACAGGTTTCATACAAAATGATTCGGATGATTATACACACCCCATACCCGAAGGAACGGAGATAAAAATAAAAACAGCTGCTGATGATGATACACCTGATGGAGAAACCGGATGATATTTTACAGGTACACCGACAAAAGAACAACTAGGAAATTTCTGTTTTTTTCCAATACTTGCTGATAAAGTAGAAGCAGGAATGGAAATATATGGTGGTGGTACATTAGGGATGATAGTAACGAAATTTTCATTTTTTAAAATCCAACATTCCTTACCTATTTATGCTAGTATTAACGAAATAAGTAATGAAGACTGACATACAAAACAACTTGAAGCAGTTCTTAGCGGTGCTGAAACAGAGGGAGTTAAATATGAGGCTAGTGGACTACCAGAATTTTTAGAAATAAATGTAAACACTGGAATTATAAAGAAAAAATCTGGACAAACAATTCCTGAAGGTACAGTTTGTCGTGGAACATATACCGTTACCGTCTCTAAAACTATTAATAACGAATTAGTAACAGGAGAAGCAACTAATTCGTTTGTAATCGGAAACACTGTAGTACACGGAAAATCAAAATTTATTGCTATAAAAGATAAAATAAAAATTATACAATTTGAAGATCAAGATGTTTCAACTATTTTTTCTTCAGTTATTGTAAGTATTTTAAATCCTACTGAAGAAGAAAAAGCGGGATTATCAAAAATTGCTGCTAAACTACTTGATATTTTATTTTTTCTACCAGGATTGACTAGGGAGGAAATATAGAGTATGTCAAAAAGAGTAGAAAAAAAATTTAAAAAGGATATCAAGCTGATTTATATCCAAAACAGTGGTTTCATGTTTTGGTTTGGAAAATTATTGTTTATATTAGGAGTAATTTTCAGTACCATTATTTCACTATTATTTTTTGTCTTATTACTTCTTAATTTTATATTAGGAGATGGGTGAAATATAGACACCCCTTTTATAGGAGAATTTCTAACTAGTATTTATGCAGGATTAGCTCCTGCAAGTATCCCTAATCTAATCATAGCTATTGCTCCAGTTATATTGCTACTTGTTTTCTATTCCTTATCAGTAGCTGAATATTATAAATTTAGTAAGAATGTCATATTTGCAATTATTACTTTAGCAATAGTTATAGCACAAATGGTGCTATCACTATTTATGCTTAATTTCATGGGTGTAAATTTAGTGGTAGTTCCTTTGATGTTTATTTGAATTCCACTAGAAGCGATTCAAATAATCGGAGTTATATTAATTCTTATTTCTTATATTAGAAAATCACATAAAGTTAAAAAAGAATTGGGCGGAATTAAACCAACAAAAGAAAGTAAAAAAGGGGTGATTGTTTTAGAAAAAGAAGAAGAAACTATTACTGAAGAAACACCAGATTCTAAACCTGTTGAAGAAGTTAGTGTTGCACAACCAGTAGCAGAACCAGTTATGGTTGTTCCTACTCCTGTTGTTGAAGCTGAACCAATCCCAACCCCAACTCCCGTTCCTCAACAAATCAATGTTAATATTACTTCTTCTGTGCCAACTGTTTCTGAACCCGTAGTTGTTTCTCAACCTGAACCAGAAGTGGAAGCAGCACCTGTACAAGAAGTTGAATCAGTTCCTGAATACCAACAACCAGTAGAAACTGCACAAGTTTTAGAAACTCCTGTTCCAGTTCAGGAAGTACCTACTCCTGAACCACAAGCAGTTGAGGAAATTGTAACACAACTTACTCCAGGAACAAAACCTCAAACTAGTGCTAAAAAGAAAAAACATAAAGCTCATAAAGCTAAAGTAGAAGTTAATTCCGATCCAAATGCTTTAAACGATATTCGTATTAATATTACAGATGGAAATGGTAAAGTAACTAAAATACTTGAAGTAGAAACTAAGAAATAAAAAAGGGCACACATAAGTACACCCTTTTAAAAAACAAATTATGTCAAATAAAGAACCAAAGTACACATCAGGAGAATTAAGAACCCAACGTGTACAACTATACTATATCCCAGATAAATGAGAATTTTGTGCATATTTTGTGCATATTTTCGACACAAAATCGACAGAATTTGCTGTGTTTTTCTTTATCAATTATTTAGGTTTTGTAAAATTAAAAGATATTGTTTTGTTAGAACCGAGTGTTTGAATATGTTTGTTTTAATATACTTAAACAAATAGTATCATATAAAATTAAATTTCCCATATAAATCTTATTAACTGGAAAAAGTTATACAAATCATTCATTATTTTTTCGTATAAATCCCATCTAACGGGAAACTTAAAACGGTTTTTGGTAATGAAGTCGTACAAGTTATTCAAAGAAACCCAACTGCAAACTACCCTAGATTAAAAACTCAGGCTAGGCTAAAAAGAAAAAAACATAAATTTGAGAATCTTCCCAAAAATAGCACATTTTTTACCACATTTACGGTTGTAAAGTGGTACGTAACTATACCGATGCTAGCACAGTTAGGATTTACAATCATATTACAAAAGATAAAGCTTACAGAAGGAAATAGCAAGGCAACTAAAATACTAGAGGTTGAGACTAAGAAATAAAAAAGGGTGCACCACCGTGCACCCTTTAAAAAAATATGAAATAATTAAAATAAAAAAAACATGGTACACATTAGGAGAACCAGATAGCTAATGTGTACAACTATACTATATCCCGAATAAATGAAAATTTTGTGCATATTTTGTGCATATTTTCGACAGAAAATCGACAGAAAATGCTCCATTTTTCGTCTTAATGATTTGTCTTGATTTAATATCCTTAGGCAAATATTATCGAACTAGATCTAAATTTCCCATATGGAATCACTTGAGTGGGAAATATTGCACAAATCATTCATTATTTTCCTACATAAACCATCTCCAACGGGAAATATTAACCAAAACCACTCAAAGTTTCCCATATAATTGAAATATGAAGATAATTAATCGAACATTTTATATAGATATATTAAAAGGTTGAAAAGATAAACACGTTATCAAAGTGATTACAGGAATGAGAAGGAGTGGAAAAACCACAATTATGCATCAGTTCATGGAAACTTTAAAAGATGAAAACGTTATAGAATTTGATTTCAATAATATTTTTATGAAGAAAGTTTCATATATCGAGCTTCAAGAACTAATCGTCAGCAAAGCAGATGATAAAAAAACAAACTATCTATTTTTAGATGAAGTGCAAGAAATAGAAAATTTTGAAAAATGTATCGTTAATTTGTTCGAACATAGAACTATAAAATTCGATATTTACATAACCGGTTCAAATTCTAAAATGTTTTCCTCTTCTTTGACAGCACTATTTACAGGAAAAAATATTGAAATAAAAGTATTTCCTTTGTCTTTTAAAGAATATTTTTCGTATTGTAAAGAACGAAACGGAAATATTCAAAAGCTAGAGTGTTTTTTAAAGTATGTAGAGTATGGTGGGTTACCCATAATTTTAGATTATGTAGACAAAGAAGACAACACTAGAAAAATAATAGAAAAAGTTTTAGCGGATAGTGTTGAGATTGATGTAAAACGTCGACACCAAATAAAAACTAATGCCTTTCAAAATTTGCTTAAGTATATTTATGCTCACGTAGGACAAGTTATTTCTGGAATAAATATTGCTAATTTTTTAAAGTCAAATGTTGAAGCTATAAATTACAAAACAATTATGAGATATATTGGTTGATTAGAAGAAGCATTTCTAATTTATAAATGTCCCATTTCTTCGATTACCGGAAAAAGACTTTTATTACAAAATAATAAATACTATGCTTCTGATACCGGAGTCCGAAACGTTGAATGTGGTAAAGAAAATACAAATAGAGGAAGTTTACTTGAAAATATTGTTCTCTTTGAACTACTGAGAAAAAATTTTCGGGTTGTTACCGGAAAACTTAAAGATGGTAAAGAAATTAATTTTGTTGCTTCTAAAGAAGGATGGGAAATATATATTCAAGTGACTGAAAAAATTGACTGAGATATAGAAAGCAAAAACTATAAAAGAGACATCGGAAATTTAAGAAGTGTTAGAAATAATTTTCCTAAAGTAGTTATTTCGTTATATGATGAATCGGGAGTTTTAATGAATGGGGTAATGGTAATAAATATAGTTGAATGAACGCTAGGGGAAAATAAATACGTAGTTATTTAATTTTTGATTGTCCCAGTTTTGAGGGTGTACCTAACAAAACCAATTTTCACCAAGCCTCCATATATTCATATATGTATAGAAAAAAAAGCAATTTTTTTTTTTTTTACATATAACACTATAAAGGACTAATTTGTCTAAACATTATGAAAAACATTAAACTGCTTCTCTCAACTATGCTTGCTGGACTAGTAGTTTTAACTTCTGTTGGAACGCTAGCAAGTTGTGAAACAAATGCTGGAAATCCAGACGACAATGAAGAAGATACTGGTAACGAAAATCAAAATCCAGGCGAGGAAGAACAAGAAGATGAAGAATTAGGATTAAAGTTTTCAAACATTGCTAATGTAAAAAAGAATGCTTATGAAACTGTAACCGTAACTCCTGAACTTAAACTTGACGGAAGTATTCTTACTCAAGATAACAAACTTGAAGATTCAACATTAGTGTTTGGATATGAAATTCAACAAGCCGAAACTACGCTACCTACATGACTAAGTTTTAGTCCACAAACTGGTGTTCTTACTGGTTCATACCAACACGATCTTCCACCGTTACCACTTAAAATCACTGGCTCATACACACCTGTTGGCGAAGAACCAATAGAAGTTGAAAGTAATGAATTTACTATAGAAGTTGATGCTTTAGATTATGCTGGACAAATTAACAATCTAACATTTAAATACAACTCTAATATTACTCCAACTCCAAACCTAAAACAAACTTTACGTTTCCAAGAACAACCTTTACCAATAAACGCTAATGTAAGTTTTTCTTTCTATGGAAACCAACCAGCTTTAAATGGTTTACAACTTAATTCATTAACAGGACAAATTACTGGAAAACTAGAATTAGATCAACTTCCAGCTAATCCATTCCCATGTCTAATCCAAGCAAGTTATGTTACACCAGACCACACTTATGTAGTAATGTCTAATCCTTTTACTATCACTATTGTTCCTAATGATGGTGTTACTGTAGCTACTTCAGGAGAAGAAGTAGAAAATCAAAATCTAAAAACAGCATATAGTGTAAATATTCATTTACCAACTGTTACTTCTGTTACAAGAGACGAAGACAGTACAGATGTAACTAATGAATGTGATGTTATTTATACATTAACTCCAAGTTTACCAGATGGTTTAGAATTTTCTTCTGTAAACCATACAATAACTGGTACTGCTAGAGCTACTTCTACATCAAAACAATATACATATACAACAACTATTAATGGAAAATATTCTTCTCAAACTGAAGTAAAATTTAATTTAGGGGTTGAAAATTCTGTATTTGATTCATGAATGGAAAATAATGGCTCGCCTTTGCCTACTGGAGAAATTACGGTTGGAGTAAATGATCAAGCTAATCAACTATCTATTAAACCTATAGCTGCTTTTAACGGCGAGTTAGTTAATCAAAACAACTTAACTATGGTATTAGATTCTAGTAGTGACGCATTACCTACTGGCGTATCGATAGCAAATAATGCAATTACAGGTTATCCAACAGAAAGAGTTCCTGGTCTTCAAGAAGAATACGTAATAGAAGTAATAGTTGGATACACAGTTAATGGAGTATCATTTTCCGAAAATAGAACATTTATTTTAAAAGTTGTAAATACTTTAGAAGCGGTATATGGAATTGAAGGTCAACATAACACGGTTAAAAAAGGCGAAACAACCACTATACCTTTAACTTCGTTTGTTTTTAATAATGTTGAAAAAGTTCAAAATTTATTTGAATTTATCTTTGCGAGTGTTTGAGTTGAAGGACTAAATTCTGAAGTCCAAGTTGGTCACTATGGTTCTTCTTGTTCTGTTGACAATTTAACACTTAGCATCAAAATTGATGAAAATGCTGCTACTGGAAATACAATTTGATATCTTAAAGTCCAAGTTAATGCAAGAGGTCAAGCTACAACACTTGCAACTATTTGAATTGCAGTATTACTAAATATAGTTGATGCAGATCCATCAGAAGGTAATGGAGGAGAATAAACCTTCACTCACAAGTGTTAGCACTTAAATAACTATCTCTCCCATTAATCACCTAACCAAATCTATTCTTCTTATTCCATCATTTACATAATCTGATTCATCACTGATTAAAATAATTATTTTTTCATGTCCATCTTTAATGGATAGAAGATTATTTACCTCACGAGATTTATTTTTATTAGTTAATGTGTGAGTAACTTGGATGTATTTTGTTATAGAACCATTTTTTATAACAAAATCCACTTCTTTATCTTTTTGATATAGTTTGAGAGTTATAGACTTCTCAACCTAAAGATATTAGTTCTAATAACACGATGTTTTCGAGTTTATAACCGAAAGTATTATCAGAATAACCAATTACTGAATTTAATAAACCCAAATCTCCGGCATAGTATTTTCCACTAGTAGAAAGAATGGTATTTGTTTTTCTATTGTAATAATTAACTCTATATAAAATCATTGCATCACATCCTCATTGCAGATAGTTAGCAAAAGAAATTCTTGTTATTTTTTTACTCTTTTGCTTATTAATTTTTTCAGATGTTTTATAAGCACTGATGGGAACTCCGATGTTATTTAATGCGTAACTAATAGTTTTATCGATTAAAATGTTGGTTGTGTTATGATGCTTTTTTCTGACATCTTTTTGAATAGTATCTCGTAATACTAAAGATAAGTCTTTTTTCGCTTCTTCGGGATTGTTAATATTAGGGATTATTATCCCTAATCCACCAATCTCAGCATACTTATAAAAGTCTTTATTAAAGTTTTGTTCTTTTGTAATTTCGTTGAATTCTTTAAAAGAAAGTGGCATAACATGAATATCTCTATGTCTACCAGTTAATAGTGTTGACAATTCACTAGACAACATTTTTGAGTTAGAACCAGTTAAATAAATATCAAAATCAAACTTTGCGTGTTCGAATAAACCAATAACACACTTTTCTCACTTTTCTATATCTTGGATTTCATCCAAGAAAATATAGTTAGTTACTGATGGTTGAGATTTATTGATAATTTCATCATAAAGTTCCATATAGATGTATTTTTCGAATTTAGGATTATTGAAATTGTACTCGATGATTTGATTATCTTTAATATTAAAATCGTTTATTATTTTGTTTTTAAATTGTCTTAAGATAGTGGATTTACCACAATTTCTTAATCCAATAAGAACTTTAATGTAGGGCTTATTTTTTAACTGAATAAGCTCATCTATATACTTTTTTTTGGTAGTACTCAAACATAAGCATATTATAGTAAACGATACAATTTTAAGATTTTTGCTGTTTTGTATAGTTTGCCTCTGAGAATTTTGGAAAAAATATGGTGCACTATCA
Organism: Mycoplasmataceae bacterium; assembly: GCA_031281465.1. GTDB lineage: Bacteria > Bacillota_I > Bacilli_A > Mycoplasmatales > Mycoplasmoidaceae > Malacoplasma_A. The sequence goes on along the minus strand of JAITFH010000019.1, from coordinate 47,088 downwards.
AAATTTCTGGTAAAAATGGTTTTTGATTAAAAGTACTAAATTAACCGGTTTTACTTCCGTGTATTTGTCAAAATTGACATAAATGTAAAAAATGACAAGTGTAAAAAATTATGACGGGTAATAACATAAAATTATCGATTATTTGAAAGGTGATAAAACGATTTAGTCTAGTTAATATTATGACTCAAACCTTCTATACTTAGCAGTTTTATTTGAACCAGTTTTTTCTACATATTTTTCTTTAACCAAAACAGTTAAAGTGTTCTCGATAGTTTTTTGACTAATAGTTGGTAATAACTCAACAATTTTATTTTTCGTTAATCAACCAATATGATTGTCAAATAGTTCTTTAATAAGTTCTGGTTTACTTTTATTTTTAGATACGGTTTCAATTGTTTTTTTATTAAACAGTTTGTACGTTTCTAAAACGACAAAAAGCATGTAATTAATAAAAGGAAATGCGTCATTAGTATTTTTATACCAATCAATTGAACTTGATAGCAAAGAATTGTAATATCCATCTTTTGTTTCTTCGATTTGTTTTTCGATACTAATATACCTTCCAATCATATATCTGTTTTTGTACATTAAAAGCAATGTTAGTATTCTGCTTATTCTTCCGTTTCCATCATCAAAAGGATGAATACATAAAAAATCTAAAACAAAAGTGAAAATCAATATTAACTTATTAATTTTAGAGTTTTTAGAAGCTTCGTTATATTGCGAACAAATATCTTTTACTGCTTGTGGAGTTTCTAAAGCTGACAAGGGTTTAAAACGGATAAATTGAGTACCATCTTCTTTTGTTTCTTGGATGAAGTTATTAGTGTTTTTAAATTTTCCACCATTAGAATTATTTAGGTGTGATAATAGTATTTTATGTAGTTGCAAAATATAGTTATCTGATATTTTAATTTCATCGTATGATTCATGAATAATTTTTAATACATCTCGGTATCCAGCTATTTCTTCTTCGTTTCTAGTTTTTGGTTCTATCTTTTCTTCTACAATATATTTTAGTCTAGAACCAGAAGTACTTATACCTTCGAGTTTATTAGAAGTCTCTATAGAATCTATTTTAGAAGTTTTAATTAGTTGATTTAAAATATTTGGTTTTTGTTGGATAAAAAATTCTTGTTGTTTATTGTATTTATCTATTTCAGTTAGATAACTAACTGTTTCCATCGTTAATTTTAAATCAATTAATTTTTTGTAGTTAAATACTCTCATTATTGAGATTATAAGTTTTATTACCTAAAAGTTAATGGATTGGGTAATAAAAATGTGGGGTTGGGGGATAAAGTATATGGTTGATAACTGTAAAAAAGCATCGTTGTTTAATCTTAAAGATTATGATATGTATTTATTAAATCACTGTTAGATAAAGATTTAATGTATTCTTCCATAAATTCCCAGTCTGGTTGGTGATTCTTAGTTGGAAGTTCTAAAATAATATTTTGATAAATTTCGTTAACAATTCCTCTTCCGTAGGTATATCTAAATTGATTAGCTCTTAGTATTACGGATAAATATAAATAAACATATGTGCTTTTATGGGACGCATAATTTTCTTTTAATATCAGACTTTTGGCTTTGTCTCCTATAAAACATTTTTTGTGAAAATTAATTGCTCCCGCAGAACCAACTCTAGATAAAGTGAGTGACGGTTCGTCGATATATTTATATTTTTTGTCACCTATTTGTTTTTTTGAAAAATATCCTAATATACCATTATTTTGTTCACCACCTTGTATACACGGTATATCTCCGTCAGCTATTTCAGAAATTTCTTCATCAGTTATTCCTTTCCCATTAATAATTTCGAAAATTTCGGAAACTTTGTATTTTGCGATGTCTGTTCTTAAATTTGGAATTCTTTTTTCAACATTCGTTCGTAAGCTTTCTTGCTTAGGTATATATATATTTCTTTTATTTCATTTGTCATTCTTTCTCAATCTGGTTCGTATTTTCCGTTAATTAAGATAGCAGGAAGTTTGATAATGGTATCTTTTAATTTTGGCGCACGTCCTCTTCCAAAAGATCATTTAGGGCGTTCTAAATCTAAAACAGTCACCAAAAACAAACCATTATATTTGTTTAATTTTTTGTTATATCCTAAAACGTTGGAAGTGGTATTAATTGTATCGTTCTCAAAATAATTATTAAAACCATTAGAACCTTCTCCCTGACAAATAAAACAAATACAGTTTCCATCGTTAACTAAGTCTTTATCAAATTTTACTCACTTCATAACACCATTCTCTTCTTTTTTAGCACCGATATAAGGAATATCCGCTCCGTCTTCTAAATCTGGTGCATTGGAACATTTTCCTTTCACAAAAGTAAACAAATCTTTTAATTTGAAATCTTTTCATTTTTGTATATCCAATCTCATATTATTTAACGTTGCTTTCTAAAATTTTAATAATTTCTCATAAATTACAGCATGACGAAAAATGATATTTTTGTTGTCTGATTTTTTCCATCATTTCCCCTGGGTGTGCACGTTGGTTTCTGCTTTCTCGGAGTCATAACATTTTTTCAGCGCCTATAACATCACTTAAATAATTATTTTGTTTTTGTTTTAATTCGTCGTAAAGATGAAAAATTATATAGTTATATCTATTTTCAACCCCTCTCATATCTTCGTCTCATCTAATTTCCATCATACCGGTAGGAAAATATTTAGGTCATAAATCTTTTGGTGTCATTTGGGGACACTTTTTTATTAATATCTCAAATTCGTTACGAATATTTTCTAAAAAGCTTTGTGTCATTATTTATCTCCTCTTTTCACCAAATAAGCCAAATAATCATTGATTGTTTGTTCGAAGTCTTGCTGAGTTAGTTTTGAATAATCAGTCTCCATGTATGCTTCAGCTAATCACTCATCTTTATAAGTAACTTCGTGAACAACTGATAAACCAGCTTTTTCGATTTTATTTTCAAATAGATTCAGTCATTCATCTTCTATTGAATTTCAGTTTCCTTTATCGATTCTTCCTAAATTCTTTTTCTTTTTAAAACCATCATCTTTAAAATAACCAAAGAATGTTTTATGGTGTTCTGGATGAGGTTTGTTTAAAGTGAAAACCATACAGCAAGCATTCACACTTGCTCCTGGGTAAAACATTTCGTTAGGAAGAGTAAAGACTGCTTCTAGCGTATTGTTTTCTAACATCTGTTCCTTTTGTTCCTCAATCGGACCACTATTTCCAATAGCGCAAGCTAAAGGAAGTAAGCAAAGAAGTTTTCCTTTGCCGACTAATTTAGATACATAGTTTACAAAATAAAAACCCTTTGATGGATCTGTTGAAGAATTAGATCATTTATCAGTAAATTCTTTGGGCATATACTTTTTCTGAGCATTGTAAGGAGGGTTCATTAAAACAACATTAATGTCAGCATTTCGAATAAAGTCTTCTGATTTAAAACAGTCCGCATTTATTACATTGGTGTTTCCATCCCCGTGAATTAGCATATTTGTAGTAGCTAGTCCGAAAGCTTGCTCTTCATATTCTATACCATAAATTTGTTCCTTTTTAACTTTATTTTTTTCCGCTTCCGTTCTACAGTTTTTTAACGACTGAACCATAGCTTGAACTAAAAACGCTCCAGAACCACAAGTTGGGTCTAAAGTACGAGAATTACGATCTACCTTAGCAACCTTACACATAAAGTGAACAATATGATCAGGAGTAAAAGCTTGGTTTTTGTCTTTTTTACCTACATATTTATTAAAAGTAGTAAAAAACAAATTCAACAAATCCTGTCCTTCGTTAGTGTTATCGTTTATATAAGGAAGAATGTTATTTTTGATAAAGTCAAGCACTCTTATTAAGTTTTTACTCTCTAACTTACGAATGTGTTCGTGTTGAATAATTTTTCTATCCAATATTACAAGTTTTTCAGCTTTATTTAAACCTTCTACTAGTCTGTTTAAAATTTCTTTTATTCCAGCTAAAATTTGAGAGGTAGTTAACCCGTTGTAGTTTAAACCATTTTTAAGACTAAGTAATATAGTTCCTACAAACTGACTTCTTAAATTTTCATCAATTCCTTCTTTGTGTAAAATTTCATTTAATTCATAAGTGGATTGAATTATTTTCTCTTTATCATTAGCTTTTTGTGGTTCAAGAAGAGAAGTATATTCAGAGAAAGACTTGAGTTTACTTTCTGCTTCCAATAATTCTTTTTCTATTTTATTGTGCATAACTTTCCAAACCTTAATTTTATCGTCAGTCGTGTTCGCTAAAATAGCTATGATATCATTTGTTTTTTCCAGTCTTTTCTCTAATTCTACATAATTAAAAAGTTGTTCTTCATCTTTTATATTGAACTTCGCTTTCGTTTCTACTAAAACTGAAACTTTTTTGGTTTTATCAGTAAACCTGATATCTAAATATTTATTTCCTTCTAGTTTTTCTTTCAGAATTTTTAAATCATCCTTTAATGCTTTAGGATAAGAAAACTCTCCATTTTCTATATTTGATTCATAATATTTTTTTCCAATAATATCAATTATTTTGTAGCGATTAGGCATTTAAAATGCCTCCTTTCGTATAAAATTTGAGTTTATCGGGTTTAAAAACCTATATATATATATATATATAGGTAATTACTAAAAGATTTTTTGGTTAAATTAGACATCATTAAAATTTCAAACTTCCACCAGTTCTTGCGAACAGTATATAGTATTAGAATAAATACTATTGTAAAAATTATAATGTAATTTTTAAACAAACGAGTTTTAATAGATTAGCTTTGTGTGGTTGGCATGAGACTTTGTCCCTCGTTGGTATCGTTATTTAATACGAATATTATGAGAAAATACCAAATCAAAAAGAAATACAACAATACAAAATCCTAAGATATTCAATCTTTAAACTATTTACTTTCCCTTAAAGCTTTTAAAATAGATTCTGTGACATTTTTTAAAAAAGCTGAATTTTCCGTTTGAGAAAGAAAAAATTCTTTAGTCTTTTTATAATTTTTTATTGCTTTTTTAGTGTAATATGGAAGATTATCTTTTAAAAATTCTTTAATTAGTGTACTATTTCCGGTACGATAAACGGCCTTAAATTTATTACTCCTAAAAATTAGACTTTCTATTTCTTTTAATATTACTTTATTCATCTGTTTCTCCTGTATGTAATGAGTTCTTTAAAAACTCGTATGAAACATCTAGAACGTATTTAAATTCTGTACTATTTTTATCTAGCAAACGTTCTAATTTTCCCTTGTCTTCACCATCATATTCTTCATTATTCTTATAAATATTACTTATTTCTTTTGTTAAAGCTTTTCCTAAAAATTCTAGTTTTTTATTATCGCTATTATTAGCATTGGCGATTTTATTCATCAAATCTTCGTCACCATTTATTTTTTTAACAGCTTCTTCAAGCAAATTTCGAACAGACTTTTCTATTTTTGAAGGCATTAGGTTTGGTTCAAGGTACATGTTTATTCGTTTAATAATTTCATCCAAGCATTGTTGAAGTGTAATAGGAGTGGTTTGAACAACCGGACTTTTGAGAGTTATTTCTGTTTGAGGAATTACAACGTTATCATAGTATTCTCCAACCAGTCTTATATTAGCATTTTTTAAATCTACTTTTCCTATAGGATTTCAACCTCTTTCTGGTCTTGGAAAACTTTTTTCTAAACATTTAAACAGTCTATATTCGTCGTCGTACTTTAATTTAAATATTGAATAAATAATTGGATACCATTTAACTAAGTATTTAAATCGTTGTTCGAAATCAGAAATTTGAATATCTGTATATTTTTGTTTGTTATGAATACGATTGTTTATTTGGAGCAAAATGTTTACAAATTCTTTGTCATCGTTTTCATCTAACTTATCTTTTTTGTTGTATTTCATTCTTAGTATCTCATTGAATCTTTCTAGTTCTTCGGAAGTATAAAAATTTTCAGACTTTATTTCTTGCATTACTTTTTCGAATTCTTTTTGATCAAAATCACTCGAATCCAATACTGTAGGTACGAAGAAAGGTTGAAAAGATTGGATGATATCGTTCATAGTATTTACAAAATCAACTATCAAAGTTTCTTTATTGTTTCTAATTCTATTAAGTCTTGAATATGTTTGTACGGCATGTACACCGAATAACGGTTGATCGACAAAAAGTGTGGTTAGTTTAGGTTGATCAAATCCGGTTTGAAATTTATTACAAACAATTAGTATTTTGTTTTCGGATTTGTTAAACTCAATAGCTGTTTTTTCGTCAGAAAATCCGTTAATACTAGATTCTGTTTGTCCATCAACTTTTCCCGTAAATGCCACAAATATTTTTTGATTTTTAAATTCTGGTAAGTTTTCTAAACATTGTTTATAAACTAGAACACTTTTAACACTAGGAGCAACTATCATACATTTTCCTTCTCCGTTAAGCGAAGATAAAACGAAAGGAAAATTCTTAGCAATTACTTCACATTTCTTTGAAATCACTTCCGGACTACAATCAATTATTTTATTTTTTATTTTCTTGATAGTTTTTCCTGTTTCTAGAATAGGGTTTTCATCAATAACTTTTTCTATTTTTGCACCTTTTAATTCGTAAATTATTACCCTTTTAAGAACGTCTAAAATAAATTCTTCTTCGATAGCTTGTTGAATGGAATAACAAGCTCATGCTTCAGGTTTACCTTCTTTATTTGGAATTCCAAAAAGTTCTTTAGTGATAGGTTTAGGTGTGGCAGTAAAAGTGAAATATGTAACCGCATCAGAATCGACGTCTGTTTCTTTTTCCTCGTCGGTTTGAGTTCTTTCACTTTCACTTTCTTTTTCTGGTTCAAAAGTATAAGTATTTTTCTTTTCCGTATTATTTTCAAAAATATAAGTATTATTCAAAACCTTTTCCATATTATTTTTAAGATCACTGCTAGTTGAACTGTGAGCTTCATCGATAATTACTCCATAATTTTTGTCTTTTGTTTTTAAAATCCCTTTTATTCTAGAAAATTTATGAATAGTTGTCACAATAATTCGTGTCCCTTTATTTAAATAATTTTCTAAATCGGTACTTGTAGTTTTATCATCTAAAATTTGATAGTATCCAATAGAGTCATTATGATACGCATTATCCAATTGTTTAATCTCTTCTTGTAATTGTCGATCAACAACCTTACGGTCTGTGACGATAATTATTGAGTCAAAGTAGTTATTATTTTCTTTATCCTTTAATTTAGCTAATAAAAAAGATAACCAGCCAATCTCGTGAGTTTTTCCACTACCAGGTGCATTTGCAAATAGAAAATGATGTCTAATATTTTTGTCCGCTAAATCCTTACCGTTTCATCATTCTTTGCTTGAGTATTTTAATAATTCTTCTTTCGTTCTTGATAAATCGTTTAGTTGATGAAAACGTGGTCACAAAGTGATAGAATTTTTTTCTATTCCTTCTTCGTTATGTTCTTTATAAACGAAAACAAAATTTTGAAAAATGTTAATTAGCGATTCTTTGGTAAAAATTTCTTCTCACATATAATGAGTAGGGTATTTACCAGGAACAATAGGGTTTCCTCCGTGAGAATCGTTTCCTTTGTTGAATGGTAAAAATTTGGTTTTTTCGTTGTCTAATTTTGTAGTGAAGAAAACATCGGTATCGCTCATGGCAAAATAAACTACTGAACGGTAATTTTGTTTGAAAAATCTTTCATCTGGTTGACGAGTAGTTTTGTATTGTTCAATTGCTTCATAAACACTTTGTTGGTTTGATTTTTTAAGTTCAACAGTTATTAAAGGAAAACCATTAATAAATAATACTAAATCGATTCGGTTTTTTTTATATTGTTCAGATCTAGTGTAGTGAAATTCTTGGATGCAAGTAAATACATTAGATTCGTAGAGTTTGTTTTGTTTCTCAGAATTTTTACTTGAAGGTAAATTTCCGAATATGTTAAAATGAATTTTGTTTATGTTAAAACCATGTCTTAGTATTTGAATTAGTCCTTCTTTTTCAATAGCTTTATCCATTTCTTCGATAAATCTATTTTCTAATTTTGATTCGTTTTCAGATGAATATAATGTTGCAAATTTATCTCATTCTTCTTGCTGACTAGTTTTGATAAAATCAAATAAGTCTTCTTTAATTAGATTTGTTGAATAATCAAAAATAGAATCTCCTAGTTTTTCAAAGTACACATTGAAACCGTTTTCTTTTACTAAGTATTTGTGAACGTAAAATTCAAAATGCATCTCATTACTTACTTCGTAGTTAGAAAATTCTTTTTCGAGTAACTTTTTCTTATTAAGTTCTCGTAGTTGTTGGAGTTGCAGTTTTGTCATTATGTGTTTTTCTCCTTTGAATCTAAACTATCGCATTTAATTATTATCTCATCTAACAACACTTTAAACTCTTCAACATGTGGATTTTTAAATATTTCACTTCTTTCGTTGATTTCTTTTTGCTTGTGAAATAGAAACTCTCTTAATTTCTTTTCAGGAAAATCGAGTTGAGTATTGTTTTTGAATATTTCATCACGAATTAATTCTAACTTAATGTAAATATAGCTCATTGCACCGGTAGAAGGATGCAATAAAAATTCATTTCAATCTGAATATATATCATATTTGGAATTATTGAATATATCGTCTATGTAATAATTTCTATCGATTTCTATTCATTGTTTTGTATTGCGATTAAAAATTTTCCTACACATTACTAATTTCTTATCAGGCTTTCTAAATTCGTCTAAGACTTTTTGAACCTCAGCAGAAGTTTCGTGGTAGAAAAAAAATAAACCAGGTAGTATTTTGCTATGATTTAATAAAAATTCTTCGTTGAATTTTTTCATGAAATTTTCAAACAATTCTAATGAAATTATTTTTTCTGTAGCAAAAATACTTATTGGTTTTAATAAAGATGAATAAAAACCAATATATTTGTCCATATTGTCAGTTATTTCTTTTACCAAAACAACTACTTCATCAAAGTTATCTTTAAATCACGAATTAGAGTAGTAGTCAATTAATGTTTGAACATTTTTATTTTCGTTTTTTAAGCTGGAAATTTCTGATTCCGATACTTTTATAAAATCAGATATGTTATCTTTAAAATCTTCATTTAGATTATTTGTCTTTGTATATCGTCTATATAATTCTAAAGCTTTTTCTTTGACAAACTCGTCTTCATATGTATTTTTATCTTTTAGGAAAATCCGATTGTTAATATCGTGTTTTGTACAAAATAAAAACAAAAAATATGCAAATAGCATCTCGTTTTTTATAATACTGGTAAAAAATTCTATAGGTTTTTCACATTCATCAATTTTTTGAGTTAAGTCTCTTATGTTAGTTGTAACCAAGTTGTTTTCAATTAAAAGTTTTGTCAAATTGCTTAGTGTTGAAGAGCAAAGAGGTAAATCTTCTCATTTTATATACGGCTGTGTCTCTTGTAGAAAAGAATAATCTTTAAAAAGATAACTTAAATTTTCGCTAAATTCGTCAAAATTAACTCAATCCGAAAAATACTTGTTTCTAGATAGTTTAATTTTATCGGTTATTTTCTCCTCATTTGATTTATCTCCGCTTTTTATGTTAGTGTTGCAAATAGCTATAACTTTCATATTTCCGGTAGAAGTCAACGGAAAAATATATCCAAAAGTTTCTTCGACAGGTATAAAGCTTCTTTCTATATCATCTATGATTAGAACAAATTTTTCTGATTCCAAATTTATTGTGTACTTGAAATCTTTCTTTAATAAAGTCTCTCCTTTTAAAAAAAATGCTAAAGTATTTAAAGCAGTCTCTGTCCCTTTTAACAGAGCTTTTTTAATTTGATGTTTTGTTAAAAGCATTAATTTTTTTAGAATTAAATTATTCAACTGTTCTGTAGTTTTTAAACCTAATGTAGAAATATAAACACACTCCCTTGAGTTTCTAATGTGTTTGTCTGGTTTAAAAATTTTATTAATATAGTAAGTTTTTCCTATCCCTCATCCACCTTCGATTAAAAAAGCTCGTTCATCATTTTTTGTTAAGTATTTTTTAATTTTTTCATTAACTATCTTGATATGGCTGTTATTCATTTTTACCTCCTAATAGTTTTATTTTTGAGTCTAGTCAAGAAATTTTTTTGTCTAATCAAACTGCTATTTTATTTTGGGTAGTAATATCAACTAACGGAAGCAGAATTTTTTGAACATCTTCTCCCATCATCCTAGGCATCATTGCTCCATCAATTTTCTGTTCATGAGAATTCGCCATAAAACAATAACAATAGAATTTTGAATCAATATTTTTAGATATAGGTGTTAGGGTACCACATACATTTGTAGCAAAATATTTTTTATCTCTATAAACAAAAGTTCCAGCTTTAGCACCGTCAGTAGTCCATGTAATACTTTTTTCAAAAAGGTATGAATTATAAAATCCTACCAAACCATCGTTAGTTGTTTGAGAAGAATAAACAGGGTATTTGTAAATATCTGTTTGCAAATTGCTGATTTTATCAACTGATAGTACTAAGCCACGTTTTGTTGAAAAAAAACGTTTACTTGGAATAAATTTATTGGCACAGGTTTTAATTTTTTCTGAAATTAAAGAGTATTTTAGTTTTTCTAACGATTCTTTTAAAGATAAAGTATACTTGATCTTTTCATCAAGGTACTTGATTTTTTCATCAAGGTACTTTGATATTATTTGTTGTTCGTGTAGGGGTATATTTGGGACTTCGATATTTGAATATACTTCTATTCAATGTCTTCCATGATCCTTAGTTTCAACTGTACCACGTAGAGAAAGAATAGTGTAGTAAAGTCATTTAATGTCTGTGTTTTTGTTATTTAGTATTATTTTTCCGGCAGAAGAAGGAAAATAAAATGGGATATCGATGTATTTGCAATCTGTAGTAAAGTCATCAAATAAAATACAAGGCTTACTAAAACATGGGTGATTTTGTTTTTCTCCATACCCATAAATAAAAGTTTTTCCAGCAGTAACGATCGCAATTTCGTGTTCGGTGGTTTTTGTTTTTCAAATTTCTTTGTTATATGGATAAACTGTTGCTTGAATAAATTTTGTCAGATATTTTAATTTAGTTTTTGGGTACGAATTATATTTTGAAAGAGTAGAAACAATAATTTGTCGTTTTAACTCCTGTAAATTATCAAGGATTGTAGAATAACTAAGCGAAGCCACTACTGAGTCACTCCTTTTCTTAAAAGAGAAATTAAATCTTCTATGTAACTATGTAATTTATCCACAGATAATAAAAGTTTATTTTTTGTATTTTCACCAAAATTATTTGGATGGTGTATTTGCTGACGGTACACTATTAGTTCTGATATCTTTTGTTTACATACTTTTTTTTCGTTGATTTTGTATTCAACTTTTCAGGGGTTTTCGTCATCTTCTAAAGAAAAATATTCGAACTCATTTTTAGAAGAAATTAAGTCGATATTATTATCTATGAACTCTTGAAATTTATTATGATTTATTCGTTTCTTAGAAGAAGAACGAATTTTATCTTCTATAGCACAGTAAAGTTCGTCAAATAATTCATTGGTAGCTATATTGAGAAGTGAAAAAATGATATACGAATAAGTCGGTTTTTTTAAAATATCAGATTCATCAAGTTGCCTTTGAGAAACTGATTTTGAGTAACTAAAAATTTGTGTAAGTTTTGATTTTTCGTTCCTTTTGAACATTAGAAGCAAAGTGTCTTCGGCATTCAGCGATTCCCTAACTATATGTTCTGAATGAGTGGTTAAAAAAAGCTGTGTTTGTTCTTCATCTTTTGTGAGAAGCTTCCTGTAAAAAGAAAGTAATTTCTTTTGTCACAAAAAATGGAGTTTTTGATCAGGTTCGTCTAGACATACTGGAAGAAAAAACGAACCAGTCCAAAGTATTTTTGAAGCTCCGGAAATAATAGATTTTTGTCCGTCACTGAGATTATTAATCCCAAAAAACTTTCCATTTTGCCTAAATAAAATCCCCCTACTTTTATCAAAATTATCGTCCATAACAAGGTTACTATCGTAAAAAAAATAATCAAATGCACTTTTAAAATTATTTAAATGTTTTGTGGCTTCATTGTAAATTTCTTCACTATTTAGCTTTTTTTCTTCATCTTTATTTTTGACTCCGATAGCGTAATAGTTTTCTTTTGTTTTTGTGAAAACTTCAGAAAGGATAGCTTTAGCCGAAGTAGGGTTTTGGTTTCTGTTTATATTTATCTCGTTTTCTTCGTCTTTCAAATCAAGTAGCATAAGTCTTTGGTTAAAAGGTAAATTTTGAGGTATAGGGTCATTCTTGTCTCATTCGAGAATAAATGATTCAACACTTTTTTGGCTATTCGTTTCTTGATAACCAAGACGATTTAAAAAAATGGTTTTTCCTGTTCCATTTTCTCCTGCAATTACAATAGTTGAAAAAGGTTTCGATGTTATAGGATTAATTAAATCGAGCATATTTTGTTCAAAAATATCTCCTCCTAAAACTTTAATCGCTTTAATTTTTTTCATAATATTATTTTTTTAAATATTCCTTTCATCTTTTATTGATTTTGCTTCTATCTTCTGCCGATAAATTGTTGTTAAAATAGTAACCATTTCCAATATCTATGATTCTAACATTTTTTCATTTAGTAATATCTTTTTTAATACCTAAAACTTCTAATTCTTTTTCTGGAACAACTTTAATTAATTCCCTAGCGATGTCTGCTGTTTCTTTATGTTTTTGGTTTGTGATATCAGCATAATTTTTTATGTTTTTAGAATTATTTTTTTGTTTAGTTGATTCTTTATCGGTTTTATCAGATTTTAAAACTTGTTTTTCTTTTGAAGTTTTAGAAACATTACTTCTTGTTTTTTTGTCCGTATTTTTCTTAGAATAATAAGAATTCATATCTTTCCAATCATCAAAGTCGCACCTGTTAATGTCGGAAATTATTTCGTTTTTGACTCTAGTAACAAAACCTTCTATTTTTGATATCTCAAAGGAAACGAAATTTTTCATAGATTCTTCACTTTTAAAAACAAATAATTCTGTACTTCCAATTTTTCGAGCATTCCCTTTTTCTTGATGAGTTGCTTTTTCTCCAATCAGACTTTCTGCTTTACTTAAACTACCATCAATTTTCCAAATAGCTAAAACTCTTTTAAATGTCACACCTTGATACCCGTGTAACGCTAAACCTGCAATTCTTCCTTGTGATTTACTTTTCTTAATTTTAATTTCTGTTTTTCCTATTTTAATCAAACAAGGGGAAATAACTGATTCTAAAACATAAATATACTGACCTTCTCCAAGAAATTCCATAACCTATTCAACGATCTCCTTAAAAAATTCATCGATTTCTTTTTCTAAATCGCTCATAGCTTTAACATTTTCTTTTAACTCCAATAAAATATCTTTAATATTCTTTTCTTCAATTTTTTTAGGAAAGATTTTGTTTCATTCAATTTTACATCCAACGACTAAACTATCTTTAACCATTACTGTTGTAGGAGAATATGGTTTAACTTCTCTTTCAAAGTATTCGTCTATATTTTCATTATGTTTTAAAATTTCAGAATCATTAAATTCACTATCATATTCGTTTTTAATAATATCAGCTTCTTCGTCATACTCTCCACATGTATCAATCATTTCTTTGAGCAAAGCAGAACTCGATTTATCCGCTAGTAATTCTGGAAAAAGCTTGTTCATTTTCTGCTCAAAAGATTTACGATTTAAGTATTTTCTATCATCAAAGTTTTTTGATAAAACAGATAAAATATTTTCTTGTTTTTTAATTTCTAAAGAAATTGTGTCAACAAATTGCTTTTCCTCTTTAGTTAATTCTTTTTCTTGACTGACAAGAACTTTATATTGGTTCATAACAATAGCTGAATCACTTTTAATTTCATCATTAAGTTTTTTGTAATGAGCACAGTTCTTTTGTTTTTCTTCGATCTCTGATTTCAGATTTTCATTGGATTCATCTTTCTTCAACTTTTCTTTTAATACCTTTAGTTCGTTTTCTGCTAATTTCAATAAGTCTTTAACACTATTTGCTTCACTAGCAAAGAAGCTATCTTTAGAATGTTTTTCTACGATATCATTAAACTTTGTTCCAAGTTTTATTTTTTCTAAAGTTTCCTCATTTAAAATATAGCTTCGTTGAAATAGTCTTTTTGTCTTAACTTCATCAAATAGTAATTCGTTAATATCCAAAACTTTAGCATGTTCTTGACCTTTGAATTCTTGGTAAAGTTTTACTACTTTCTCAATGTGTTCATCTTTTAGTTCGTTGTGTTTATCTCCTAATCCTTTGGACATAGGAGAATAAAATTCATCACCAGATGCGTCAACGAATAGTATTTTGTTTTTTCTTTCTTTAGGCTTGTTTTTGTTAAACACTCAAAAATAAGTAGTAATTCCTGTGTTGTAAAATAGTTTTCCAGGAAGTTTAAAACAAGCTTCTAATAAATCTGATTCTACCATTCATTTTCTTACTTCTGAATTTCCGCTCCCTGCTTTTCCAGCACTAAATGGATTGTTATCACTCATAATAGCTGCTCGACCGTTTGGTTTTAATTTATCAATTCCATGTTGAATAAATAATAACTGTCCATTATCAATCGGTGGTAAACCATGAGAAAAACGAGTACCTTTTTTATTAGCTGCTACTACTGCGTCATAATCTTCTTTAGATTTTTTATCTCCCCATTCTACGCCAAAAGGAGGATTCATAATGACAAAATCCATTAGTTCTCCTTCTGCTCCGTCTTTTTGTAAAGTAGAACCATAAACTATGTGATCTGGATTTTCTCCCTTAATAAGCATATCGGCACAGCATATAGCATATGTTTCGTCGGTATTCTCTTGTCCATAAACACTGATGTCTTCGGGTTTTATGGGTAGAACTTGAGCAATCTCTTTTTTCATTCCAAAGAGCATACCTCCAGTTCCACAGGCTGCATCTAGAATATTTACTATTGTACCTTTCTTAAGAATAGAAGAATTATCAGAAGAGATTAAAACTCTTGTTAATAATTTAATTACCTCTGGTGCTGTATAGTGCGCTCCGTCAGGATTTTGATCGTTGAATCTTCTCAAAACATCTTCGAACATAGTTCCCATTTCTACATTAGAAATAGTGTTAGGACTTAAATCTATATCTTTGTACATATTACAAAGTTGGAATAATTTCTTTCCCTCATGAAGTTCGTCTATTAGTTTGTCGAACTTAAACTTCTTAAATATTTCTTTGATGTTAGAAGAAAATCCATTAATATAGTTTTTCATATCTTCTAAAATCGTATTTGGTTCTTTACAAAGCTCTGATAAATTAAAATTAGAGATGTTGTAAAAATCTAATCCTGTTTCGTTTTTTAATAATGACTCGATTTCTTTTCCTTTCGATTTGTATAGTTGTAAAACATTTTGCTTAGTTGGTTCTAAAACACACTCAAATCTTCTTAGAACTACAAAAGGTAAAATAAAATCTCTATATCTTCTTTCTCCGAATGGAAAACGAAGAACGCCTGCACTATTTCAAATGACATTAGAAACGGTAGAAAAATTAGACATTCTCCCCTCCTTTTGTTTCGAAAAAAGAGCAGAAGTTAGAACTTGAAAATGCTAAATTTTCATATATATATATATATATATATATATGAGTAAAAGAATTATTTGCTAAATTAGACACCATTAAAATTTTAAGCTTCCACCAGTTCTTGGGAACGGTATAGTATCACGGATATTTTCCACATCCAAAATATACATAATCATTCTTTCAAATCCTAAACCAAAACCTGCTGAAGAATGATAACCGTATTTTCTTAAGTTTAGATATCAGTCGATAGAAGAAACATCCATCCCTAATTCTTTTACACGAGCAGAAAGTTTTTCAAAAGAATCTTCTCTTTGACTTCCACCAACTATTTCTCCAACACCTGGAACTAATAAATCATTAGCAGCAACTGTTCTTCCTGAAACATCACGTAAATCAGAACCTTTATAAGATTTGCTTTCATCGTTTTCTTTCATATAAAAAGCTTTAATTTCTAATGGGTAGTTTTGTAAGAAGATTGGACATTTAAAAACTACTTCACATAAATAACGTTCGTGTTCACTTGCTAAATCTTTTCCAAAGTAAATATCGTTATCTTCAAACTTATGTCCTTTTTCAACTGCTTCTTTTAAAATCTTAATTCCTTCTTGGTAATCAACTCTTTTAAAAGGTTTAGTTAATAGTTGTTCGATTCTTTCCTTAATGTATGGTTTAGTTTTAGCAAAGAATTCTATTTCATCTCTACATTCATCATTAACGTATTTAGTAATACTTTTAATAAACAATTCGATAACTACTTGTAATTGTTCTAAATTACAAAAAGCGATTTCTGGTTCAACCATTCAAAATTCACTAGCATGTCTGTTAGTGTGACTTTTTTCGGCACGGAATGTTGGACCAAAGGTATAAACTTTTTTAAATGCTTGAGCATAAGCTTCAGCATTTAACTGTCCACTAACTGTTAAACTAGGAACTTTATCGAAGAATGGGTTTTTAGGGTCTTGAGCTAAAGTAAAACCTTCTCCAGCTCCTTCGGCATCGTTAGAAGTAATAATTGGTGCTGCTACTCAAATAAAATCATTTTCTTGGAAGAATTTATGAACCGCATAAGCTAACTTACTACGAACACGCATAATAGCACTAATTGTAGTTGTTCGAGGACGTAAGTGAGCAATGTCTCTTAAAAATTCTAAAGAGTGTTCTTTCTTTTGCAAAGGATAATCTTCATCTGCTTGTTTTAATAACTTGATTGAAACAGCTTCAATTTCATAATCATTAGTTTTTAAACTTTTTTTAACCACTCCTGATGCAGTAATAGAACTTCCGGTTCTTGCAGATTTTACAATCGTATCATATCCTTCAGTTTTCCCATCTTTAGCTACGATTTGTAAATTTTTAAGACAAGAACCATCGTTAATTTCAAAAAATGAAATTTTTCCACTATCACGATTTGTTTTAACCCATCCGTGAACATTTATTTCTTTACCTTCTAAACCACCGTTAACGATTTGTTTGATTTCTACAACTTTCATATATGAATAATTATAATGTTAAAAACATTTTAAGCTTAGTAGGAAAGGAGAAACGGTGTGGTTTTATCCTATTTCAACTCTTTCATTTTTCTTCCATTGATATCCGATTTTAAATTTATCTGTAAAAACTAAAATAGCACCACATCCTACTTGAAGTGCAAGAGATAATGGCATTCAAAGACAAAACGCATATATCGGTTCAATATATGTACGATCCGGGTGAAAACCAATAAGTGCCTTATCTGTTAATGGACTTTGTAAACATCAATTGTAATTACATCTAAATATAAAAGAAAAACTCATTACAAAAATCGTAAATGTTCCAGCTAAATAAAAAATATTTAGGAGGTCTTTTTTCTCTAATTTAACTATTCTTCATAAAGCTAGTCAAATAAAGCTGTAGCATATGGCAAAATGAGTGATTAAACCATGAACGGTGTTATAAGTTGGTTCGTAACCTTCTTTAGATAAACCTTCAAAATAAACTATAAAATATGGTGCTACTAAAAATGAACAAATAGTCAACATTCCTAAACATAAAGCTGCTAGATAACTAAGTTTGTTAAAAGATGTGTCTTTTTTCGAAAAAACAAAACAAACTAAAGTGTAAATAGCTAAATCAGAAAAGTAGAACGGAAGTGCTCCTGAGATTGATGAAGAATTGATGTTTCAAATAAGCTTGACAATTTCCAATAAAAGCAACCCCCCAATTATTTTTAAAGGGAAAACCGTCCTTTTGAACAACAAATCTGGATCATTTACATTCTTTCTATTACTAATGATACCATAGATAAAAAACGGTGCCACAACCGCTAAAGAAATTAAGAAAAAATACAAAGTTGGAAGTGTTCAAAGCTGAATCATATTTGTGATTAGTGCAATTGTAAAATATTATAGCTTTCTGTGAAAACAACATTCGCATGAACTAGAATAGGCCCTGAAAGTTGGAACAATCGCAAAAACTAAAACAGAGCACTCCCTATTTTAGTTAGCATATGCTCCAAAAAAATGGGAGCAGTTTAATTTTGGTTACTGTGATGAACACCGGTTTCACCTATACAAAATCCAATAAAAAATTAATTAAAATATAATTCACTAAATGTACTTTGGACAACTTAAATTAAAACCTTTTATACTAGAAACTTTAAAAAACTTAAAGATTAATGAATTAACAAAAATTCAAGAACAAGTTATTCCTTATGTTTTAAATCATCATAGTGTGATTGTTACCAGTAGAACAGGAAGTGGTAAAACACTTTGTTATTTAATTCCCATTTTAGAAAGAATAAATGTAGAAGAAAAAAATACCCAAGCTATAATTGTTGTTCCGACAAAAGAACTAGCTAGACAAATTTATAGCAAAGTGAATGAATTTCAAAAGTGCTGTCCAAAATTAAAAACGTTGCTATTAATTGGATTTGGTGAAAATGATATGGAACGCCAAAAAAAATCTTTGATAAATAACCCTCCACATATTATTATTGGTACTGTAGTAAAAACATTAGAATTGCTCCAACAAAAAGCTATTAATAAAAATATTGACATCTTGGTTTTAGATGAAGTAGATATGTTTATTGATTTAGGATTTATGAGTCAAATTAATAAAATACTAGATATTGTCGATACACCTAAATTGCAAAAGATTGCTTGTAGTGCAACTACTCACGAATCTTTAGCCAATCAACTAAAAAATTATTTTAAAGATACAAAAGTTATTTCTACTTCTAAAACTATTTGAGCTAACCAACAGGTGAATCATAATATTGTTTATTTAAGCGATAACTCTAATCCTCAAAAAACACTATTTGCTTTATTAAAAAACATTAATCCTTTTTTCTGTATTATTTTTTGCAACACTAAAAAAGAAGCAGAAGAAATTTATAAAAAAATGAAGAGTGAAAATAAAAATGTTGCTCTTTTACATAAGGACTTATTGCCAAGACAAAGAAAAAATGTATTCGAAGATATTAATAAAAACAAATATCAATATTTAGTAGCTACAGATTTAGCAGCCAGAGGAATTGATATCGCTGGAGCGGATGTAGTAATATCTTTCGGTTTACCAGAAGATGACCAATGATATATGCATAGAATAGGTAGAATAGGAAGATATAAAAGTAATGGTGATGCTTTTGTAATTTATAAAAACGGTATCGATAGTAATATTAACCGTTTAAATAAAAAAGGAATCAATTTTTACTATTACCAAATTAAAGATGATAAATTGGTTTCTAAACCACCATTAAAATTAAGACTTAAACAAAAATTAGTGTTTGATAATAAAACAAATAACGAAATTAAAAAAATTATTGTTACTGGCAGCAAAAAAGTTGTCCCCAATTATAAGAAAAAGATTAAAACCAAAATTGCTAAAATTAAACAAAAATTAAAACACGAATACATCGAAAAGAAAATTAAAGAAAACTTACTAAAGAAAAATATTGAGCGTTCTAAAAACAGATAAATTTTCTAGAAAAAATTTCCTACACCCATCACACCTTATCTAAGTATGTTGTGTCAACCAATCCTAACTGCTGAAACAAAGGCTATTTTCGTATGATTAATTAGAAAGATATAATAACTACATTATGTTATTACCAGATCCACGAAATAAGAACCAAGAACTTGCACAAAATGGTCAAGATTTAAATGTCCAAAACGAACCAGTTTATGCTAAAGCTCCTAAATCTGCAAAAATCTTTTTCTACTTCGTATTTGGGGTTCTTGGAATATTCTGATTCTTATGAATTGGACCAGTTATTCTTACTGTAAAAAAACGTAACTGATTTAATAAAATGCAAATGCGTATTAATGAAGCAGTTTCTGGAATTGACATTCAATTACAAAAAAGAAGAGATACTCTTACTAAAATGGTTGATGCTGCTTCTTCATCTGCTAAATTCGAAAAAGGTTTATTAGAAGAAGTAACTAAAATGAGACAAACAAAAAACTTCGATCAAACTACTACTGAAGGACAACAAAACAAAAGCACTCTTGATCGTTTATTTGCTCAAGTTGAAGCTTACCCTAATGTTAAATCAGTACAAGCGTTTGTAGAATTAATGGATGCGGCTGATTATCAAGAAAGAGAAATCGCTGCTACAAGAAGAATTTACAATTCATTAGCAACTGAATTCAACCAACAATTATTCGTTTTCTATGGAAACGTTATTGCTACTAAAAAACACCTATATACTTACCCAATGTTCGCTGCAAGTGATGAAGCTAAAAAAGACGTAAGTTTAAAGATTTCTGTTTAATAAATTATTGCTTAGGATTCCACATCTGTTTTTAACTTCTTTACCCCCTAATTTTCTAACAATATTAAAAAAATTATTTACATAGTAAATAAAATAAAAAAGTTAGCAATTGATACCACCGACTGCTAATTTGTGCTATAATAAGGGTATAACGGAGAAACAAATATGGCAAAAAACGTAATAATCGGAATCGACTTAGGAACAACAAACTCATGTGTCGCTATCATGGAAGGTGACAAACCTCGTGTGTTAGAAACACCAGAGGGAAAAAGAACTATACCTTCAGTAGTATCATATAAAAACGGTGAATTTATCGTTGGAGACGCTGCAAAACGTCAAATGATTACTAATAAAGATACTGTAGTTTCAATTAAAAGAAAAATTGGTACTAATGAAAAAGTTCAATTAGGAGATAAAGAATATACTCCTGAAGAAATTTCAGCAAAAATTTTAGGTTATATTAAAAAATATGCAGAAGAAAAATTAGGATATGCTGTTTCTAAAGCAGTAATTACTGTTCCTGCATATTTTAACGATGCTCAACGTCAAGCTACTAAAACAGCTGGAAAAATTGCTGGTTTAGAAGTAGAAAGAATTATTAACGAACCAACTGCTGCCGCTCTAGCTTATGGCTTAGATAAAAAAGATAAAGAACAAAAAATCTTAGTTTATGACTTAGGTGGTGGTACATTCGATGTAACAGTATTAGATATGGGTGCTGGAACTATTGAAGTATTAGCTACTTCTGGTGATAATAAATTAGGTGGAGATGACTGAGATCAAGCAATTATTGACTGATTAGTTCAAGAAGTTAAAACTGAAAATGGTGTTGATTTATCAAAAGATAAAATGGCTATGCAACGTTTAAAAGAAGTTGCAGAAAAAGCTAAAATTGATCTTTCTGGACAATTAGAAACTGAAATTCTTTTACCTTACCTTTCAATGACTCCTGAAGGACCATTAAATGTAATGAAAAAAATAACTCGTGCTCAATTTGAAAAAATGACTGAAAAGTTATTGGAAAGAACAAGAAAACCAGTAGAAGATGCTATTAAAGAATCAAAACTACAACTTTCACAAATTGACGAAGTATTAATGGTTGGTGGTTCAACAAGAATGCCACAAGTTTACGATTTAGTTAAAAAACTAACTGGTAAAGAACCTAACAGAACAGTTAACCCAGATGAAGTAGTAGCAATGGGTGCTGCTATTCAAGGTGGAATTATTACTGGAGATGTTAATGATGTATTATTGCTAGACGTTACACCTTTAACACTTTCTATCGAAACTATGGGAGGTGTTGCTACGCCTTTAATTAAAAGAAATACAACTATTCCTGTTTCAAAATCTCAAACTTTCTCAACAGCCGTAGACAATCAACCAGCCGTAGATATCCATGTTGTACAAGGTGAAAGACAATTAGCTAAAGATAATAAATCTCTTGGACAATTCCAATTAGGTGGTATCGAACCAGCTCCTCGAGGTGTTCCACAAATCGAAATTACTTTTAACATCGATGCTAACGGAATTATGAACGTTACTGCTAAAGATTTAAAAACTAATAAAGAGAACACAATAACTATTAAAGGTTCTACTGCACTTTCTGAAGAAGAAGTAAACAAAATGATTAAAGAAGCTGAAGAAAACAGAGAAAAAGACGAGCAACTTAAAAAACAATCTGAAACTAAATATCGTGCAGAAAACATGATTAATGTGCTAGAAAAAAGTTTAAACTCAGTTGAAGGTGGTCCACAAGTTCCAGAAGAACAAAAGAAAGCTGCTGAATCTCAACTACAAGAACTTAAATCTTTATTAGCTGAAGAAAAATGAGATGAATTAAAAGAAAAACTAGATTTATTCGATCAAGCAGCTCAACAATTCTCTAACGGTGGAAACAACGGCGGTGACGAACCACAAAATTAATTAATCTTATAATTCCTATATGAAATTAGTTTTGGATGTAATGGGAACGGACTTTGGTCCAATTGAACCAATTAATGCCGCTAAAGATTTTGTTAAAAAACATCAAGATGTAGAGTTAATTTTAGTTGGTGATGAAAAAGTTATTTTACCATTAATAAAAGATGAACCAAAACTTAGTTGTGTTAATGCTACAGATGTAGTACATACTGAAGACTTGATTATTAAAACTATGCGTAATCGTGAGACTTCAATGTATAAAGCTCTTGAGTTAGTTAAGAATAATTTAGCTGATGGGATACTTAGTGGTGGTAGCACTGCTCCCTACGTAGTTTTATCGCAAGTGGTGATTGGTAATTTGCCAAACATTAATAAAGCTGCTTTTATGAGTTATATTCCTACTACCACAGGAAATGGAATGATGCTATTAGATGTTGGTGCTAACCTTAACTGTACTGGTGAAGATTTATACCAGTTTGCTATTATGGCTAACATTTATACTACTAGTGTAAGAAAAGTTAATAATCCTAAAGTAGCAGTATTAAATATTGGAACAGAAAAAAATAAAGGTTCACAATATTTACAAGATGCTAATGAATTACTTTTAAAAGAAGCTGGAATTAATTACCAAGGTTTTTGTGAATCTAATAGAATTATTAATGGTGAAAATGATATCGTAGTAACTGATGGTTATACAGGAAATATTACTTTAAAAGCATTAGAAGGTTCATTAACAGCTATTAACAAATTAATGAAAGGGTTATACAAAAAACCATGAAATTGACTAGGTGCTTTATCTTCACTTAATGTAATCAAAACTATTAAACATAAGTTTGACTATAAAAACTATGCTGGAGCTTTTGTGGTTGGATTACAAAAAACAGTTGTTAAAACTCACGGTAGTGCTAAGTATAAAGAATTTTCTTCAGCCCTACGTATGTTGTACGAAGCTGTTAGTGAAGAACTAGTACAAAAAATAGCTACTAAATTTAATAAACAAACTGAAAATTAATCCTATCAATAAGGAGTACCACCATCACCATCTCCTAATGGAATGTCTTCTTGTGGAAAACCATAAAGATATACATTTTCCATATCTCCAGAAGTAACATAGTGTCCTTCAACAGGATACATTAAATTACTTAGAATGAATAGACACGAATCAAATGCAGTACTATTTCCACTAGAATCTTTTTCTTCTATATTAATTACATTCATATAACCAAGTATTTCCCCGGATTTTGTTATGGTTTTGCATCCACAATCTACAATCTCTGCATCATGAATTTCTAATATTAAATCTCCTGTTTTTCCTTCGACAGAAATTTTACCATCTCTCATAGTAACTTTTTCTTCAATACATTTTTCTGCAAGTTGAGATGTGTAGGTGTTGATTACCGAACTTACTTCGTGACTATTAAATGTGACTTTGATTGATGATAAATAACCTGATGGTACATCGGATGAATAAAAAATAAAAGCAGAAATAAAAGAGTTTACGAAATTTTGAATTGTTAAATGTTCTTGAAGAAAAGGTATGAAGTAAGTTTTATCATATGAGTTTGACTCACTGATATAAGCACTACCAGTATTATTGATAACTGCCTTGTTTGCTTCTAAGTAATTATTAACTTTATCCATTTCTCCAGAATTGAAAGAAATAGTTGTAGATTTTTCAGCATTACAACTGCTTAATAAAGGTAAAGAAACAAAACCAATAAGCAGTGTGGGTAAAAAAAATAAGAGCTTTTTAGTTTTCATGTGATATGTTTGGTATTATATTTCCACATAATAACAATCTAATTTAGGAGAGAAAAACAGACTTATGTAGTTCAAATAATATTTTAATTTAGAAATCTTTGATGTTTCTATTATTCTAAAACCGGAATACTTGCTGCTGGAATTCCTCAAAAATACATATCTTTTGTGTCACCACAGGGAACATATTTATTATCTCCGTTAATATACATAGGAGAACCTAGAAAAAAACATAAATTTTGTTCACTATCTTCATTTCTTTCTTTCAAATAGATAGCATTTGTATAAATAGTTGTCAAATCTCTAAAATCAGCTAAGTAAACAACCCCGTCGTTAATTTCAACGGCAGCAGCCTCTGGTGTGACCATTTTTGCCCATATTTTATTGTTTTCCAGTTTAACCTCTGTTTCGCTATGAAGTGTTATTACATCATCTAAATATTCGTACGAAATTTCACAATAAGAATGAACATATTTACTAGTGAATTCGATTTTTACGTTACCGTCTGTAATGCCTGGAGTACAATTGGAATCAAAGAAAACAATTGCAGCATTAACAAAGTTTTGAATGGTTAAATTTTCCTGAATTACTTTTAAGAAATCTTCATCATTGTTTGAACCGGCAATCAAAGGTTCTCCAGTCTTATTAATAGGTGATGAGTTATCCAACATATATTGCTCCATTTCTTCTATTTCTAAATTGGTAAAAGAAATAGTTTTAGTTTCTTCACTACAACTATTTAATAATAAAGGTGGAATGACAGCTCCTATAGTTAGTGTTATTGGTGCTAAATAAATAAAACGGTATTTTTTCATATTAAAAGGATTATATTTGCTAATGAAATTTAATTACAAAAACTTCCTTAATATATTAATGTATTTATAGCCATATTTTTATCGCAAAAATTCACGAAAATTATTTTCCAAGATTTTTTCCCCAATTTTTTCTAAAAAAGATTATAATTAAATTAGTGCGATTGAATAAATGCACTGAAAGTTCTTTGAAAACTAAATAGAATCCGTCAATTTTATACGAGAGTTTGATCCTAGCTCAGGATTAACGCTAGCGGTATGCATAACACATGCAAGTCGAACGGGCAGCAATGTCCGTGGCAAACGGGTGAGTAATACGTATTCAATCTGCCCCTTTGAGTGGGATAACCTGGTGAAAATCGGGACAATACCACATAGGAAATAGATTGGCATCAATTTATTTTTAAAGTTGGGTTAAACCAACACTAAGGGATGAGAGTGCGGCTTATCAGATTGTTGGTGGGGTAACGGCCTACCAAGTCTATGACGAGTAACTATGCTGAGAGGTAGAATAGTCACAATGGAACTGAGATACGGTCCATACTCCTACGGGAGGCAGCAGTGGGGAATTTTTCACAATGGGCGAAAGCCTGATGGAGCAATACCGCGTGGTGGATGAAGGTCTTCGGATTGTAAACACCTTTTATTTGGGAAGAACGATTCACATAGGAAATGATGTGGAAGTGACTGTACCATTTGAATAAGTAACGGCTAACTTCGTGCCAGCAGCCGCGGTAATACGAAGGTTACAAGCGTTATCCGGATTAACTGGGTGTAAAGGGATGCGTAGGTGGATTGACAAGTCTGGCGTTAAATGCTACAGCTCAACTGTAGTATGCGTTGGAAACTGTCATTCTAGAGTGTGTTAGAGAGTTATAGAACTCCATGTGAAGCGGTGGAATGCGTAGATATATGGAAGAATACCAGTGGTGAAGACGATAACTTAGGACATTACTGACACTTAGGCTCGAAAGTGTGGGGAGCAAATAGGATTAGATACCCTAGTAGTCCACACCGTAAACGATGATCATTAGATTTTTATGCTAAGGCATGAGAATCGTAGCTAACGCGTTAAATGATCCACCTGAGTAGTACATTCGCAAGAATGAAACTCAAAACGGAATTGACGGGGACCAGCACAAATGGTGGAGCATGTTGTTTAATTCGACGATACACGCAAAACCTTACCTAGGTTTGACATCCGGGGCAATGCTATAGAGATATAGCGGAGGCTAACCCCGAGACAGGTGATGCATGGTTGTCGTCAGCTCGTGTCGTGAGATGTTGGGTTAAGTCCCGCAACGAGCGCAACCCCTCGGAATAGTTATTTTTCTATTCCTACAGCTACCGCAAGGTAGAGGAAGGTGGGGACGGCGTCAAATCTTCATGTCCTTTATGCCTAGGGCCACAAACGTGCTACAATGGTCGATACAAAGAGTCGCTACTCAGTAATGAGATGCTAATCCCAAAAGTCGGCCTCAGTTCGGATCGAGGGTTGCAACTCACCCTCGTGAAGTTGGAATCATTAGTAATCGCGTATAAGTTATGGCGCGGTGAATACGTTCTCTGGTCTTGTACACACCGCCCGTCGCACTATGAGAGCTGTTAATACTTGAAACCGTCTTGATAACGCAAGAATCGGACGTCTAAGGTAGGAATGGTGATTGGAGTTAAGTCGTAACAAGGTACCCGTACGAGAACGTGCGGGTGGAAAACCTCCTTTCGTCGGAGTAATTAATTTTACATACGATATATATATCGTGTACATATTTAAGTCTAAATTTATTGTTAACAAAACCTAATAGTGAGAAAACACTCTAAAACATACAACAATAGTTTAGCCGGATTCTATTTAGTTTTGAAGGAACTTATCCTTTAAAAGAGCTACCTTAATTGGTAGCTCTTTTTTAGTTTATTAAGGAATCTTGTATTCCAAATCCAGTACTTACTATGAACTTATATTTTATTTCAGATTTACATTTTGATATCCTAATCGATAGAAAGGAAAATCTAGTAAATCCAAAAAATAAGGAAGTTCTGTTCTGAAAAGAAGTAGATAAATTATCTCCTGACAGGATATTTTATTACTTGGTGGAGATTACTACAATGAATGACATAATATAGAGAAGTTTTTCAGAAAGTTAGATGAACGAAATATTAAAGTAATAGCTGTTTTGGGTAACCATGATTTTTGAAAAAATAATTCTAATAGTTTAGAAAATACTCAAAAAAGATTTGTCCTTTTTAAACAATTACAGAGTACTTTAAAAAACATTGTTATTCTTGATGTTGTACCTGGAAATTACTATGATTTTGCTGGATATCGTTTCATTGGATGTGAAGGTTACAATATTGCTGAAAATGAGGTTAATCAAAAAGCTTATAAAAAAATAACCAATAAAGAAAGTAAAGAAAAACAATTTAATATTATGGGTTGAAGAGCTAATGAACAGCCTAAACTTCAGGATTTTATTAAGCAAAAGCATCAAGAGTTTTTAAGCAATTTAGAAACATACAAAAATGATAAAACAATTTTGCTTACTCACGAACAAATGTTTTACAACACCACGATAGTTGATACTGAGTATCTATTTATTTTGTATGGACACAATCATCGTAACTATTGCTATAACAATGTTATTACTAATCAAGTGGGATATTATGATGAAGAGATTCGGTTTAAAAAGATAGATAATGTTTTAGCTACAACTTCTACTGAGATAAAAGAACAAGACGGAATCAATTTTAAAAAAGCAGGTAATAGTATGAACAAAGAAATACTTTTTTCTTTTTGAGAAGATCCGCAAAGTTTTTTTAATACATATAGTCAAACAGAAAATGATGAAGTAAATTTGTGCGTAAAAAATATGTTAAATTCTTGACAAAATTTTGCTATTGCCATTCGGGCTGTATCTTATTATTTAAGTGGTTGACCGGTTACTACGGCAAAAGCAAATTCAGAAAACGATACCCTATCTTTTATTTATGCTTCATATTATTTTTTAGAAACTGGAAATAAAACACTTAATAAAAAGGTAATCTTACCTTGAATGCAAGAACATCTTGGAACACAAAACAAAAATATAGAAGAAGTTTTTGACTTAAAAAAATTGTTTAATATGGAAAAAAATTCTAGAGATAAAAAGATTGAAAATTATCTAATTTTAAAGCAATCAGAAAATGAAATGTTACCGGAACGCACAAATGAAGATTCTTCAGTTCTTTCTACATCAGTTTCTGAAACTAAATCCAAAACAAAAGAAGAAACGGATATTAAAAACAAAGGTATCCATTTTAAGAAAAACTACGAACCCAAAAAAGAATTTGAAGGAGTTAGTTTTGAAAAAGCTTTTCTTCGTTTATCCAAAGAGAAATCTGAAACAAACTATACTTCTAGCACTCGTGTTTCTTCTAAAAAAAACATTTCTAAAAGCAGTCCGTGGAATAGAACCTTTATACCTACTCCTAAAGAAATAGCTGATTCTATAAAATGGGAACAAAATTATAAAATGGGCGAAAATACAAAATTAAAAAGTAAAAGTAGTAATAACAATATGGAAGAAAAAATCAAGAAGTTTGATAAAAAATCCAATGTAATTTATGCAGTAATGTGAGCATTTGTTTTTGCTTTAATTGTAATAATAATTTTAATCATTTTTACACAAAAATAATTTGATTCATTTTCTTGCAAACACAAGCAACAATAGACTCCTTTTTTAAAAACTATAAAAGAACTTTTATTTTGTGGAAAAATACAAATTATATATGTTTGGTAAACTTTGTGCTTCGTTTTCGTCATAGTAAATATAATGTAAAACAAGAAAAACAAGAAGAAAAAACTTATTTAATAAAACGAAAATATTATTAGGAATAGGAATATTAGCAATCGGAGCAGGGACTTCTATTTTCTTAACTTGCAAATATTTAGAAAATAAACAATTCCAGTATTATGACTTTGGAAAATTTACTTGAAGTGCAAATACAACTTCGCAGGACGTTATTGATGTAATCAATAACAATGAGATGCTGCAAAGTTATAAAAATGAGTCAATAGAGTTTATTAAATCCAAAGTTTATACTTATGATTTACGCATACTTTGTTTAAATAATGAAGAAGCGACTAACGATGCTTATGCTCAAGCACAAGTATACGAAAAGAGTTTTACAAAATTCTTGAAAAATATTATGACGAACAATATTTTAGAGAACAAAAGAATAGCTTAACTTCACCTTTTGTTAATGTTTATTCGGAGCTAACACAACTAAATGGAGAATATGGTATAAACCCAATTAATTACTACCAGTTGCAGAATGAACTATAAAATCTTTAATCAGTCATATACTTGAGTTTACACAAAACTATCAAATGTGCTAAACAAACTATATATGTTTGGTAAACTATTTTTTATGTTTTTTCGATGATGCCTATAATGTAGAACAAGGGACAAAAATGAAAACAAAAAATTTACTTAATAAAACAAAAATATTATTAGGAGCAGGAATACTAACAGTCGGAGCAGCTACTTCTATTTTCTTAGCTTGTAAATATTTGGGAAATAAGCAATTTCAGTATTATGATTTTGGAAAATTTACTTGAAGTGCAAGTACAACTTCACAAGATGTTATTGATGCGATCAACAACAATGAGATGTTACAAAGTTATAAAAACGAATCGATAGAGTTTCTTAAATCTAAAATTTATACTCATGACTTACGTATACTTTGCTTAAGTAACGAAGAAGCTACTAACAACGCTTATGCTCAAGCACAAGCATATGAAAAAGAATTTTATCAAATTCTAGAAAAATATTACGACGAACAATATTTTAACACACAAAAGAATAGTTTAACTTCACCTTTTGTTAATGTTTATTCAGAACTAATGCAACTGAATACAGAATATGGTATTGACCCAATTGATTACTATCAATTACAGAATATTTTGTTGCCGCAAATGGAAGAAAATATTTTATACAACGCTTCTCCTGATTCTAAACAAAAATTCAGTAGAAAAATCAACTTGCTAGAAAATCAATTAGAAGAACAAAAAATACAAAAACATCTCGATTCTTTTCATCTTAATAGAATGTTAGCTGCTGCTTTAAATGATGAAGGTTTGACAGATGAAAAAGATATGGAATTAGTTGCTTCACAAGTTGCTAAAATGTTAGCGAATAGAACATTAATTTTAAACGAAAATCCTGATATCGATTTTGTCAGTTTGCTTGCACCATACTCACTTGACGGTAAAAACGGATATAGCGATAAAGATAAACAAAATATTTTATCTCAAGACGATTTAAACAAATTATTTTTAGCTAAAAGAGATTATTTAGGAAATAGCGAATTGCTAAGTCCAAACGAATCATCTCAAAGTGAGATAAGTAATGATGATACTAAACCTGTTAAAGAGGAATATTTGCCCCTGGATGCATATGTTCCTAAAACCGAAGGTCTGTCATCATTCGCTAAAAATGAAATCATTCCTGGATACACTTTACAAGCTAAAATCATTAGTATAGATTATGCATCTGATTCAAATGCTGCTAAAGTTGATTTCCAAATTGGTATTTCTAAAACAAGTGATTTAAAATCTGATGTTAGTTGAATTTCATCAGAATCTAACGATAAAGCTGAAAACGGATATTTACCTGGCACTTTTAAAGTTTCTTCTTTCGAACAAAAATTGAATTGTGCTAATACTTTTTTCTACCCACAAGAGCTAAAAGTAGAATACAAAAATGGAAATTTTGATGCTACAAAAATTTCTCAAAGAATAACAATTACTAATCTGCTGCGAGATGCTCCGTATGATAGTGACGACCACTATACATTTAGCGAAGAAAATCCATATATTGTTGACACTGACAATTTACAATTACCCGGTGTCGTTAAACCGCAGCAATTAGAAAATAATCATGCTAACGAAAAAATTATGTTGGCAATTACCAAAGCTAATACTAATTTCGCTAAAAATGGAACAGTAGATGAACTATTGGATAATCGTGAATTAGTAGAAAATAGTTCGAACGCTTACCGTTTTCAAAACTTAATTCCTTTTGTCGAAGCTAAATGAGTTTTAACTGATACTAATCCAAATTCTGATGAATATAAAATTATCAAAGAATACAAGTGGGCAAATAGTGCGAACAACCAAGAATCAAATGCCTTACCACTTTACTTTCCTTATTCATCAGAAGAATTAAATTTGCTTCAAGAAGGTAATACGATAGCTAAACTCGTTTCTGATTTTTACACATTATCTTATGATGAAAAAGGTAACGAAAGAAACGTAGCTAAGGACATATATGACAATATGGATTTGGTTTCAGGAATTGATGAAGCACTCGCTGGTTTACTTATCGGTTCTTCAGCAGTAAACGACATTTGTTCATTAATGTCTGCTGTTGGCTTACTTTCTGTTGGTTTTTCAGTTGCTGGTACTGTTCTTGACGGTGTATTAGCGTACAACGGTGTAAAAACAGCTGAAGCAAAACGAGATATGCTACCAGCGGTAAAAGAACTGGTTGAACTTGTGAATAAGTTTAAGAGTGTGGTTCCCAAAAATGTAGCTAAAGCATATGCGGAGTTTTATCAAAAGTTGAACGACGAAACAATCACTGTTGATGCTAAATTAAAAATTGCTAGGACTGCTAAATTTTACATTTTTATCTTTGACAAAATGATTTTTGATTTCTTCGACTACGGTGCAAAATTAACTAACAATGAAGAAATCATAAAACAAGAAAAAACGTGATCAGAAGGTTTGAAAAAAGATTCATTAAAAATTAAAGATATGGTGCTTGATTTTATGAAAGAAAAAAATCCAAAACAACGTGACGAGTATGATTTTGATCAAGAATTTTTAAACTATCATAACGACGATGTGATTGCTGCGTACAAATTACTTGATGTATCTGACACAAAAGACAATATTCAAAATATAAACGATGAAGTAATTACTAGTTTTCTCACACAACACGGTTGATTCGCTTTATATGGCATAGGTGTTGTTGGAGGTATACTAGGTGGAAGAGCACTCAATTTAGTAGGCACACAGTTCTTTTTATGAAAAAATATTGGAATAAAAGACCATGTGGCTTACAAAATTAATTATTCAGATCAAAGTACGCTCATAGGACACTGAAGAGTAGAAACTACTAGTTTTATTCAAAGTACAAAAGTACCAATCCCAAGAGAAAATATGACTTATAAATTACTGGATGGTACAATAGTCAAACAAACTGATATAGATAAAATGGTTGTAAATGCACAAAAATATGAAACTAAATATAGAAATAGTAAGGGTTGAGCAAAAAAAATGGAAAATTACAAAGGAAATATTGCATCTGAAAAAGAATTTTCAAAATATATGAAAAGGCAAAGTTTAAATCCTTCTGTCGGTAGAGCAGCTTTAGTTTTTGGTACAATTAGTTTGGTAGTAGGTGTGGCACAAATGCTAATGGATGAATTGGCTCCTAGTGTTCCAAAAGACAAAGCATGAATTATCCAACAAATGCAGAGTGAACTGTAAAGTTCTTAGTTGTTCTTGAAGCTCGTATTGTTTAAACATCTTATTTTTCCTAGTGGTTCAAACCATCGATGTGAATTGAGATAAAAAACAAACTATATATATGTTTGATAAATTTCGTTTTATGTTTTTTATAGGATACCTATAATGTAGGCGTGGGATAAAATGAAAACAAAAATATTGTTTAATAAAACGAAAATTCTATTGGGAGTAGGAATACTAACAGTCGGAGCAGCTACTTCTATTTTCTTAACTTGCAAATATTTAGAAAATAAACAATTTCAGTATTATGACTTTGGAAAGTTTACTTGAAGCGCAAACACAACTTCACAAGATGTTATTGATGCGATCAACAACAATGAGATGTTGCAAAGTTATAAAAATGAGTCAATAGAATTCCTTAAATCTAAAATTTATACTCATGATTTACGTATACTTTGTTTAAGTAACGAGGAATCTATCAATGACGCCTACACTCAAGCACAAGCATATGGAAAAGAGTTTTACCGGATTCTAGGAAAATATTATGACGAACAATATTTTAATATGCAAAAGAATAGTTTAACTTCACCTTTTGTTAATGTTTATTCAGAGCTAATGCAACTAAACGTAGAATATGGTATTGACCCAATCGATTACTATCAACTACAAAATATTTTGTTGCCGCAAATGGAAGAAAATATCCTACATAATGCTTCTCCTGATTCTAAACAAAAATTTAGTAGAAAAATCAATTTACTTGAAAAACAATTAGAAGAACAAAAAATGCAAAAACATCTCGATTCTTTTCGTCTTAACAGAATGTTGGCAGCCACTTTAAATGATGAAGGTTTGACAGATGAAAAAGATATGGAATTAGTTGTTTCACAAGTTGCTAAAATGTTAGCTAATAGAACTTTGATTTTAAACGAAAATCCTGACATTGATTTTGTCGGTTTACTTGCTCCGTATTCACCTGACGGTAAAACCGGATATAGCGATAAAGACAAACAAAACATTTTGTCTCAAGACGATTTGAATAAATTATTTTTAGCTAAAAGAGATTATTTAGGGAATAGCGATTTACTAAGTCCGGATGATTTGTCTCAGGGAGAGGAAAAAAATATTGGTGATGTTGAGCCTACTAAGCAGGAATATTTACCTTTAGATGTATATGTCCCTAAAAATGAATGCTTACCATCATTTGCTAAAAACGAAATTGTTCCAGGATACACTTTACAAGCTAAAATCATTAGTATAGACTACACATCTGATTCAAATGTAGCTAATGTTAATTTTCAAATTGGCATTTCTAAAACTGGAGATTTAAACTCCGATGTTAGTTGAATTTCTGCAGAATCTAACGATAAATCTGAAAACGGATATTTACCTGATACTTTCAAAGTTTCTTCTTTTGAACAAAAATTTAATTGTGCTAATACATTTTTCTACCCACAAGATTTAAAAATAGAATACAGAAACGAAAATTTTGATGCTAAAAAAATTTCTCAAAGAATAACAATTGCTGATTTGTTGCAAGATGCTCCATATGATAGCAATGATCACTATACATTTAGTGAAGAAAACCCATATGTTGTAAATGTTGATAATCTGGAATTGCCTGGTATTGTTAAACCACAGCAATTAGAAGATAATCACACTAATGAAAAAATTATGTTAGCAATTGCCAAAGCTAATACTAATTTTGCTAAAAACGGGACACTAGATGAACTATTAGAAGATTATGAATTAGTAGAAAATAATTCAAAACCTTACCGTTTCCAAGACTTAATTCCTTTTGTTGAAGCTAAATGAGTTTTAACTGATACTAACCCAAATTCTGAAGAGTATAAAATTATTAAAGAATATAAGTGAGTAAATAGCACAAGTAAACAGGAAGCAAATACCTTACCCTTTTATTTTCCTTACTCATCAGAAGAATTAAATTTGCTTCAACAGAGCAATACAATTTCTAAACTTATTTCCGACTTTTACACAATGTCTTATGATGAAGATGGTAACGAAAGAAACGTAGCTAAGGACATATATGACAATATGAATTTGGTTTCAGGAATTGATGCTGGACTCGCTGGTTTACTTATTGGTTCTTCAGCAGTAAACGACATTTGTTCATTAATGTCTGCTGTTGGCTTACTTTCTGTTGGTTTTTCAGCTGCCGGTACCGTTCTTGACGGTGTATTAGCGTACAACGGTGTAAAAACAGCTGAAGCAAAACGAGATATGCTACCAGCGGTAGAAGAATTAGTTGAACTTGTAAATAAATTTAAGAGTGTGGTTCCTAAAAATGTAGCTAAAACGTATGCTGATTTTTATGAAAAACTGAACGATGAAACAATTACTGTTGATGCGAAATTAAAAATTGCCAGAACCATTAAATTTTATATATTTATCTTTGACAAAATGATTTTTGATTTCTTCGACTACGGTGCAAAATTAACTAACAATGAAGAAATCATAAACAAAGAAAAAACATGATCGGAAGGTTTGAAAAAAGACTCGTTGAGAATCAAAGATATGTTGATTGATTTTGTGAAAGAAAAAAATCCAAAACAATATAGCGAATGCGATTTTGATCAAGAATTTTTAAATTACCATAACGACGATGTAATTGCTGCATACAAATTACTTGATGTATCTGATACGAAAGACAATATTCAAAATATAAATGATGAAATAATCACTAGTTTTCTCACACATCAAGAATGATTCAATTTATTTGGAGTAGGGGTTGTCGGAGGCATACTTGGTGGAAGAATACTTGATTTAGTTGGTACACAGTTCTTTTTATGAAAAAACATCGGAACAAAAGGATATGTATCTTATAAAATTAATCATGCAAAAAAAGGAACCGCACTAATTTGAAGAGAACGAGCTGAAAATTTTCTTCGTAAAGGTCCACAATTCGTTGAAAGAGAAAATATGACTTATAAATTCCCGGACGGTACAATAGCTAAATATACTGAAATAGATGAAGTAGTTGCAAATGCAAAAAAATATGAAACCAAATATAGAAATAGTGAGAGTTGAGCACAAGAAGTGAAAAAATACAGCAAAAACATTACATCTGAAAAAGAGTATGCTAAATATATGAACAGACAAAGTTTAAATCCTTCTGTCGGTAAAGCAGCCATAGTTTTTGGCACAATTACTTTGGTAGTAGGCGTAGTACAAATGCTAATGGATAGATTAGCTCCTAGTGTTCCGGAAGACCAGGCGTGAATTATCCAACAAATGCAGAGCGAACTATAAAGTTCATAACTAATCTTGTAACTTGTGTTATTTAAACTATTTGCTTTTCCCAACAGTTTAATAATTGAGACTATAATACAAATGGGGATGTAATTGGTCTCGACATGATTACTTATTTTCCTAGCGCAGTAGGGTTTGCCCTTTATAGCTCGAGGTATGCCGAAATGACAACTCAAAAAATGAAGCTTCTGAATACTCTGCAGTATCTCCAGAATTACTTCAAAGCCAAGCTAACTTCGCTGTAGCATAGTCTACTCCGAAGTCCTAGGCTTCCAAAGTACTAAGTAGTTTTATCATTTTACTCTGGTACATTAAATAAAATGATATATTGTTCGGTTTGTTTGGCTGAGCAAAGAAAACCACAAACATATACTAATCATGGTTCGTTCTATTACCATAATGATTAGCGAAGCACCAAATTAGAACTAAACTGTAGTACTAGGAAAAAAGGTAATTGTGGAAACGGGTTCGAATCCCGTCATCTCCGCCATGTTAAGTTGGAATTGGTTTAATCCTAATTCCTACAAGAGAAAATAAAGATCGGATTAGGAATAAAATATTTTTTATCTTTTGAAAAAATTTAAGATACATAGAATTATGTTAGAAAACTAGTATGGTGAATGTTAAATACAAATCTGTAACATTTTAGAAAATTCTTTACTCGGTAGGTTTATCAATTTGCGATTTTTCTCATAATGTATGTAGCATATAGGGGTGATTTAGGTAAATTTGACAGGGAATTTATCAAAGAATTTATCATAAAATGATTTAAATTTATGTGATATCTACTCAGGTGTAAACTACTGCTTTTCCCAGTTGGGATATATTTTAATTATGAAAGTAGATAAGGAATACGGAGTTTATTTAGAAGTAGAAGAAATTTTTGATAAATGAGAAAAATACGAGTTTGAAGAATTGATTAAAAGTTTATCATATTCTCTTATGTTGCGAAGTCAGGGCGATGGGTGGTATTATCCAGATGTTGAAGATCCAGATGATTTCCAAGAAAGATGTGGAGTTTTTTGTTCAACTGTAGATTTAGAGTTAAGGAAATATCACAAATACATAAGAGAACTTCTATTTAAAGAATCTGACGAAATGATTGACTGAAAAGCGGATTGTATAGAAGATGGGAAATGATAACGATTCTAAGAACTCTCAGTATAAAAAATAAAGAGAAAGAAACAAATAAGAAGAACTTAGAAATTAGTTAGACAACCCAGAACAAAAAAGACTCAGGCTTAAAAAATACATTTAATAAACTGATAAATTATTCAGTTAAAAAATCCGCTAGATTTAAATTTTATATAATGAAAGAGATAAGAGTTAGTCCACGAATACTTGCTGTCTTATCCAGGAAAAGCTGTGGAGAAAAAACCGGGTAATACCGGTTTTTTATTTACAATAAAAAATAAAATAGAATATCGTCATATTAAACCAGAACACTTAATTAAAAACAAAATTCTAACTCCGGTTTACCAGAATTTGTATAATAGAAGTATGATTATAGCAACATAGATATAACATAATGGGGTTACGACCCCGTCACCAACAAATTAATGATACGCTAAAAATAATAAATAACTCGGTGAGTTTAGATATATTTAAAGAAAGCAATATAACTGCTGCAATAATTAAATAAAAGAACAATAGAGAAGAAATTAAAGGGAAAGCAAAAAACCCAAAAGTTCTAAAATTTTATATAAAAATAGTATTGGGTCGTTGGATACCCGCTCATAGAGCTACCTAAATCCAGGTTCTAAATTTTGATAAAAAAAACCTGTCACATAACGT
The DNA here is from genome assembly GCA_031281465.1 of Mycoplasmataceae bacterium. Taxonomy (GTDB): domain Bacteria; phylum Bacillota_I; class Bacilli_A; order Mycoplasmatales; family Mycoplasmoidaceae; genus Malacoplasma_A. The sequence goes on along the minus strand of JAITFH010000019.1, from coordinate 9,708 downwards.
ATAGGTTTTATACCATAAAACCAGATTTGCTAGCATTTATTCTTGAACAAAGAAAATGTAAAGATAAACCCATCAAAACAATCGAGAAACAAATGTACGATCATCTTGGTATGAATTTAAAACCCATAGATTAAACTATTTTTATATAATCAAAGTAACTCGGGTTGGTCAGTTTGGTTGCCTAGGGTTTTCCTGAAAAAGCTGTCTAAAAAATCCGCCAGATTTACTTTTTTTCTGGTTTCGACTTTTATTTCGTTTTGTCATAAAAATTTCTTTAGATATCTAAATAAAACACCATAGTATTTACTGGTATGGTTATGCTTTTATATGGCATATAAAACAAAAAGCACCGAATCGTTCCGGTGCTTTTCTACAGGCTTTTCTACAGGTTTTACGAACCCTCCGCGGCACAAACCAGCCAACCTCGGTGTTTTAATTATATAAATTTTTCAAAATTTCCCGGGAACGACTTAGAAAAAAAAGCCTAATTTAGAAATATTTTCAGGCAAAAAATCAAAAATTAGCTTGAAAAGTTTTAGAATAAACAAACTTTACGCGCAAAAAACAAAAAATAGTTTCAAAAGTATATTTATTTTAAAACTTTTGATATAATAAAAACGTTGTGATAAGAACAAAACACGAATTAAATAAACAAAAAATCCACGATAAAATTTCTGAAATGAATGACAAACTAAGAAATTTTTATGATATTGATAAAGAATATCGTGACTATTTATGATATTTAATGGATGAACCATTACAAACTGTATATGATGAAAAAAACGGTGAAGAATATCAAGCAGTAACTTTATTAAACCATAATGGTATGTGCAAAACTTATGGTTTAAGTGTTTTAATGGAGTTGTATTTAAGTTACCATAAAAGAGCTAAATGAAATTTACTTTGAATGGGACTTTTAGAAAAGTTAACTTTTATAGATAACAAACTTAAATTAATCGGAAACCATTCTGCTGCTATCGAAGTTACTTGAGATTATGTTATTGAAAAATTTATTGAATTTCATATGAGTCAAAGCAGAAGTGATTATTACTATGATTGAGAAAATGAATTTAATACTGGTAAAGGAGCGAGTCAAAACGACAACAAATAGGAGGTAAAGATGAGAATATTTGAAGCTCTTATAGCGTTATTATTTTTCCTGGGATTATCTATTTTGTTTGGTGTTACCCCTATAGGCCAGGGTTTTCCGCTTTTAATTTGGGTTCCCTCAATATTAACTGTAATAGCTTTAATCTATTTTGTATGAGTTTGTACAGACGAAGCTAGAACAGCTAAAAGATGAGAAAAGTGAAAAAAGGGTGGTTATAACTCTTTTGAATTTGGTGGTTTTTACAGAGACTTTCAAGAATATTGTAATGATTACAATATTACTGAACCAACTGAATACAAAGAATTTAAAAAATTGTATAGAGAAGCTGGTAATGAACAACATTTTAAATCGAGAGGAGATAAGTAATATGTTAAATAAAGATAATTGATTAGTACTAGAATGAAAAGAACCATTAACTGACGAAGAAAACGAATGGTTACAAGACTGAATAGAATTTGGCAAAATAGTAAAAATTGACGGTAAGTATTTTGTCGATAGCACCGATCCTATTTGAGCATATTTAATGCATATTGTAGTGGAAATACAAAAAAGACAAAATTTATTAAAAAAAGTTAAGTATTGTGAAATATACATAGATAATGAACCAGAAGGGATAATGGAGCAATGGAAAGAGGAAGGAGTTTTATAAAATAGTTATGGTAAAAACAAAGAGTTGAGTAGAAATAGTATGAAAAAATCTACTTACAGAGAAACAGATAAAACTCGTTAATGGTTTTATGAAAAAGTGTCATATTGTGTTGCAAGATGGAAAGTATGTAATAGATTATTATGATCCTGTCTGAATATATTTATATGATTTTGCTCATTGTGTTTTGGAAACCAAAGAAATTTGAGAAAATGTAGCTTTTATCGAGATATATCAAAACACAGAACCTGAGTATTTATTAGAACAATGAAAAGATTTGAAATTGATATAATGGAATTAAGGAAAGTAAAAAGATTTAACTAATTGTATAAAAGAGTCTAACAAAAGAACACTTATTGAAAGATGATATAGAACAATAGTTTCAAACACTAAGCGAACTAAAAGAATTAATGAATAACACTAAAGTAAACCAAACGATATTAAAAAAAGTAGAAGGAGTAAAACTCCATAAAGAAAAACTTTATGAAGAATTAGTGTCATTAAAACTTAGTAAAAAGTATTTATGAGTTTTAAAAGATATATATGAGCAAGAATATTCCAAAGATATTAAGTCGTTTAGTGCTTTTATAAAACAAATCGTGGTATGTTTCGCTGAAAAAGAAGGCGCATATAGGTTTGGTGGTGAATATGAATTTGAACACGCTTATCATTGTTTTCTTGGTAGACAAAAAAAGGAATAGAACATAATTTTCTCATTTATTAGAACCGAAAAATATCTCGTTCTAATCTGGTGTGAAAACTATGTTTTAGATGGGAAAACATAGTAAAAAGCCCTTGGGTTAAAAACTTAAAATTAAAAGTATAATAATTTTACTTATACAGTAAGAAACAAAAAATGCTAGATTTTGACGATGTAAAAAACATTCTTTTTGAGAAAAATATAGATTTAGAAAAAGTCTACAGTGTTTTACCAGATAATGTTAAACCTGTAGGTAATGATGAGAGAAATTATTCTCGAATCAACACTCTTAGAGAACCAATGAGTGGTATAAAAGAAACATACAATAATGCATTGGATGCAATGAATGAACTTCCTGGTTTATCACCAGTTATTAGAATTGTTCAATATAATCCTGTATTTATCTTTTCCATTGAAGATTCAGGAAGAGGATTAACCCAAACAGAAATGGAAAACAATCTATTGTCTTTTAATTCTCAAAACCAATCTGAATCAAGAAATGGTGTATATTCTCAAGGATTTAAACAATCACTAAGTTTCAGCAAAATAACTTATGTCGAAAGTATTAAAGAAAATGTAAAATCATGAACAATTTGTTTTAAATTAAAAGTATCACTTCACCAACTAGGTGAAGTTTATTGCTACTTAGTAGATGAAAACCAAAAAGTATTCACTGAACCATACGAAGAACAAGATGGATATACTGGTACAAAAATACAATATTTTGATTACAAAAAAATCGATGAACTTAAAACTGTAATAACTTCTAGTGGTATTACACCATCTCACAGATTTTTATCAAATTATTTTTGTGGAATTAGAAAGAATATAGTAGTATGTGATTCAAGAAATTTAGATGAAGCACATAGAATTACGATAAAACCTATTAACAATTTCTTAATTGAACAAAACCAACTTAAATTGTTAAAAATAGAAGATACTAATTTTACCATCAATATCTTTTATCCTACCAAAGAAAAACATATTGATATCTTAAAAAAATACACTGAGTACAATAGTATCAACCAAGTGTTCTTTTCTTTAAATGGAGTATTTATTAAAAAGCAATATTTAAAAGATATTTTTGATAATCTAGGTTCTTTACTTAACAAAATTTATATTAATGTTGAAATAAAAAATAACCCAGCATTCTTTAAAGAACTAATCATAACATCTCGTGAAGACTTTATGGAAACAGAAGAGAAAAATTTATTTTTCCAACAAGTCCAAGAGTTAATTATTAATAATAAAGAATTGGCTAACTTAAATGACCAAATGTCATTACAAAACGATACTGAAGCTTCTAAAGAATTAACTAATATGATTAATGATTTAATTAATGAAGACTATGAAAAAAATAGTGAAGTTCCCATCGCCACTAACAATCCTGAAGATCCATTAGTATCAGCAGGTCAAGATGAAACAATTTTTGGAGAAGGAAAAGGTGGAAGTTCAAACGGAAGTTCACCAATTCATCAAGATGAAACTATTAAAAAACTACTTGTTCCTAGTAGTAAAACATTCTATAAAATGAGTGAAAATTTCTTTTTAAGAACTAATGTTTCTAAAGAAGAAAATGATAAAGCACTAACAAAGATATTTTTTAAATGTGACAAAAGTGCAATAGAAAAAATTTCTTTCGTAGAAACTACTGATGGAAAAATAAAATATAGCGTTAACTTTAAAAACGAATATTGTAATAGTGCTGTGCAAGCAATTTATTCTGATGGTGGCAAAGAAATCCAAAGTAATATTGGACAATGATCAAAAAGAAGAATGAATGGTGTACAGAAAGTTTTGAAAAAAATTACCGCTTCAATTGATTTCGTTAACGATAGTTCTCTTCCAATCAAAATTGATTTAGAAAAAGATGGTAAAAACATGAAGTTTTTAATTTCTAAGACTTACAAGTTTGAAGATGACAATTATGATGAATTATGAAAAGGAATTATTACAAATGATGAAAAGAAAAAATTCTTGACAAACATTTGTTATTATCTATACCTTAAGAAAACCGATGATGAATCATATTTTTTACCAGATGATTTAGACAAAATCAGACGTGAAACTCAGATTATCGTAAAGACTTGTTGTTTACCTTCTAAACTATTTAGTCACGCAAAAGAAAATTAAATTATCCTTTCATTGTATGATTCAACACAAAAAATAATATCTGGAATAAAAGTAACTAATTTACCAGAATGATTGCTGAGCGACTAAGTCGCTAATTAGGGTTAATCAATAGGTTATAATTTTTGCATAAACTAAAACTATGTTTTTATGTGGATAAAATGTAGTTAGGTTGCAAAAATATTATGGAAACAAAAAAATATAAATCAAGTTTGTTACCGATTGGTATAGTGTTTTCAGTATTAGGATTTTTAATTTTAGGATTAGCAACTTTGGAATTAGTTGCTTATCCTGGATTCACTGGGCAAGATATTCTTTCTGTATTGTTTGGGTCAAAAGATTCTGTTTATAAAAATATTTTGGAATTGTACAAAGAATACATAGATGCAAATGATTCTCTGTACATTGCGATTATTGCAGGAATATTTTTTATAGTATGACTAAATTTCTTTTTTCTAACTTTAGCCACTCGCAGTGGAAAACTTAAAAAAACATTTTCTGCAATAACATTTATTTTTTCAATCTTGGTTATTATTCCTAACCAATTGGTTTACGAGTCAATTCTTTCAATATTTATTGCTCCTAACCTTCCTGTCCTTGAAAAAGGAATGGTAGCAGCAGCTTTTGGATACGGACTTACTGGAACAATTTGTTCTATATTTGGAATAATTGGAAATATTCTTTTAATAGTTTATGTAGTGAAGAAAACTAAATTTGATGCATTAAATTCTGTAGAAACAGAAAAAACAGTTAAGACAGTTAAAACAGTTGTTCGAACTCCGATTGTGGCACAAACTCCTACTCCTGTAGTTGCTCCAGCACCTCAGGTTCAACCTGTAGCAAACACACAACAACCAGTCGCTGCAACTATTAATGTTTCTGTTCCTCAACAAATTCCTGTTGTTTCTCAAGTAAACCAAACACCCACTCCTACAATGCAGGTTCCTGTACAGCCAACAACTTCTGCCCAACCAGTTTATGTGCAACAACCTCAACCAGTGATTCAATCAGTTGCTCCTGTCCAACCAGTAGCCCAACCAGTTTATGCGCAACAACCCCAGCCAGTGAATCAATCAGTTGTCCCTGTCCAACCAGCACCAGTCCAACCTATTTATGTACAACCTCAGCCAGTGGTTCAAACAACCGCTCCTATTCAACCTGTTCCGGTTGTTATTCACCAAGTTAAAAAGAAAAGACGAAAACCAAAAAAGAAAGTAGTAAATACAGAGGTTAATGTTGGAACACAAAAAAGTAATAATGGTTCTCCTGAACCAATTCGTATTAATTTACATTCTGACGGTACAGCTACTGTTGATATGCCTGAACAAACTATTCCTCGTCAAACACCTCCACCTCAAATTCAACCGGTAGCACCTTACCCACAGCAATTTGTCCAATACCCCCAACAATTTGTTCAGTACCCTCAACAAATGGTACCACAACCAGGAAATCCTTACTACACAGCTCCTTATAGTCCTGTTGCACCACAACAACCAGTTCCTCAAGTTGTTGAAACTCAGCAACAAGTTTTACCAACAAACCCAAAACCTAAAAAACGTAAAAGAAAAGTTACTACAAATCCTGTTCAAAAATCACGAGAACCATTAGTTATTACTTTACAACAAGAAAACGAAATAGATTTAGAAGAAAAAATGTCTAAGCAGAAATAATTTTGGAGTATTGTGTTACTACTAATTAAACTATTTTAGCAAAAGAAGCGAATCCTAATCTACCATAAACACTAATTAGTTGTATGTGGAAACTATAATTTATACAACTAAGAATATGAGATATCCTAACTCTAAGAATACTAATAGTAAAAGGACTACGCCTTTATTCTTTTTATTTTGATTTTATGTAACCATAATCACCGCTTTCGCTAGTGGTGGTTTATCATATGCGTTTATCATGCTTTTTAGAAACGATAATTTAGCTGGTATTGATAGTAAAGAAGATAGTGGAAACTCAAAAGGTGGTAATGGAGCTAATGGTAGCGATCCTGGGAATGGAAATGGTGGCAATGGTGGTGGAAGTGGTAAAGGTAACGGAAGCAATGGAAACGGTGATAACGGTACCGGTGGAATTCCTAACATAACACCTTCTATCTCGATAATTAGTGTTTCCTCAGAAACCGTTTATTACAATGATCCTCAACCAGTAACTATAACATATAGTTTAACCGGTATATCAGATGCTACCGATATAGAACTAGAATTCGATGAAAGTTGTTTCCAACAAACAGGAAATGGGAAAGTTGGAGATAACTATTATTTTGTGATTGAACTAAAATCAGGATGAGAAGAAATATGTAGTAAAACAATATTCATCGTTGATTCAGAAAATCCTACTATTTCTTCTAACGAATACGATTTACAAGTAAAAGAAGTAGAACTAAGTATGGGTGGTATCAAAGAATATGACAAAGATGATTTTGAATATGCTACGATTAATTACTTTTATGATGGATTAAGAAAAGATAGTTTAGCAATAGATACAAGTAAAACTGATGAATTTTTATTAGATAACACTAATATTGAGATAGATAAAATAAACAATCAAATAAAATTGACTCCAAATGAACTAACGGATTTTTTAGGCGATGTTACTGACAATGAAATGGAAGTAACTATCACCGATGGTATAGTAGAAAAAACGTACAAGTTTTCTGTTAGAGAAATTTATTTAATGTTTACATTAGATAACCCATATCACATTACTGGACAGATTGATTATGATGACGAAGAAGAAAATATTTTCTGAGGAACAATTACTGAAAAACACGAAGTTATCGATTACGAAGATTTATACTTATCTGATTCAGAAGAAACTCCTATTAAAAATGTGACGTTCTATAATGATGGGAAATTTAGTTATCAAATTGATAGTACTAAATTACCAGACGTAACAACTAGTTTTGAGATTAAAATTAAAGATATCGAGAGCGAAGGAGTTTTTTCTTTACCTACTGAATGGGTTTGTTATTATGAACATACCCCATCGTTTTCTTTAGATAAAGTTAGATATGAAGTAGGTATTCAAAACACAATCAACATAAGTGTTGATGCTGAAAATAGTTCTTATGTGGAAAGTAAAATTGATAAGTATAAAAGTGAAATAGAACAATATTTTGGTTCTCAAAACATAACTATAGGTTGAACTTCATCAAGTGACTATGCTTTATCTTTTACACTGCCTAGTACTGTTACTATACAAGAATTTGATTTTGTATTAAATGAAAATGAAGAAGGTTTTGAAAGTGAACTTTCTTTTTCTGTAGTTAAACCAGTGTTGACAATAAACGCTGTAATAAACTATACATACCACTATATTTACGAGGATGTAGGTTTTGGTTTATCCCTCATTTTTTTTGGCGTACGTTGCTACTTGGATCTTGAATGCGACGAATTAATCGACATTAATAGTATTAAAATTACATATTTTAGAGGCAATGTAGAAAGCGATACGTACAAAATTCATCTTGAAACAGATTCAGGTAACTCTCTTTGTGGTTGATATGTACACATCAAATACCCAGAACAGGTTAGTAGTGCTAACCCTGCCCCTTACGATGGAATGAAATTGACAGCCAATAACGGAAGAGTAGCAACAGAAAAAATTCAACTATCTAAACAAGGATGATACTAGAAACAGACAGTTAATTAGTTATTTACTCATAACCTGAGTGTTGATTATAATTTTTAAATGAAGAACAAAATAGTGATAATCGTCGGTCCGACAGGTTCTGGAAAAACCTCATTAGCCGTTAAACTAGCTAAAGCTATTAACGGAGAACTAATAAATGCTGATGCTTATCAGGTTTATCAAGAAATAAGCGTAGGTACAGCTAAACCAAGTTTAAGTGAATTACAAGATATATCTATTCACTTAAATGGAACGGTTTCTATCTTTGAAGATTGAAACATTAAAAAATTCCAAACATTAGCTAATGAAACAATTAAAGAAATAACTCAAAAAAATAAAACACCAATTATAGTTGGTGGTTCAAACCTTTATATTAATTGTTTAATTTATAACTATGATTTATCTGCTTCAGAAAGAAAAGAAAACTTCGATAATTTATCTAATGAAGAATTGTATAAATTTATTGAAGAAAAAGATAAAGAAGTAGCTCATAAAATAGGACTAAATAATCGTAAACGTTTACTTAGAGCTTATGAGATTTTATCAGAAGGCAAAAGTTTAACAAAAACTAATGAAAAAATATACGATTATTTAATTGTATTTTGTGAAATGGATAGAGAAAAACTTTATGATAAAATAAACAATAATGTTGATCGTATGTTAGCTAATGGTTGGGTTAACGAAGTTAACCAACTCTATAAAACATACGGAGATAAATTAAAAAGCTTAAATGCTTTTACCGCTATAGGATACCGTGATATTTTAGATAGTATTTGTAATGGTATTACGTTAGATGTAGATAAAATAAAAACAGATACCAGACACTATGCTAAAAGACAATTAACTTGGATTAAAAACAAATATGATAATTTAATTGTTTTTAATCAAGAGAATTATGAGGAAGTGGTGGGGAAGGTTGAGGAGTTTTTGAAATAATAAATTTAGGACAAATAATGTAAAAATAAAGAATATGAAAATTGGTAGTGGTGTTTTAAACTATTCTTGAGTGGTAGGGTAATCTTTGCATCATTGTGCATCCGGTCAGTAACTATTGCTAAATCAATCTGTAGGACATTCGCTATAACCGTAAATACTTATAAAATAGTCCGGATGATTGTAGGTGAAAGTAGATGTTCACAAACCTAAAATTGCATTATACTGCGGTAAAATAATCGTAGAAAAATCACTTCCAAAACCAAATCCATAAAAAGTAAAACTAGATATTTGTAAGTCACTACATTCCATCCCCTCCGCCGCAAACACAGCATTTTTAAAATTCAATTCCTTTAAAGATGTAAAAACACAACCAAAAAAAGTATGGTAAGCTGTCTTTATAGAATAAACGCTTTCCATCCCCTCCGGAGACCATACCCCGCAGAAGTAACACTTTTTGTGGTAAAATTTTAATGCCCCTACTTAGTTTTTGTTAATTTAATAATTTTTTTATTTTTCTTATTTTTGATAATTTTTCGTTTTAAT
>JAITFH010000003.1 GCA_031281465.1 Mycoplasmataceae bacterium | reverse complement strand
AGAGAAGCATCAATATATGCGGTAGTTTCGGTAGAATCACCGATATCTTGAAGGATATTTCTTTTATTACCGTTTTCATCGTAAGCTAAAACGGTAAAATCTCTAATAAGTTTCGTAGTAATGCTTGCAGCTTGTAGTAGTGCTAATTCTTGTTCAGAATATGCAAAATAGATAGGAAATACTTCACGCACTCAATTAGCGGTTGTAATTCAATAATAAGGTTTTATTACATCGTATTCTTTGTTTTGAGTGTTAGGTACCAAATCAGCAATTACTCATTTTGCTTCTACATATGGAATAATGTTTTGAAATCCTCAGCCAATATTTTCTGTTTTGCTATTTGCTAGAATTTCAGAAACTTTTCTCGTGTCATTAAAGTTAGTGTTCACGCCACTAATTGCTAACATGATTTTTTCGTTAGCATGATTATTTTCTAACTGTTTTGGTTTTAATACACCTGGTAAATCCATATTACTCACATCAACTAAATATGGGTTTTTCTCACTAAATAAATAATGATCGTTTGCATCTGTTGGAGCATCTTCCAACAATTGTGTAATCGTTACACGATTAACTATTTGTTGGATATCAAAACTATTTTTTTCACATTTTAGTCCTATCGGATTTTTATAGAAAAAATTGTTGGCACAATTTTGTTTACAATAAAATGATGGGACAGTAAAATCTCCCGTTAAATATTCTGTTGGAATTGTTTCATCTGTTTTAGATTCTAATCAGAATATTTTTGATGCACTTTGTCCGGTTGCGCTTACTCCAAGAATAAAACTTACCTTAGCTACATTAGAATCAGAAGCATAGTCAATATTTGAAATTTTTGCACGTAAAGTATAACCTGGTATGATTTCATATTTTTCAAAACTTGGTAATATTTCGTTTTCTGATACAACTTTACTTAGTGGTTCATAAGTTTGTTCTTTGGGTGTTGTGGGTTTGGAAGCATCAGGATTTTGTTCTCCGATTTTTTAAAATTAGAATTAGCTAACATATCTCTTTTAGCTAAAATAATTTTGAACATATCTTCTTGTAACAGGACACTATATCCTTTAGTTGAATAGCCAATATTACCTGTGAGCGTATATGGTGCTAACATTTCTACAAAGTCAGGATTGTCTTGAAGAATTATTTCTTTTTCTTCAACCATCTTTAACACTTTATTTCCTACCAATTTTAGTTTCTCTTCTTCTCTATCTTTTTCGTTTTCCTCATCTTCTGGAACATCATCAGTTATACTGTTGTCGTATAAAAATTTACTAAAACGAAAAGTGTCATAATTTTTTGTTAAGATTTTATCATCTAAGTGACTTTCAAGAAATCTAATTTTTCTAGAAATTTGTTGACTTCTGGTTTTAGTTGCTTTAGAAATATCTTTCTTCATTTGGGGTAAAACTTTATATTTAAACTGATAATAATCGATTGGATCAATATCATATTTTTTATTCAATTTATTTAACTCTGAATAAATACTTACAAAAGGTGAAACACGAGATTTTTTTACCCCGGCTAAATACTCTTCATCTAGATATTTGTTTTCTTGTTCGTTAAACTCGTTTTCGTATTGTATTTTTTCTTGATAAGCGTAACTAGTGGCATTTTCTTTATCCATCGATTCTACCCTTAACCCATATGTGTATTTTTTGTTTAAAAGAAAATTGATAGATTGGTTTTTAAAAGACGTAATAGCTTCATTTTTTTCAATAGCATCAATTACATCCTCGCCAGTAGTTTGAGGTGTTCAGTTAAATTCTCCGACATCAAAAAACTTAGGTTTTAAATAATCTAATGCATATTTAATACCTACTCAGCTAGAAGCAACTACTCCACTTGCTAACAACATACATCCTATTATTTTAGTAGCTTTTGACTTATTAACTCTTTTCATACTTGGAGCGATTATATGAGTTTTATATAGTTAGAAAAAAAGTAATATTTTATTGTGTTAAATACCACAAAAGCTAAAGGAGTATTTTCTTTCAAAGTTTCCACTTCATACATATTCCATAGTTAGATCGGTGAGGTTGTAAATTACTGATCATGTGCTAGCGCTTCCAATTTGATTGCTTTGTAATTGAACAAATCCATTTTCTAAAACACCATTGTTATTTACTAATGCATTGTGGACTGAAGCATAACGGTTATATTTTCCTTCCGTATTATCGTATTGACTTCAATCATCGATTCCAAATTCTGGAAAATTTTCATTTACTAAGAACGATTCGTTTGTTCTAGGATAAACATATTGAGTAGTATTGTTGCTATCATTAGCAAATTCTACTATTGCACTATTCCCTAAATTATCTGCTATTTGCAAATGTTGACTCATACCACTAGTTTGCAAATCATCATGGATATTAACATTATTAATTATTTCTTGAGCTTCTTCTACAGTACCAGCATTTTCTAAAAGATATTTAAATAATAGTGTCATTGTTAAATTAACACGATTAGGATAGTGTTGGTTAACTAAAAGTGAACCGGAATAATAATTAACATTATTCATAGAAACAACTAAACCTTTTTCATTCATTCCATCCAAAGGAACATATGTAGAAACACTAGCCAACTTTTGAATAAGTAATGGATCGGTAGTTGTTGGTTTGTCAGTGTAAACTGTATATGAAGTGTTAGAAAAATACATATAACCTTTGGTTGGTTTTGTTAATGTAACTATTGTGGGAAGAGCTTGCCCGAAATCAAAATTTCTAGCATACATATGTTTTTGATTAGGGGATGAAAAATTAAAACTCAAACATCCTGAAACTTGTTCATTTGGTACTACTACAATACTTTCGTTATGAAAGTATTTTTTATTAGCTCAAGTAGCAAACTGTGTATCATTAATAAATCCTTTATTTTGAATAATTTCATCCATGTAATCGTTTTGAACAAATTTAGTCAAATACAAATTTTCTCCATATATTCCTATTTTTTCGGTGATGATATAAGATTTTGTAATCGCACACGAGTCGATAAAAAAAGTAACTAGAAGTGGAAATGTTAAAAGGAAATAAGGAGTTATTTTCTTAAATTTTTTGAACTGATAATGCATTAAATTTGTTTAGTTAACAACATTATATAAACCATTTTAAGTCAATTAGAATTCAAATATTGATGTCGCAGTGGTTTTGTGTAAGCTCAAATACTTTACTTGATATTATTCTTATCTAAAATACCAAATATCATTTCATCGTTTTCCTCGAGTCTATCCAAACGTACAAAAATTTGGTTAATATTTTCACCTTGTTTTTTGTCGTTTTCTTTCAATACTTCGATATCTGCTTTCATCACTTTGTCGTTTTCTTTCAATACTTCGATATCCGCTTTCATCACTTTGTCGTTTTCTTTCAACACATCAATGTCTGCTTTCATTACTTTGACATTTTGTTTCAATACTTTGATATCCTTACCTTGTTTTGCAAAACTAGCTTTAGTCTCTTCGCAAAAAGGTTTGAATTCAAACGTAGTTCATTCCTTGAATCAAGCAGGCATTTTTGGTCTTGGGGTTCCGCCGCCTTTGCGTACTTCTATTTCCGCAACAATTTTTTTACCATCTAGATTTTTGTTGCTTTCTACCTTGACAAATTTGCCATTAATTGTTTTTGTTTTATTTTCGTCATTTACATTAGACATATATTTACTCCTATACATACCACATTATAATGGAGAAAAATATCAAAAATATCGTTTTGTTCCAAATATGCACAAAACATGCACAAAGCGTGTCGATTTTCTGTCGAAAACGTGCAACTTTTATTTTTGTTGTTTTTATAAAACAATAGTTATTTTCTTTGGTAATAATACTCTTGCTAGGTTTTAATATTGTCTTTTATTTTCTATTATTTTTACAAATCGTAAATATAGTTTCACTGAACTTTTTCTCCATTCGGGGCAGATGTTTTTCGAGGTATTACTCCACATTTGATATTTGAACCAAATAGTAAATGAATATTTACGCTAGGTCCTCAAGCACCAGCATCATCAAAACCAGTTTTTCATTTATGTTCAGTAAAAAGTAAAGGTGTTGGATATTCAAACCCATAGAAACTTATATCGGTACAGTATAAGTAAAAAGGCAATGAGGGGTTAAAATATGCACCACTTTGTGAAGGTCCGCCTTCTCTATAGTTTGGAGCAAAACCATACCGTGGAGTTTCTCCTTGTGGATTATCATATCCACTATGATTTCAAAGTTCAGGAGAATAAGAATCTGGAGAAGAAAAAATAAATTTTTCATAACATGAATTTTCTGCAAGAACGCTTTCTAGATTTGGAGCAACTAAATTGTTTAAGTAAAGTGTTTTTCCAGGGTCGTAGTTTCAAAATAGGTTAGAACCTATAGCAAGTGTTTTTAAATTGTTTGTTACACCTGCGATTCCTACCAACATAGACAAATTGGCAGGAGAGTTTTTGTATCAAACAGACGTAAAATCTTTAGTGTTTTTGTTGTATATTATTCTTAAGTCATTATTGTTGTTGTATTTTTGAAAAGTAACTCCGTTAGAAATATCTCTTCATCCATCATCGTCAGCATTTGGTAAAGAATTAGGACTTGATTGCTGATCTTTCATATTTGAGGTGTTAAAACTATACTTCACAAGTAAAGTATCGTTATCACAAGAAAATAACGTTAATTGAGTTTCTTTTCCTCCGGTAAAGTAATCTAAACTTGTTTCAAGGACAACGGTTTTTGTAAAAGAACTTCCAGCACAACTTTTAACAGATAAGCTGTTGATAATTTCGGTAGATAAATTAGGGTTGTATTTTGCTAACGCAGGTTTTATTTGTTCTATCGTTGGAGTAGCTTTCTTTGCTCCTGTATTTATCGAACCTAAATCTGTATTTTTAACCAAATTATTTAAACTCAATCCACTTTTCATAAAAACGAATCTTAGGTTATTTTGGTAAATTAAAGAACCACTACCTGGTTTAGCAAGTACGACATAAACATAATCATTAACTTTTTGTACATCAACCGAATCCACTTCAGGAACAATTAATTGGTTGATGTAGATTCCAACCGTTTCCATCCCTGAAATAAAATCAGACTTTGTCGGTTTTCCTTCGTCAGAAAAATTAATCAAAACACTAAAAGTATCATCTGGAGTTAAAGTTGATTTCGCTACAAGCGAATAAGTGGTTTCAACTGAAGAACCAACTGCATAGTGAACCGAATCTGTTCTTGGAGTAATATGAATCGTATTATTTGTTAATACAGTAATTACCATTTCACTGGGAAAATAGTTAGATTCATTTCCTTCAATTAAGTAATCTTTTAATGTCGTTACCAGTGTTTGATCGTTAGGGTCGACAACAAAATTTTCTTTAGTCGACTTTACCTTATAAATTGTGTTTACGCTTTCGTCATGTTGTTGGAAATTAAAAATTTCTCCTACGTTTATTGATTCCGGAAGTAATGAAGAATTAAGTTTAACGTTAGAACAGCTACTTAGAGAGAGAGAGAGAGAGAGAGAGAGAGACGACCCTGTTATTGGCAATAAATTCAGAGCCAAAAACGAACGAAATACAGATTTATTTAACATATAGTGAAAATTATAACCCCGGAATTAAAACATAAACAAACCATTAATTACAATCGAATTTATTAATGAATATTTTAAGTGATTTTAGCTAACTTTAATACTCTGAAAAAATAAACACCAATATATAATATGAAAGTTATGCCGTCTTAGCTCAATCTGGCAGAGCAACTGACTTGTAATCAGTAGGTTGTAGGTTCGATTCCTATAGACGGCACCAATTTAGTAGGAATTAGTTTAGCTCTAATTCTCTAAGAAAAAGTTAATATGAAATTGAAAGTAACAGATTAAGGTTCTGGTATTTTTAATTTCATATACTCAAGAAAATTAAGGCAAACCCGACTATTTCAAAAAGAGAATGATAAAAGTTAGGTACGGTGTGAGTTAAATAACTAATTCGCTTCTGAGAAACTTTGTTTTTTCACCCTACCTAATACATACCTAATTTGTATAAATTTAGGAATTATTACTTGTTTTTTAATAGTTCGTCAAAAATATTGATTAAATCTTCTGGAGTGTTAATTGTTTTTAGTTTATCTTCAGGTATTTGTACACCAAAATCATCTTCAAGATCCATAATAATTGTAAAACCACGAATTGAGTCAATTCCTAGTTGTTTGAAAGTTGTTTTTGTTTGGCTCTCATTAAACGAAAAACCATGTTTTTTAATAGCTGCTTTTAATTTGTTTAGCACTGCGGCGCTCATGGGTTTATTATATAATGCTTCTAAATGAGTTCCAAACCTATTTTTAATATCGCGTACAATAAAAATAATGCTGGGCCAAGTCCATTTTGAGTTAAACCAACAACAGGTTCAAGTAAAGCAAAAAAAGTTTTTAAACAAATTTGAAAATGAACAAAATTAGGTATTTTTGCTTTTTTTATGTTGATGGGTTTGTGAGGATGTTTTCAATATTCTTTCGACACCAACATCCACACCAGTTCTAATTTAGGAGAAGGTTTTGAATTTGGTTTTGCCTACGGAACAACAGGAGATTTTCGGTACGATTTGTTCTCTGATGGTAACCCAGGATACCATACTTTTACTTCTTTCAGTATGAAGTATGGACCATTTTACGGTTTGTTCGTTTATCCAGCAAGTGTAATTACTTTACATTTGATGTGATTATGTAATAGTTGATGAGGTGGATTAAACACTTTACTTTCCATAGTAGTTCTGCTACTAATAATCAGAGGTTTATGTCTTTTCATTACTTTACGTTCTACTTTACAAAATGAAAAAATGACAGAAATTCAGGGAAAGATAGCAGAGATTAACGCTAAATATAAAGATCAAAATGATCCAATTAGTAAACAAAAGAAAACTCAAGAAGTTATGGAACTTTACAAAAAAAATAAAGTTAAACCTTTTGCTGCTTTCGAACAAATGTTTATTACCATGCCAGTCTTTATGATTATTTACCGTGCTATTACTATTATTCGTCCAATTAAACAAACTTTCTTGTTTACTGTATGAAACTTTGCCCTAACTCCTACCACAGAAATTTTCTCCAACTTAATGAATGGTGGAGCTTGATATATTTTGTTTTTATTAATTGTTTTACCGGTTCAATTCCTTTCTATGCGTTTACCACAAATGTGAGCAGCAAAAAGAAATGTAAAAAATGCTAAAGCTATTACCCAAAAAGGAAACAAACAATTAAAGAAAACAAAATTAATTCAATTGATATTTACTGGAGTAATGTGTGCCATCGTTGCTTTCTCAGCAACCGGTGTTGGAGTTTACTGATTCTTCTCCGCTCTCTTCTCAATTTTACAATCATATATTATGCATCGAATCGTGCTTCGTTCAAGAAGAAAAGGAAGTAAGATTCAATCTAGACTACAGAAATTGGGGTTGGAATAAACTTCATCTTATATAACATATACACCACCAATTTTTTAAAACAAAAACAATGACTCATAAATACAATTTAACAGAATGAACAAAAGTTGAAAAAGAACAAGATAAAATTGTTTCTGAAATCGAAGCAATCATTAAAAAGAAACAAAAAGTTATTACTGTACTTTCTGCAACTGGAACTGGTAAATCAGTAATGATTAAAAAGTTAATTTCTCGTAATCTAGCAAATTATTATTTTGTTATTCGTACCCTTTCTAAATGTGGGTTAGAAAAACAACTAAAAGAAAATCTTTCTTCAGTTGATTCTAAAAACTACTACATATATGGAGATGCTCAACTTGGAAGAAAGAATAACAAAATAACATTTGATGACATAAAAAAAGTATGAAAAAAAGATGCTGGAAAACGTCCATTAATTTATATTAAAGATGAATGTCATATTGAAGACAATGCAGCTGATAACCACGGATATGATGATTTTTTATGTAAGATAGATTTTTCCGCTACCCCTGAAAACGAACCAGATGTGATTGGAAGTTTCGAACACACCCCAATGTTAAAAAAACTTGTCGAATACAATTGTCAAATTGATTCTGCTGAAGAAGATGCGATAAAACAAATTGGTAAAACTGTTGTTGAAGCAATCGACAAGCTTTTAGATCTAAGAAAAATTTACAAACCATATAAAATCAACCCCGCTCTAATTATTAAAACCAGTGGTTTTTTCCACATCGATGAATTACAATTAGAACCAGTTTTTAAAAAGAACAATATTAAATACATCTATATCGATCAAAATACCGCTTGAGATGAACTAAACGATTTAAGAAAAGATGATAGTGAATACTCTATCGTCATTACTAAAGAAAAAATTAAAGAAGGTTTTGATATGCCCAGAGCAGCTGTTTGTGTCTGAACATATTCTAATGCTCGTTATTCTGTTGCTACTTACACCCAATTAGTGGGTAGATGTAGAAGAAATGCTATTTTCCTACAAGATAACTGCGACATCCATACTGTTCCAGAAAGTTTACAAACTTCTTACATTTTCAAAACTCACATTTTAACTAAGGACGATGAACTTGCTAAACCAAGTGATTTTGAATATGGAGAAGAAATTAATATCCTTGAACTTAAAAAATCATCTAAATCAGGAGAAATACTTGTTTCCGATAAGGGAGATAGATTTAAATACTATAAAAAATTAGAATTGTTAGCAGCAAAAGATTATTCAACAAAAGAAAATGTTCCCCCTCCTCCTGAAATCAAAAAGATTCGTATTAACAATTGAGTGAAATCATCAAAAATCCCTAACTATAACTACTTCGAATTTTATGATGAAAACGATAAACTTATAGATTTGTATAGTAAAGAAGCTTTAGAATATTACTATTACAAATCCCACTGGAAAATTAATTCAGTAACTTTTGATAGATTTGATGAAATATTTAAAAAAGTATTGAACCTGCCTATCAAGAAAAGAATTGTTTGTTGATACCAAGATAGTTTTTTATTGCTTAAAAGTGCTGAATATCCTATGAGAAAAATAAAATTCAATACCGAAGAAGAGTTTTTAGCAAACTTCGATATACCTAGTCAAAAAGACCAAAAGATGATATCTGAATTTTTCTATGTTAACAAATGAGGTTATGATCCAACTTTTCTAGGTTGAGATAAAACTGTAAACAGTGTACCTGACAAAGAAAGAGTAGAAAATTTAAATAACATTATTAATGTTTCAGTAGAAAAGCAAGCCGAACTTTGCAAGGAAATGATTGCAGAACAAGATCAAAAAAAGCGTGTTGAATTACTTAATAAAATAAATGTTCTTGCTCAAAGTATTAATGATACTAACAAACAACTTAATAGTCTTTATGCAGTACGAAAACAATATGTACACCTAGAAGGGGTTTGTTCTTTGTTATTTTTTGGAGATGAAATCGTTCCTGAATACCATCGTTCAAAAGAAACATATTTATCTCATCTAGCAGAATATGCAAGTTGTCAAGAATTAAAACAACAATATGATCATTTATCTTCTTTCATTCCACCGTTACTTTTTAAAATGATATATTGACAAACAGCTTTTTTAGGTATTGGAACTACCAGAACATCTACCCCAGTAAAACAATATCTTTTAGATACATATGTTGTGAAAAACGAATCAGAGATACTTGCGGCTAAAATTGTTAATGAATTTAACTTCTTTGAAAGAGATATTGAATCAGCTAGTTTAACTGAAGAAGTTTGTAAAGAATACATCTATTCTAATTTTACAAAAAAACTTACCCATGCTTATTTAGACAAACTTATTGGGTTAATCTCAGCTGTAAGAAAGAAAGATAAACTATATGTAATTTCTCGTTCCAAACACAAAGAAGAAATTTTTGATAGCATTATCAATGCAGTTTATACTATCGTTAAATTACTTGAAACAAAAATCCCTAAAAGAGAAATGCAAATGACTACTTTTGAACATTTACTGGGAAGCGCTGGTTTTACAATTGGTCATACTTCTATAAATGTCAAATTTAAAAAAGTTTTAACAAAAGACGACATCTACCAACAACTATTAAACAATAAATTGTTTGGTATAAAAGAAATGTATTTAGTTTGTCCACTACAAAACAAAATATTCAAACTAGATTATGAAGAAGTTAAAAGCGAACAGAAGAAGTTAACTGATTAATTTGTTTTAATACTAATTTTTACCTCTCAAAAACTATTCCAAACACCATCATATAGAATATAACATATACATATATGAAAGGTTTGACTCATAAATTTAATATAAAAGAGTGAGAGAAAGTTGAAAACGAACAGAGCCGTATAGTTACGGAAATTGAAAGATTAATAAAGGACGAACAAAAAACTATTACCGTACTTTCAGCTACCGGAACAGGTAAATCAATAATGATTAAAAAGTTGATATCTCAAAACTTTAAAAACTATTATTTTGTTATCCGTACCCTTTCTAAATGTGGTTTAGAAAAACAACTAAAAGAAAATCTCGCTTCTATTGATTCTAAAAACTATTACATTTATGGGGATGCTCAAGTTGGAAGAAAGAATAACAAAGTAACATTTGATGACATAAAAAAAGTATGAAGAAAGGATGCAGGAAAACGTCCTTTAATTTATATTAAAGATGAATGCCATATCGAAGACAACACCGCTGACAGTCATGGATATGATGATTTTTTATGTAAGATTGATTTTTCTGCCACTCCTTATAACGAACCAGATGTGATTGGAAACTTTGAACACACTCCAATGTTAAAAAAACTTGTAGAATATAATCGACAAATAGAATCTTCTGAAACTGACGCTTTAGAACAAATTGGTAAAACAGTTCTTGAAGCTGTTGATAAACTTTTAGAACTAAGAACCATTTATAAACCATATAACATCAACCCCGCTTTAATTATTAAGACTAGTGGTTTTTTTCACATTGATGAACTACAATTAGAAAACGTTTTCCGTAAAAATAAAATTAAGTATATTTATATCGATCAAAATACTGCTTGAGATGATTTAAATGAGTTAAGAAAAAATACTAGTCCTTATTCTATCGTTATCACTAAGGAAAAAATTAAAGAAGGTTTTGACATGCCTAGAGCAGCTGTTTGTGTCTGAACATATTCCAACGCCCACTATTCAACCGCTACTTACACCCAATTAGTTGGAAGATGTCGTAGAAATGCTATTTTCCTTCAAGACACTTATGACATTCATAAGGTTCCAGAAAGTTTACAAACATCTTACGTTTTTAAAACTCACCTATTAAGAAATGATGACGAACTTGTTAAACCAAGTGATTTTCAATATGGTGAAACTTTAAGCATTGTTGCAGTAAAGAAAATATCAGGAACAGGTGAAGTATTAGTTACTGAAAAAGGAGATAAAATTAAGTACTATAAAAAACTACGTTCATTAGCTATGAATAACGTTGAATCACTAGGATTAGGAGATTCCGCTTTAGGACAAGTAGAAATTGCTAAAATTCGTGTTAACAATTGACAAAATTCAACCAACCAACCTAACTATAATTATTTTGACTTCTACGATATCCGCGATAATAAAATCGAAATATTTTCTCAAGAAGAATTAATGCAACACTATGTCAAATCTACTTGGGCTTCGTCAGAAATATCTTTCAAAAGATTCGAATCAATATTAAATATTGTAAAGGATATGCCTCTTAAAACTTGAATTGTTGTTGCTTACAAAAATAAGTTATGGTTTTATAAAGGTTCTACTTGACCATACCTTGGAATAGTTAGATACGATAGTGAAGAGAAGTTTTTAGAAAATTTTATTGAAGTAAATGAAGAAGCTGCAGCACTTGCTAAAAAGTATGTTCATCATGACCC
The DNA here is from genome assembly GCA_031281465.1 of Mycoplasmataceae bacterium. Classification (GTDB taxonomy): domain Bacteria; phylum Bacillota_I; class Bacilli_A; order Mycoplasmatales; family Mycoplasmoidaceae; genus Malacoplasma_A. Next base: position 4,736 of record JAITFH010000003.1, on the reverse strand, counting down.
TTACGGTGCTAACCCTGAAAAGGTTTGTTATAGAAAGATTGTTAAAGAAGAGGATATTAACAAAGAAGAAGCTGCTAAAGCAAGTGAAAGTTTAGAAAAATTACTTGAATCACGAAAAGCACTTGTTAAAGCAAAAGAAGAAGCTGCTTATAAATTACGTAATTCGATAAGAAACGAGATTTATCAATTAGACCAGGTGATTAGATTAACTAAAAAAAATATAAGAGAAAACTATAAACCTGGAAGAATTTATGTTTGTGTCGATGCTATTACTAATCTATATTTCTTTGGTGCTCACGGAGAAGTATTTATTCCAGAATTTTGTGATGGAGGTTATTCGTTTCATAATTACAAAAAACATTACGAAGAATGTATGGAACACAAAGAAGATTTGGATTATGCTTTAGAAAATCTAAGTCCATTCTTTTTCAACCTTATGTATTGACAAACTGCATTTTTAGGAGTTGGATGTACAAAAGCTTCTTTACCAGTTAAACAATATTTGTTTGATAACTATGTAGTTAAAAATGAAAAAGAAATTCTTTCAGCGGGAGTAGAAAATACACTTAACTTTTTTGAAAGAGATATTGAATCAGCTGGTTTAATAGAAATGACTTGTAAGGTAATCATTAATTCTGACTTTTCTATTGAACTAGAACCAAAATTATTAGATGATATCCTGAGTGATATCGCAATTAAAAAAACTGATAAGATATATGTAATTTCTCGTTCTAAACACAAAGACGAAATTTTTGAAAATATTATCAAAACAATAGATATTATTTTTGGATTGTTAGAAAAAGTGTTTGACAAAAAAGAAATGACATTAAAAAGAAAATGATGTATTTTTGGAAACTCACACTTTGTTATTAATGATGCAAGTATTAGTATTAAAGTAAAAAAAGCAATTTCTAAAGATGATATCTACCAACAATTATTAAACAATAAATTATTTGGTATAAAGAAAATGTACTTAGTTTGTCCTTTACAAAACAAAATATTTTTGTTAGATTATGAAGAAAATAAAGTTAAAGAAATAAAATCTGAATAATAGATTATTGTTCTGAAGTTGGATATGCTCGCCAGTTAGCATTTAATCACCAGTTGTTATTGAATCATGTTGGACACGTTGTGGAACTATAAATAGTAACTTTGTTGTCTAACACAGTATGACTGCTAAATGTATTATCTCATCCGGTTCCAACATAATCATCTGGTAATAAGATTTCTTCGAGCTTGCTTTCATCAATTATGAAACCATCAAATGTGTGACTAGCTGAATAAATAGTATGGCTTGTCATATTTGTTGCTCAAAATGTATCTTTATTTTTTAAGTTTAAAGTAGTTAAATTTGGAAATGTAGCGTTCATAAATGTTTGATGTGCTGTATACACATTTCCGTAAGAAGACATTTCAGAAGCAGCAAAATATGTTTGAGATAAATCTAATTCGGTAATTAAAGGAAAGGTAGAACCAGCGAATGCTCCACTAGCTGATCAAGCCTCAACTTGTCCCATATGTTCTGCTACAAGAATAGCTCCGGACAAATTAATTCTTGCTAAAGAATCGAATTCAATATTAGCAAAAGTTCCTGACATTGTATAAATAGGAAGTGCTTCCTCGTTCATTTCTTCTACTGCAAATATAGTATTTTTGAATATTATTTTTTCTAATTCTGGCAGTTTTGAACTAGCGAAAGTTTGGCAAGCAGTATAAATTGGAACATCCAATAAATTTCCAGCGCCAAGATTTTTGGCAGCAAATATTGTGTTTGTTAAATCAATATTTTTTAACTTCGGAGCATCGATTCCTAAAAATGTGCCATCTGCTACAAAAATTCCTTTGTTTACTCCTACAGATTCATGTACAGCAACATTATCTGAAATAAAACGTGCTCCGCTTAAATCTAAACTAGTAAGATTAGTTAAAATAGCTTCATTAAATGTACAAAAAGCTGTATGTAGGTGATTAAATGCTATGTCAGCATTTTCTACTGAGCAAACAATATTTTTCATATTTAACGAAATTAGGTTAGATAAATCACACCCTTTAAATGTAGCGTTCAGACTACCTCTAGTTTGTTCATTCGCTCACTTTGAAGTTCCAAAATCAAGATATTGAAGTGACGACAAATCATACTCAGCAAAAGTTTCGTATCCTGTATTAAAACTAGTGTCATTCAATACTTCGATATTTCCAAAATTTATTTGGATCACATCTCATCCTTCTAATACTTCTCTTTTAAAGTTAGCATTTTTCACTAACTTTAAATACTTAATTCCATTTTGAGAAGTAAAATCTAAACTATTAAATTCGTCCAGTAAAGTTGGATCAGCCTCTACTTCATCACTAAACCCAGAGATTGTATCTTGTGATCACATTTTAAAATATTTAGAAGTTAGTGGTACAGAATGAAACAAATTAGGTGTTTCACTACATCCAGTAGTAAAAAGTGTAGTTAAAGATAATGCAGGTAGAAAGAAACTAACAATTGCTCATGTTTTAACTACTTTTCCCATTAGTTAAATTATAATTCTTTAAGATGCAGTTTGTTGATAAGTGTTCGATTTTTTTAAAAGCAGGTAACGGAGGAAATGGAGTGTGTTCATGAAGACACGAAAAACATGTCCAATACGGTGGTCCTGATGGAGGAAATGGAGGAAAAGGTGGAGATATCATTATTATCGGAGATCATAACGAAGATTCTTTGTTTGAATTAAGAAATACTAAAAAGGTAGTTGCCGAAAATGGAAAGAATGGAATTGGTGGCAATTTGTTTGGAAAAAATGCTGAAGATTTATTTATCCACGTCCCTATCGGTTGTTCTGTCTATGATAGCCAAACAAACGAATTGTTAGCTGACATTATTGAAGATGGACAAACATACACTGTGTGCCATGGAGGAATGGGCGGACACGGAAACACTTTCTTCAAATCTAGTTTTAATCGTATCCCCACTCTATATGAGAATGGGGAATTAGGAGAAGAAAGAAATGTAGTTATCTCTCTAAAGTTTTTTGCCGATGTAGGTTTGGTTGGTTTACCAAATGCTGGTAAATCAACTCTTATTTCACAAATATCTAATGCTAACCCTAAAATAGCTAACTATCAGTTTACTACCCTTAATCCGGTATTAGGGATAGTTAAGCACAATAATATGCAATTAGTTTTTGAAGACATTCCAGGATTAATAGAAGGAGCTAATACGGGTAAAGGTTTAGGACATGATTTTTTGAAACATGTTGAACGTTGTCATATTCTTTTACATCTTATTTCTTTGTCAGAGTTTGATAACGAAAACCCCTACGAAGCTTATGAGACTATTAACAACGAATTGCAACTTTATTCCAAAGATTTAGTTCAAAAAGAAATTTTGGTTGTTGGAAATAAGATAGATACTCCTAATGCTCAAGAAGCATTAAAATCTTTAGAAAAAAAACTCGGAAAGAAAATTTTTGCCATTAGTGCTTTAGAAAAAATAAACACAACTGAATTGGTAAACTATATCTTTGATAAATATGCAGGTATTATCAAAGAACTTAGAGAAAACCAAATCACTAAAATGAGAGAAATAAAGTATGAAGGAAGATTGCAAGAAAGAAAACTTCCGCAAGATACAACTGTAATTAAGAATTCTGACGGAGAATATGTTGTTGTTTCTGAATATGTTGATTATTGAGCAAATCGAATACCTTTAACAACTCCTGATAACATTATTCGTTTTAATCAAAAATTACAAACATCACAAGCAGAAGAGAAAGCTAAACAGTTGGGTGCAAAAAGAGGAGATACTTTAGTAGTAGCTGGAACAAAATTTACTATTGACTAATTAATCTTTTTTAGGTTATTGATTAAAATTTCTTGGTTTTGAGCATAAGAATTATCCATATAACTTTGTTGAGGGATAATAACTACATCGCATTTTGGTAAAGAAACGAAATTGCTTCTCAGCATCATTCGTACTTGTCTTTTAACTTTATTTCTTTGTACAGCTAGTTTAAAAAATTTCTTTTTAGTTGATACGCAATAACGAAATATTTTTTCTTCATTTTTTTTATAAAAGATAAGAAAAGACTGTGTACTTAGACAATAATGCTTTTTTAAAAATATTTCTTTTACTTCAAAACTATTTAAGCTAACGATCTTATCGCTCATCACTTACAGTTAGTTTGTGTCTTCCTTTAGCTCTACGTCTTTTTAAAACTAAACGACCATCATGAGTAGACATACGAGTTAAGAAACCATGAGTTTTAGCACGTTTTGCTTTATTAGGTTGAAAAGTTCGTTTCATCTTATTATTTTATTTACCATATTATATATGAAAAGTGCTGTTTTAGGTAGGTTGGGCCCTGAAAGTTGGAAAAACTTAACTTTCACAAAATGGGAATACACAAAGGACAAAAACGAATCAAACTTAAACTCAAAAGAAAAATTATCTTTCTAAACATAGTTTTAGGCATCAAAGTCAAATGGCTGAGAATGCTATTTGGACCAAAAGTAGCTAGAAGCTCTGCATATCAATACAAAAAGGTAAAATTTCAACCTGGAGCAGCTTCTATTTCTAATTTCATTTATTTGTTTAATAATAATACTATGATGAATAAAAAAACAAAACAACAAAAAAGACAAGAAGTAATAGATTCGTTGACTAAGGAGGAATCTAGCGAAATAATTAACATCTTAGCAGAGCTTTTGAAAGATAAAGTTTCTAAAGAAGACATAGAAAAATTAAAGAA
>JAITFH010000002.1 GCA_031281465.1 Mycoplasmataceae bacterium | reverse complement strand
AATTCCATTTATACTACAAATGCTACTGGGGGAGCTCCAGGATGGGATGGTGCAGAAAACCATCGTTTGCATTGAGAAGCAACTATAGATGAAAGTTCTGTTTTTCTTAAAAAATCAGGCGAACAATATTATCTACATTACAATCCTAATTCTATCTATATTCAAAATTATTTTTGTGAGGGAGAATGAACTAATGGGGAAGCAAATAATTGATACGAGGGAAATTTTAATACCATTTCTAAAACCCCAAAACCAATTCCTTATGAATTAGATTTAGAAAAAGTACAGGAATTATTAATGATAGATGATAAAGCTTATCATGTTTCAGATTATCCTCAATTTAAAGTCTCTCTTAATATGTTGAACTTAACATTTGACGAAAATAATCCAATAATGGATAATGATAAAGTTTATGGTGGAATAAGCTATCAATTAAAAATCCAAGACTTGTTGAACGGTGTGTCTAGTGTTTTTAATAAAGTACAGGACACTCTTTTGAAAGAAGTTACAGATGATATGATTAACTATCAAATTAATAGGATTATTGACGGGTGCAAGGTGTTTTTTGTGAACATGGATAAACTTTATAGTTTAAAATATTTGCAAATTTCAAATCTTGTGACAACCAGTACCTTAGAAACGTTATTGATAATTGCACAAATAGTTGACATAATTTTATTTAAGTTATATATAGTAATTTTTAATATAGCAGGATTCATATTAGCATTAGAAATAACACTAATTATATTATCAATTGGGTTTACGGTAGCAAATTGTTTAATGCTTTATTGAGAAATCGATAGCTTAAAAGAAGTTATAGAAGCTAATAATAGGGTTAAAGAAAAATATGCTATTGACCACAGCAAGATAGGGTTATTTCTTTTACAAAATTCCGAGTCAAGCGAGACAAAAGCGACTAAATATATAAAATTAATAGAGTATTATTTAAAGGATGGACAACTATCACAAGCAAACGAATTCTTTTTATCAGAGAAAAATAATTATTGAGCAGATATTATGGTGGTAACTGTTGACATACTTTTTCACATTGTTTCTGCTTTAATTCAGATTTTAATAAAAAAAACAAAAAAAATCAAAGCAATATTGTTTAAAGGAATTGAAAAAGCACATAAAATTTCCTCAGTTTTTTCGATAATTGTCGAGTCAGTGCAAGCTGCTGCTGAATTAGCTTTTTTTATAGCTGATTTAGCAATTTCTAACAAACCAGATTTTACTGAAGAATTCTACATCTTAGAAAGAACATATGGCAAATAAAATTTCAGATATACAATATAAAGATAAAAAAACTGAGTACAAAAATATTTTTGAAAATATTTTAAAAATCTATGATAATATAGAAAAAAGTCAGATGGAATTAACAAGCGAATTTAGAACATCTAATGTTGCAAAAAGAATGCTTAAAAATAAAAATTTAACCAACACTGAGGAAGAAAAAGAATTTTTAACCAAAAGTGTGACTTCAAGCAACGAAATGCTAGAAGTAAAAAGCTGATTTTTAGTTTACATAGATGATAGTTATGTAAACAGAAAAAGGATAGAAATAAGCAGTATCGTAGCTTTGATTGTTTGTATGTTTTTCCTTCCAACATTTGCTATACTTTTTGTGTATTGAAGTACCGATTTTTCTCTATTGTTTTCCTTCTCTCTTTTATGACCTGTTTATATTGGTTTTTTACCAGCTTACATTGTGTCTTTGGCTTTTTTAATTCCATCAATAAAACAAAAGAAAGAAACGATTTCAGCGCTAGTAGAATGTATCGAATTTACAGAAGAAAACAAACAAATGCTAAGTATTTTGATGAGAGATGATAAAAGACTGTGAAATATATACCAGTATAAATATGGAAAAAATAAGTTTATCTTAAGAAGTTTAGGAGTTAGTTTTTACAATATCTCTGAAAAAGGAGAAATATGAATATATCCTAAGTATTTGTTCAAAGCTTCTTTTGTTTTAGATATGATAATGATTTTACCATTTATTGCATTCTTTTTTGTAACAATATTTTATGAACCAATAAGGGAAGTTGTTCCAGTCTTAGTGTTAGCAGTATTAGTTTTTATATGAGCGATAGCAGTTTTGTTTTCTTGAATATATTCTTATTTCACTGTATTTATTAAATATCCATTCAAACCAGAAAGAAATATAAAAGAAGAAATAGGAACAACTTCTAATTTAGAAAATAAAAATAGAAGTGAAAGGATTAAGTAATTCATAATACGATAGCACTTATACGCGTACAAAACTACGGTGTCGGATATCGTTTTAAATGAGTAATGAGCAAACTATATTAAGCTCTCAAATAAACTATTCTAGGTTTTATTTTGGCATTCGTTATTTTAAATCGTTTTACTTCTTAAAACAGTCCAGTCTAGAACTATATTGTAAGTAATGTAGTTCGTCACTTATAATTTTAAAAAATGGACAAAAATAATATCAGAGTTTTGGAGATGAATATTATTTTTAGTAGAACCGTATGAAAAATAAAAAACTAAATGAGCCAATTACAAAAACAGAATTTTCTAATGAACTAGAAAAAGTATTAGAATATTATGAATTTTTGAAAAAATCTGCCCCTTATTTGGATTCTGCTTATGAACAAATTGAAAAAGATACAACCGATTCATCTGGAATAAAAAAAGTAACAAAAATGCGGCCACAAAAAGGTCCTGAGGATTCGGGAATAAATTTGTGTTGAGGGTATGTTGATTTTTCTCAGTATTCTGATAGCACTTATTTGTATCCATGAGATGTTGTATTTTATGTCATTTCTCGTTTTTTATTAAGTATTTTATTTAGTGCGTTAGTGTTTTTTCTTTTGATATCGAATATCCCAACAGATAAAGCTTTATATGCAGCACTTTTTTCATTTTGCTTCATTGTTATTCTTTTTCCTTTCTCTATCGTTATGCTGATATCTGCGCTGAAGCAAATATGTGGAAGACAAAAAAACTACTACTCTCTTTTAAAAAAAATTAAATTTACCAAAGAAAATAAAAATGAACTATGAGAACTAATGAAAGATAATGAAGTGCTTCGAGAAATATTTCAAGTAAAATATGGTAAAAATATTTTTGTGTGGAATTTATTACGCTATAGTTTTTTCTTTATTGGGGAAGATGGAAAAGTTTGGTATTTCTCTAGAGAATACTTTTGAAAAAAACGTACTTGAAGTATGTGATTAGCTATTATTTTTGGAATAGTATTTCTTGTAGGATTATTTGTGAGAATATTTGCTATACATACTTCAGCTGATTCTATAGAATCGTTCCTTTACAACATATTTTTGATAGCTACAGGAATACCTTTTGTGGTTAATAGCATCACTTTTTGCTATTGAGTTTTTATATTCCAAAAAGTCCTTAAAAATCGTGAGTTCAAAAATTATCCTCCTAAGACACTTACAAGAAAGAAGATTGAAACCGATGTACCGCCCAAATGAGAAAAACCTGTGGTTGATTAGTTGTAAAGCCCCCTACATAGCACCAGAACATCATGTAAACTAAACAACACCTTTAATTAGTTTTTATTTTAAAACTTATAATCCTACTTATACGAGATGAAAACAGAAAATATTATCGAATTCCAAAAAAAACTTTTAAACAAAAAATTTATTAAAGCATATAAATCCGGTTATGATGCTGAAGAAGTAGATGAGTTCTTTGATTATGTTTCAGAATTCATAGGAAGTTTTAAAGATGATTATGCTAACTGAGAAAAGAAAGCTGCTGAACTAGTAGCTTCGAATAAAAAAATCTTAGAAGAAAATAATAGGTTAGTTGAAGAGAATAAAAAACTTCTTAATACAATAGAAATTTATAAACAAGAAGGATATGAAGGAATAGTAAATAAGATTACTAAAAAGAATAACAATAACTAGTTATTAATTATTACCAGATTTTTTAGTTCCTGAAAAATTACGTTTCTTAGTTCCAAACGCACTTCTTCCACCAGAATTTTCTCTTCTTTGGAAAGCGTATTGTCTATCATTTCCATAAGATTTCTTTTCTCCAAATGGTTTTCTATCTCCAAAAGATTTTTTTTCACCACCAAAACTTCTAGGTTTGTTTCCGAATGATTTTCTATCTCCGAAAGACTTTTTCTCACCACCAAAACTTCTAGGTTTGTTTCCAAATGATTTTCTATCTCCGAAGTTTCTAGGTTTGCTATCAAATCTTTTTGGCGATTCACCGCCTTCAGGTGTATTAGCTTCACTATTTCTTTCGTGTAATTGGTGTTCACTTGGTTTACCTTCTTGATTATTATTTCTATCGTGTAAAAATCTGCTGTTACCACGAGAGAAAGAATGATTACCGTGATTTTCTCTAGAACCGTGGTGAGAATTGCTGTCAGAATGGTTAAAACCTCTGTTACCACCGTTTCTATTACCACCATTTCGGTTTCCACCTCTGCCACCTCTTTGATTAGGATTTCTTTCTTCAATAAAATCAAATTCAATAGCTGAATGTTCACTAATTTTTTTATTAGTAATCTTTTCGATTTTCTTAATAGAAAAATCAACATCGTAGTTTAATAAAGTATAAGCTGTTCCTTCGGTTTGGTTTCTTCCTGTTCTTCCAATTCTGTGAACATAGTGCTCAGCTTCTTTTGGCATATCGAAGTTGAACACACATTCAACTCCTTTAACATCGATTCCTCGAGCAGCAATATCAGTTCCCACTAATACACGGAATTTTCCTTCACGGAATTCTTTCATAACTTTATCACGTGCATTTTGAGACATGTCACTATGTAAAGGATAAGAAGAAATACCTTCTTTTTTTAAACTTTCTGAAATGTCACGAGCTTTTCATTTAGTATTAGTGAAAACTACCACTAGTTTTCAAGGATTATCTTTTAACATCTTAGTTAAGAAAGTTAATTTATTAGCTTCGTTAATTTTTACATAGAAAGGAGTAATTTTTGGTTCAGAAACTAAAGTATTTTTTGCTTCAAAAACAACTGGATCTTTTTGGTATCTTTCTGAAATTTTGTTTACTGAATCAGAAAAAGTTGCAGAAATCAAAATTGTTTGGTGAGGATTAGTAAATAAAGAAAAAATAGTTTTAATATCATTGATAAAACCCATATTCACCATTTCATCTACTTCATCCAAAATAATAGTAGTAATGTGCGATAAGTCAATAGATTTTCTTTTTACGTGATCAATTAATCTTCCAGGAGTGGAAGCGATAATTTGGGGGTTATATTTTAAAGCTTTTAGTTGTACATCTATTTTTTGTCCACCATAAATAGTAACAACTTTTAGATTAGGAATAAAACTACTAAGTTTTTTGTATTCTTCTCCAGTTTGTACAGCTAATTCTCTAGTTGGTACTAAAATTAAAACTTGTGGTGTTTTAACTTCAGTATTAACCTTTTCTAATGAAGGAATAGCGAAAGCAGCTGTTTTTCCTGTTCCTGTTGGAGCTTTAGCAAGAATATCTTTTCCTTCTAAAAAAGCAGGAATGATATTTTCCTGGACTTCCGTCATAGTTTCGTATTTCGCTTTTTCAACTCCTTGAAGTAAGCTTTTTTTGATGTTTAATTGGTTGAAATGCATTTTATTGTAGTTTAAGATGATAAAAATCTAAACACTAAATAATTGTAAAGAAAGTTATTAGGGTAATTATATAACTAATAAGTTTAAAAAACTGCTTTTAATTTATTTGTGTATATAATTTAGTTGTTATGCAAAGTTTTGAATTAGTTAATGCTTTAATGTTGAACCCTATTTTAGGAGCATCAGGAACAACTGTAAAAGGTTTCTGAGCTTGATTAACAGTTTATATTGGAAGTTCAGGTTCTCAAGCTATTCAATGAGTTTTAACTATTGGTATTAATTTGACTTGTGTGTTTATTATTATTGTACAATTCTTCCGTTTATTTAAATATGCCGGAGACAAGAATGCAGAAGATGCCGGATTACGTGCTCAATCTAAAGAAGGTATGAAAAATGCAATCGTAGTTGTTCTTATTGTTATCTTTTTAGGTTTATTTGGTTTCAACATCCTAAACTATGTAATTGGTAATGTTATCGAGTTCCCAAGTCAACCTGGTAATTAAACTAGAAGTATAGTTTTGTACGATGGTTATTAAAATTAATGCCAACGATGCAAAGCAAAGATTAGATAAATTTCTAAAAAAACGTTTTCCTAAAATACCTACAAGTGGGGTATATAAAGCTTTACGTTTAAAAAAAATCAAAGTAAATAATAAAAAAGCTGAACCTAATTACTTACTTCAAGTAGGTGATGAAATTAGTGTGTTCTTAGAAGAACAACTATTAAACAAAACTGTAGATAAGCAAGATTTCCATTTAGCTCCTAGTAAGTTAAATATTGTTTATGAAGATGACAATGTTATTTTAATAAACAAACCTGCTGGATTACTTACCCATGTTGACGAAGAAAATACTGTTGACACATTAGCTAACCGTCTAAAAAAATACCTTTATGAAAAAAAGTTCTGAGATGATAAAGATGGAACTACTTTTATCCCATCTTTGGTTAACCGGTTAGATAGAAATACAAAAGGTATAGTAATTGGTGCTAAAAACGCTGAATCTCTAAAAATCCTTAACCAAAAAATTAAAGACAGAGAAATAGATAAATTTTATCTTTGTCAAGTAATGGGAAAATTTCCCAAACAAGAAGGAATATTAGAAGATTATTTAACTAAGAATGAAAAGTTAAAAAAAGTTACTGTTTCAAAAAAACCGTTAAATGAAAAATCAGTAAGGATTATCACCCAATATAAACTATTATCTTATGATAAAGAAAAAAATACTAGTTTATTAGAGATTAAACTGATCACTGGTAAAACTCACCAAATTAGAGCACATTTAGCTTTTTATGGTTTTCCTATTGTAGGAGATAGCAAATACGGAACCAAAGATGATGATTTTGCTCACCAAGATTTAACATCTTGTAAAGTAATTTTTAACTTTAAAAGCGATGCAGGAATTTTAAACTATTTAAACAAAAAAGAATTTAAAATTAACCCTAAATAGTAAACTATTATTTAGTTTTTGTTTTATTAATAATGTTTTTAATAGGAGCATAAGAAACACGGTGAACTTTTTCAATAATCCCGTTTTTTTCTAAAGCATGAATGTGAGTAGATGTCCCATACCCTTTGTTTGATTTAAAACAGTATAAAGGGTAAGTTTTATCTAGCTCAATCATAATTCTGTCACGAGTTACTTTAGCTAGAATAGAAGCTGCTGCAATAGTAATAGAAAGTGCATCTCCTTTGATAATACTATTACTTTTTTGAAAATCTACTTTTTCTGCATCAATAAGAGCGAAATCGCATCCACTTTCAGGAATTAATTTATTCATTGCTTGAATTGTAGCAGCTTTGATATTCAATTTATCAATAACACTTGGTTCAACGATACTTACATTTCAGTATAAAGCATCATTAGTGATGACGCTATATAACTTTTCTCTTTTGATAGCAGAAAGTTTTTTTGAATCATCTATTTCATCATTTTTGTAGCCAACTGGTAAAATACAAATCGCTACCACTAACGGTCCAGCTCAACTTCCTCTTCCAGCTTCATCCAAACCAGCTATTTTTTTATATCCTTTGCTATATAAATCATTTTCGAAAACGTACAAATTATTTTTAGGCATATTTAGATTTTCAAATAAATTTAATTTTAAATATTATAAAATTAGTTTTGGTTTTCGTGTTTTTGCTAAGTGAAATATTTGGTTTTAGGCAGAAATTTGGGATTAATTTCTACAACTAATTCTTGGAATTTGCAAAAATACTACCGTCTTTATTGGAAAAAAACCTATAATACTTACATATGCTATCAAGATTACTGGTTAACGTTGCCCAATTAAAGAAAAACTGCTTATTCCTTAAAAAAGAATTAAAAGATAAACACAAATACGAACACCTTACTGCCACTATTAAAGGTAACGGATATGGACACGATGCTTTATTAGTCGCTCCAGTTTGTTTAGCTAATGGTATTGATGCTTTAGCTGTTGCTAGAATGTCAGAAGCTGTTCAATTACGTCAAAACATTAAAGGTAAGTATGAAGTTATGTTAATTGGAATCGTTGATGAAGAAGACATTCCTTTAGCAAAGAAATACGATATTTCTATTCCTGTTGCTTCTTTGGACCAAGTTAAAAAAATGCTTAAATATGACTTAAAGAAAGTTAAAGTTCAATATAAATTAAACACAGGTATGAACAGGATTGGTTTCAAAGATCCTGCTGAATTACTTAAAGCTTACAACCTATTACAAAAAGCTGGTGTTGTTAACTTCGGAGTTTACTCTCACATTTATGATAACGACAATGTTGAAAAAACTGTAAAACAATTCGATGTATATGAAAAATTGTTATACTCACTTCCTAACTGAAAGAAAATTCCTTACCGTCACATCCGTGCTAGTGAAAGTGTTGATAAACTAATTAGAGGAATTATCCCTAAACGTGACTGAGAAACTAATGCTCGTCCAGGATGTTCAGTATACGGATATGTTTCACAAGATCCAAAATTAGACCAAAGCTTTAACTGTTTCCAATTAGTAACTAAAATCGTACAAGTTAACAAAGCTACTACTGGTGAAACAGTTGGATATGATTCAACATATACCGTTAAAGATAAAGTTGAATACATCGCTAACTTACCAATCGGTTGGGGTGATGGATTATTCCGTGCTTTCACAGGTAAAAAAGTTTACATTAACGGAAAACTATATCCAATAGTTGGTAAAATGGCAATGGATAACACAAGTGTTAAAGTTGATGAAACTGTTAAAAACGGTGATACAGTTTACGTATTCAAAGATTTCAAACACGCTTGTACTTTCATTGATGATCCAAAAGACTTAGCTAATGTGATTGCTACTATCGCTAACCTTTCAATCCTTCGTGTACCACGTGTTCCTGTTAAAAGTTTTAAAAAGTAGTTGGCCTATCTTCTTCTAGTGGCGAAGAAATAAAACACTATAATAAAACTTAACTATGAATAACATTGATATTAAAAAACTAATTGATGAATTAGAAACAAGTGTTAAAGCTTGTCAAAATGAAACACAAATTATTGAAGCCAAAAACATTTTCTTAAAGAATACTGTTAACCCTTTATATAGCAAGATTAAAACATTACCAGATAGTGAAAAGTCTGAATATGGTAAAAATCTTAATTTATTAAAGGAAAAAGTTAATAGTTTAGTAGAAGAATATTTATCTAGTATTCTGCAAGAAAAAGAAAAAAAAGAACACAAAGTAGATTATGATATTGAATTAAATTCTACTAATTTAACTAAAGGAAGTGTAAGCCCTATTACACTTGTTTTCCGTCAAATTCTTTCTTACTTCCAGAAATTAAATTTTACCATTCAATCTGGTGAAGAAGTGATGGATGCAAAGTATAACTTCGATCATTTAAACATTCCTGTTACTCATCCAACTCGTGAGCCTAGTGAAACATTTTACTTAAATGAAGAAAAAACACTTTCTTTAAGAACTCAAAATACCGCTTCTTCTGCTCAATTTATTGATAATTTTAAAGGTGATGAAATCCGTGTAGCTAATTTTGGTTATGTTTATCGTAACGATGATGACGATCCTACTCATTCACACCAGTTTAACCAAATCGATTTTATTTGAGTTAAAAAAACTCCAATGAGTGTTAAAAATTTAAAATGAGTAATCGAAGGGTTTGTTAAACACGTCTTTGGAGAACAAACACAAACTCGTTTCCGTTTATCTAACTTCGCGTTTACAGAACCTAGTTTCGAAGTCGATGCTTCTTGTCCGTTCTGTGGAGGAAAAGGCTGTACACGTTGCAAACACTCTGGATGAATGGAATTATTAGGAGCAGGAATTATGCACGAGAATGTAATGAAAGCATCTAATTTAAAAGGTTATCATGGTATCGCAGCAGGTTTAGGTGTAGAAAGAATCGCTATGCTTAAATATGGTATCTCTGATTTAAGAGATATCTATACTAATGATTTTAGATTTATAAAACAATTTGCAAAGGAGAAAGAAGAATAATTATGACATACTCAAGAAAACTATTAGAATGAATTTTACAACCGTTTAACAAAGTAAACGATAACGAATTTATTAGAGCTGTTAGCTCAACTGGAAACGAACTACCTAACCGTGATATAAAAAAACATCCAAAACTAAATAACTTAGTGGTTGGTAAAATTTTATCTTACGAAAGTATTCCTGATACTCATTTGAATTATTGTAAAGTTCAAATTGATAACAAGAAAAACATTAAAAACATCATTTGTGGTGCTCCTAATGTTACTGCTAATAAATTAGTAATAGTTGCTTTACCAGGAGCTGTTTTACACGATGGGAGAAAAATAGAAGAGAAAGTAGTTAAAGGACACAAATCTGAAGGAATGCTTTGTGCTTATAACGAACTTACTCCTTTAAACAACAATTTACTTTCTAAACACGATGCTCAAGGAATTTTGTTATTAAAAGATGGAGAAGCTAAAGTTGGAGATAAAAATGTTGCCAAACTTTTAGGATTAGATGATACAGTTTATGAAATAGAAGTGCCTTTCTCTAATAGAAATGATATTGATGGAGCTTTAGCTTTCGCTCAAGATATCGCTAGTTTTTTTAAATGAGACTATGCTTATCCTAAACCAAACTTTGGTAAAAAAGTACTTAAAAACAAAATTACTATTGATAAAAAAGTTTGTAACGGTTTCTGTATTGGTAAAGTAGTAGATATTCACATAGAAGAAAGTCCTTGAACAATTAAATCTTTATTAATGAATAACGGTTACAAACCATTAAACAATATCTTAGATTTATTGAACATCATTACTATTCTTACTAATACCCCTACTTCTGCTTATGACGCTGATAAATGTAAAGATTTTGAAGCAGGATTTGCAAAGAATGGAGAAAAATTCTTAGGGTTCGATGGAAAAGAATACAAATTAACAAACAAAGATGCTGTTGTTAGAAGTAATGGAGAAATAATTTGTTTGGGAGGAATTTTAGGAGATGCTAAGTATGGAATAAATAATGAAACTAAAAACATTTATGTAGAGTTTGCTAATTGAAATTTCGTTAATATTAGAAACACTGCTGCTAAAAACGGTATCCAAACTGATGCAGCAAAAAGAATTTCTAAAAAAGTCCCTACTTATGTAACTATGGTTGGTGCTAGTTTATTGCAAGATTTATTCTACGATAATTTCGTTGGTTATAAGATTGAATGTAAACCAGAAGAAATTAAACCAATCAAAATTGATGTAGAATATGCAAACGGTATTTTGGGTGAAAAATTAAAACTAGCTGAAATAACTAAATATTTAAAACTTCTAGGTTTTACAATTAAAGGAGAATATGCTTACCCTCCTCCATTCCGTCTAGATGTAAGTACTTCTCAAGACTTGGTAGAAGAATTGATTAAACCAATGGATGTACAAAAAATTGTTCCAGAACCATTAAAAATTGATGGAATGGTTGAAAACAAGTATACAGAATATTATTTCATTAATAAGTTATGAAAAATAATGTCTGATAACTATTTTTCTGAAGTAAAAAACTACAATACTATTAGTGAAGAAAACCTTGTAAAATTTAATGTTTTTAATTATAAAGAAAATGTTAAAGTAGTTTCTGCTAACAATATTAATCGTCAATATTTAAGAAACAACTCTATTTATTCAATGCTAATGAATTATAAAAAGAATGTTTCTTATAAAAATGATTTATTACCGATTTATGAAATTCAAAAAATATATCAAAACAAAAAACCTGGTATTAAAAATATTTCATTTATTACACCAGAAGTATATTATCTAGATAGAACTACTGGAGCTAAAATTGTCTACAATATTAACGGTTTAATCGGATTAGTTAACGAAGTAGCTAGTTTATTTAACGCTACTTTAACATACAAACGCGCTACTAGTCCATACTTCTATGATAACGAGTGTGTAAGTGTTAACTACAAAAACAAAGTTGTTGGATACATCGGAGCAATTAAAAATTCTTTATTAAAAGAATGTGGAATACAAAACGAAAAAATTTATGCTTGTGCTTTAAACTGAGAAGAAATGTACGATGCTTATAGTGTGAAGAAAAATTTAAATATCACTCCAGTATCTTCAATGATGAACCTTTATAAAGATTTAACATTTGGATATCAATCAGAACAAGATTACACAGAAGTGCTTAAACAAGTAGAAAAACTTTCTTATGTCCAAGAAATCATTCCTTTTGACAAATATGTTAAAGGAGATTTAATTACTTATACTTTCAGAGTTCTATTTGTTAATAACCAAAACATTTCATCTGATGAAATAAACAAATATATCAAAGAAGTTATTACTTTATTTGAAAAATCTGGTTTTAAATTAAACCCTTAATTTAGTTATGAAAAAGTTAACTTATTCTGGACTAATAGATAAACTATATCGAGATAATGAATATAGTTTACCAAAGAAAAAGATTAAGTTATTACTTGAACAAATTTCTAAAAGTATGGTGGATGAATTAAATAATAACCAAACAAGCATTGTGTTAGATTTAGGAACTTTGACTGTTTATAAAACTAAACAAAAAAAATTTATTAATCCTAAAACTAAACAAGAATCTATTGTTTCTCCTAGTCAAAAAATAGTATTTAAACCTTATGGGAAGTTGAAGACGAAGACTGGTAAGAAGTAAAGTTTGTTCTAATTACTAACTAGTTTGTTCACTCTCAACTTCCCAATCCTAGTTTTGATTTTCAAGCATTTTTATATGTACCATCAGTAGAAGAGTTGGTTAATTTTCCTTTATTATCTCTAATATTTCAAAAAACAGTGCCGAAAATAAATTCAGCAGGATCTACAGAAGCATTAACTGTAATAGAAACTATATTGTATTGTCTTTCAAAAGCTTGTTCGTTCAAATAAGTGATGCTTGGTATCGAAACTTCGTTAATTGGTTTTTCTTCGAATTCACTTTCAAATGCACTGTTGTAAATCGATTCTACATTAGGCAAATCTAATTTAGTTAATGAAAGACAATTCCTAAAAGATGAACCATAAATGTGTGTTAAGTTTTCACCAGTAGTTATTGAAGATAATTTAGTAAATCCAAAAGCTATTCCGTCACCATCGGTTTCAGGCGAAACAGGGTTGCCGATATATGTAATTTTATGAGTTCCGTAATAATCAGGAATTACTATATCTCCTATTGCATAAGGGATTTCATTAGTAATACCCATATCAGAATCATCTTCAACATTAGGAATATCTGCTTTATCTAACATAAAACCTGAGTGTTCAGCAGAAATAGAACCGGTTGGTGTAAGTTCTCCTGAATCACTTTGTACCAAAACATATTGCGAATTGTTTGAGGCACTAAGTTCAATTCCTTTTATACCGGTACATTTTTTTATTAGTTCTGGAGAAATACTAACAGTTTCCCCAGGTATTTGTAAAGTTCCAAACATTAAGTTGTTAACTACGGAGTTAGGATTACTGTAATCAACTAGTAAATCCAGATTATCTTCTTTTAAAACTACTGCAGTACAATTTTCCCCTACATTACTAGCATTTCCATAAATTGTATTTGAAGAACTTACTTCCACTGATGAAAAATTACTATTATCAAAAACTTCACTATTTAAAACTACTAAATTGCTTCCTAAAGTTAATTTTCCATCAAAAGAACAACCACAGAAAGAATTGTTTCAAATATCCATTACATTATTAGTATTTAAAGAACCCTTAATTCCTTTACAATCAGTAAGAATTCCACTTCTACTTCCTATAGTTTTAACGTCATCAGGGATAACGATGTTACCTACTGCGAGACTTCCTAGTAAATTATTATATTTTCAATCAAACAAACATTTATCGGGAGTTGATCATTCTTTGTAAACGATTGCTTGGCACTGTGAACCAACGTTTGTGGCTAATCCGAATCATTGGTTATATTCTGAAATACCAATTTCATTAGCTTGACATTTTAAAAAAGATTCATCCACACATTCTACCGAGTCTCCTAAATAAATTTTATTAACATCAATTGCATTGAAAGAGCTACCTACATTTATAACATCATTAGGAATTATCAAATCTTTAGTTGGGCTTTTATATTGGTTAAAAGAATTAGTAATTGTTGTAACATATTTTCCGATAGTTAGCGAACCTGTTAAAAAACCGCTATCAAAAGAGTCAGTAATTAAAACCAACGGTAGAACATCACCATTAGGAAATTTAATCATATCAGGAATTACTAAATTTTCTGCTTCATAGTCGTTGTCCACAAATATACATGCTCCATTTTGAATACCGGGGTATGTGTAAGACACATTTCAAGAGTTTGATCTTACACATAATAATAAACCAGATTTATATCCTTCTCAATCAGTTCCGTCTGAAGAACCAATAGTTAGATTGTTTATAGGAGTGTTTTGAACTTCACAACTAACTAAACTTGGGACAAAAGCTGCAGAACAAATACTAATTCCTGCGATTAAATTGATTTTTTTATTACCGTACATATGCACTAAGTATATACTAAAACGTATCAAAACGTCGATTATATATCCTGATTAAATTTGCCTAAAAGAATACGGTATGATTTATTAAAAAACATAAGAAAAATATGTCTTCTTTTTTACCGATATTTTAAATTTATTTTTGTCACTATTTTTCCACAAACCTAAAAAAGTTTGCAATTTTAGAAAATATTTTTGAATTTTCTTACTTATATATGTATGCAAAAAATATGCAAATTTTAAACTTCAAATAATGATTTTCCACAAACTGGTATAATGAGGGCATGAAAAGACAAAAATTGTTTTTGCCCATTGTATTGCTAACGATTATTACCTCACCTTTATTATGTTTTTCGAATGGATGTTCCACAAATTCGTATTCTGATTCTTCAAACAATACCAATTCGTTTATGTATCCAACTGTAAATATTAATGAAGTATTTGACTTTAAAAAATACACTGAAGAAAACTTTATCTATGCTGAAATAGGACTTTCTGAACAAACAAGTCGAAATTTTATGAGTGTTCCAACAGAAAGAACTATTCGTGGAGTTTTAATAAATTATGTAATCGAAGAAAAACAAGACTATTATTTTCCTGAAGAATTATTGATAGATGTTAAATCATCATATATCGAAATTGGCAAACGAGCTGACTCTGTACACTATAAAGGAGATGCGTTAAAAGTAAATTATTACAATGCTTCGGTTGGTGATAGTTTTAAAATAGCTGTTGATGATGCAGCATTTGAACGAACATTTTTTATCAACTATACTACATTCCCTACTTTTAGCCAAGTAATGGAAGCGATAAAAAATGTAGAAGTTAATCCATATAACTTAAACCAAATAAATGTTAGTAATCAATTGGAACAAATCAATGCCGATAATTTTATAACCACCATTCAGCCTAAACTAAATAGCAATATTTATCGTGGATTTGCTACAATAAATATTAAAAGAACCCAACCTATCGAAAAACTTATTACTTGTCAAGATATCGGTTTTGTAAAACTGAGAGGCGATAGTAATACTGAAAATCCCGAATTAATAGACATTCAAGAAGCAGTGGCTAGTCACAATCCTAACGGTTGTGATGCAAACGTCGCAACGCATTTGGTGTTTGAAACCGGAGATTTTACTGCAACTAAAATTTATGAACGAAAAGTAAATCTAAAATTTGATAATGAATATTCAGCACATATTTTTGGTGCAATCGAAGTAAGTATGGTTTGTACAATCGCCAACACCCTTATTTATAAATATTGGGATAAAGATATGACACCTGGCACTGCTACCGAAAACCCTACCCCAGAACAAATAGAAAATTTAGATTGAACAGTAGCAGAAAAAAATGGAACTGATTGACAAAAAGACAAAGCACCAGAAAAATTTTATAACGATACTAAACTTTATTATCGTCTCAATAATGCATCATTTGGTGCGATATTTGCTATTGCTGGATGAGATGAAAGTTTGGAACAAATGGTAATCGGTTGATATCAAGCTACTTCTGATTACGTAGTAAAAGATTTCTCATTTGACATGACTTATTTATTAGCTCCTAAATTATTTCGTTTCAGAGCAGTTGTTAAACATTTCTCTAAACTTAAAATTGGTATGGTAAACCAATACAGTCCGCTTCTTTTCTCTAATTCTACAGATGATAATTATGGTATACATGTAAATTGCAAATACTATCATTACAATACACAAATGCAATTAACTGGAGTTAGTGAATATTACTGTACTGAATTTTGAATTTCTTCTTTAGAAAGAAAAGATATTTATTTATCTTGTAACGAACCAACAATGGTTATGATTAGCAATAAACCATCAAAATATCCACAATTTACTTATCAATATGATGAAAAGCCAATTACAATTCATTTACCGAAACTTTCTATGGTTCAAATTTTTGCTTCTAAAACTTATAGTGATTACACAAGCAATCCACAAATATGAAATGCTTCGGTAAATTACATTTACGATAATAACTAATTTTAGATGTTTAAAAAACATTTTTTAAAACCAAAAAAACTTTTATGTGATAAACCATGTTTTTGCTCATACGGTTTTGTTTTGTCATTTTTCCTATTAGAATACTCTTTTTCTCCGTCTAACTTCTAATTTGGAACTATAATTTTAGTATGGCAGAAATTATTTGAGCAAAAGAAATTAGACCAGGTATGACTTACCTAGATGGAAAAGGAAATATTTTTAAAGTTATTGAAAATACTTTCAATAAAACTTGTCAAGCTAAAGCAGTAATTAAAGTACGTGTTCGTAATTTAAGAAAAGGTGGGGTTAGCTGAGAAGTTTTGAGTGAAGATAAATATGAAAAAGCCGAGACTCAAACTCCTACTATGACATTTTCATATATTGACGGAGATAACTATGTGTTTATGGACGAAACAACTTATGAACAAGTAGAAGTACCACTTAGCAAATTAGAATGAGAAAAAAACTTTTTAGTTGAAGGTGGAACTGTACGTATGCTAAAATATGGAGATGAAATTTTAGGTATTGATTTGCCAGATAAAGTAACTTTGGTAGTAAAAGAAGCTGAGAATGCTGTTAGAGGAGATACTGCTAATGCTGCTAGTAAAAAAGCTTGATTAGCAAATGGGTTTGAAGTTAAAGTTCCTCAATTTATTGAAGCTGGAGAGAAAATTATTTTAAGTACAGTTGATGGCACTTATTCTGGAAGAGAAGGAAAAACTAAGTAATATTTATTATGGACTTGCAATTTGAGAGAAAAGAAGGTTCAATAACAATTAAAGAAGATGCAATTTCTGTTGTTGTAAGTAATGTTGTTAAAAGAACACTTGATTGTAAAATAAAAAATATTCATTACCGTGTACTTGGCGAAACTAATGTTATCGTCATTACTTTTGCTGATTATGTAAAACCGGAATTACTTAACTTACATACTACAGAAATCGAAAGATTATTAGCATACAACTTAAATACTAAATCATTAGTTATTTCATTAATTTCTTCAAATAATGAAAATTAATTTTCTTCAAGATTTTAAGCCTAAAAAATTAAATGAAATTTTTGGCCAAGAACAATTAACTGCCGAAGGAAAAATTTTATCCGCAATGGTTTGTATTCAAAAACCATATAGTTTATTGATATACGGACCAACTAGTTGCGGAAAAACCAGTTTAGCTATCGTGCTTTGCAATGAACTTAAAAGAGAGTTTTTATTATTTAATGCTTCTGTTGATAATAAAAATTTATTAACAGAAATGGTAGCAGAAGCTAAAGAAAAACAAAAAATATTGATTATCGATGAAATTCATCGAATGAATAAAAATGTAATCGAATATTTGTTACCATTTTTAGATAATAACGAAGTTATTGTCTTTGGTTTAACGACAGAAAGTATTTTTTACACTATTCCTGCAGCTATTCGTAGTCGTTGTTTTAGCTGCCGTCTAAATCCGATTACACCTGCAATAGTGTTTATGATTTTGCAGTACCAATGTACAAAACATAAAGTTAAAATCGAACCAACCATTTTAAAAAAAATTAGTGTCAGATCAAATGGGGATGTAAGAACTGCTATAAGAATGTTAGAAATGATGTCAGAATATCGAGATGCAACTAACACTACATTTGAACAAATCGATACTTTCTTTCCTGAAGGTTTAGATTTCACAACAGAAAATGCCACGAGCTATTATGACATGTTATCAGCTTTACACAAATCTTGTCGTGGTAGTGATGTTAATGCCGCACTGTATTGATTAGCTAGATTACTTTTAAATGATGATTTAAGTTCGATTAGTCGTCGTTTAGTGTGTATTGCTAATGAAGATATCGGATTAGCAAACGAAGCACTGGTAACACAAGTGATGATTGGTTCAAGTGAAGCACTTCGTTTGGGAATGCCAGAAGCTAGATTAATATATAGTAATCTAATTATTCAAATTTGTTTATCTGATAAATCTAATTCTACTGTGGTAAGCATGGATAATGCAATAGCTAAAGTAAACAATGGTGGAATATTTGATCCACCACTTTACATTCGTAATACTAGTATAGAAAGCCACAAATACCAATACCCACATAATTTTAAAAATCACTATGTGGACCAACAATACTTACCTGATCAACTAAAATATGAAACTTTTTTTAAGTTTGATAAAAGTGTAAAAAATGAAAACGAGCTGGTAGAAAAATGAGCAAAAAGAACTAGCAAAAAGAATAAAGAAGAAAAGGAATAATTTATTACCGTTCATCCTATTCTGTTATTACCTAGGTTATATAATCATAAATAACCAAATGAGAAACCAAAACTTTCGTAAATTATTTTCCTCACTAATACTCGGAATCCCGTGTGTGTGTGTGTGTGTGTGTCAACACTAACCAATTGTTCTAACGCTTTAAACCTTAATTCAGAACAAACTACAAATACTTTACCTACTAGAATAGATATTGGTCAAGTTTTTAATTTTAAACAATTTCCGGAAGATAATGACAACACTATCTATCCTAATTTAAGCGATTCAAAACTAACGTCTGGATTTTTTATTTCTAAACCAAATGAAAAGAAAATCGTGCCACTTTTAGACCAATATGTAAATGAAGAATATGTTGGGAAAAATTGGTTAATGAATGAGTTAACAATTCCTGAAGCAGATATTACTGCTACATCGTTAATCATTAAGCCGTTACCAAGTTCGGTTCATTTCAACTTAACATCCAGTGTTAAAGTTTATTATCCTTCGCTTTCATCTAACTATAAAAAACCGATAGGTGATATTCCTGGTTTATTGCTTTCTTATCAAAGTCCTTATAGCTATGCAGAAGCTACAGTAGAAACTGTTAAGGAAGCAATAAAACAAAACAACTACTTTGGTAAAGTGGATTTAAACCAAATAAATATTAGCACCAAAAATTCGACTGATTGGAAACAATTGAATTCTTATATGTTTTATGCGAAAATAACTGCTAAAACTGATTCTAATCTATATCAAGGTTCAGCAAATGTTAAAATAGTACAATCTGGTTTAACATTAGATGAGTTAATTAGCCAAAAAGATATTGGAGTTAATTTAGTAAGTGATTATTCTCAAAATTTAACTCTTTCTCAAGTTACCGATGGATTATCCATAGTTAATTTTAATACCGTAGATGAAACTGTAATCGAAGGATTGGAAATACAAGCTCAAAACACTACCGATACTTATCAAAGAAAAGTAACTTTAAAAGTTAAGTATGGATCGGCTTTATCCGAAGTAGTTGACCCGGAAAGTACTATTGATGTTAATGCTTACGCAGTAAAGAATGGAGATTTATTTGTGAAAATTCTTTACCCCGCTGGTACAGGTAGTGCTATGACGGGTACAGATTGAATAGATCCATTCAATACTTTCAACAATTGTTATGGTTCTAATGGTGAAATAAACAATGTATTCTCATTCCCACAAAAAGTTAATGATGCAGCTAACCCATGTACAAAAAAATCTGGTGTTGGTTCTGATATTCCAACACCCAATTTGACAAACACACTTGTTTATAACATTATTGGTTACAATAATAATGTTCAAGGAATCAATTTTACCGCAACATACCAAGGAGTAACACGAACACTTGATATGTCGAATTGTCATTTTCCTAATTTAAAATTGCTTGAGGTATACCGAAGTCCTTTTAGAACTATAAAATTTCCTAGATTAAATGAATTTAATGCTGATTTGTATAACTTTGGAGTTTGGCACAAATGAGGAATGTATATTTCTTATTCCGATCCTAATAATGGAATTTCTGGAATTTGAAACTTTTATATAGCAGATGTTGTAGCAAAAGATATTTACATTTCTACTAGAAAAAGCGTTGCAAACCAACAAAACACAGCTGCCGAACACGACTGAAATGTGTATTTACCTACAGGTTCTGGTGTTGTATTTAAAGGATGCACATGGCTTGATTACGATTGAGATAATATGAACCCCACTTATGATCCTACTCGATGAAGAGACGGCTTTAAAATAAAATTTAATTACTCTTATACCTACAACTAATTTTTTCCTATTAGTCTAATAAAAACCAACCCCTAAAAAAATCATTTCTTACTCAAATTCAAATTTTAGGTTATAA
>JAITFH010000055.1 GCA_031281465.1 Mycoplasmataceae bacterium | reverse complement strand
CCAGTAAATAATGTAGCTAATTCTTCACTAAACATATGCGAATTGCTTCCGGTTAAATAGATGTCAAATACATACTCTTTGTTTTCAAACAAGCCAATTATGCATTTTTCAAATTCTTTGATATCTTGGATTTCATCTAAAAAAATGTAATTGGTTTTTTTCGGAATAGAGTTTTCGAGAATTAAATCATACACTTCTTCATATGTTAACTTAAGTAATTTAGGGTTATTAAAATCGTACAGCTTTATTTGTTTTTCGGAAATGTTTTTTTCGATTAATAGATTTTTGTATTGATTTAAAATTGTTGATTTCCCACTTCTTCTAATACCAGTTAATACTTTTATTACGTGTTTATCTTTTCACTTCGAAAGTTCTTGCAAGTATTTCTCTCGAATTATTAACATAAAAGAATTATATTTCCATTTTTAGCAAAATTGCAAAAAATGGAAATAGAAAATAAGTTTAACTAGAACAACAATACCAACTAAACCACTTGTGTGCAGAAAGATATTAGCTTTACTTCGCGAATAATCGAACCATTCAGACACTAGCAAAAACAACTATTCCTTAATGTATTAAGGAAAACTACGCAAAGTATTTTAAAAATCAAAAATTATTTTTTTAGACTATACTAATAATTATTATGGCAAACAAAAATTTAAAACTCACACTTACAACTTTATTATCTGGAATAACTATTCTAACCTTTACTACCACTTTTTCATTAACTAGTTGTGGAAATCCAAACAATGGAGATAATAAAGAAATCAATACAAACGATAAAGCAGTAGTTTATCTTGAAGAAAATTTAACTAGAATTAATCCATTAAATGATAATCCATGAAACACACCTAGCCAAAACCCAGACAGTGATATACTGAATGCTTTTAATGACAATTTAAAACCTCAAAATATAGCTAATGCAATTATACAAAGATATTTAGATTTAGAAGTGGAAGGAACTGGTTCTAATAAAAAAGTATCAGTAGAAGTTGAAGGTAATGAAATTGATGCTACAATAGAATATACAACGGGTGTTGAAACGCTTGTTACAACAACGGAAGTGTATGTTCTTACCTTAGTTAATAAAAAACTAAGCGGTACTCAAACTATTAGTTCATCAGATACATTATTATCTGAAATTACATTAACTAACGCTAGTCTTTACAATGTAGTGCTAATAAATGGTAGTGAAGTTGGTTTACCTAGCACTAATTATTACAATGCAATTCAATTTGGTGGTACCACAAAAACCAATAGTCTTGTGTTTACTTTATCAGGGAATATTTTAGTAGAAGAAAATGTATACACTTCGACTTTAGATACAACCAATATTCACTTATTAATAGGAACTATCTATACAGTTTAAAAGGTTTAGTGCTGTCTAAAAGTAGCATTTAGATAAGTGTTTTCTCTTATTCATGCCGGTTCTTGATTGGCAGCTTGAGTCATATTACCTGGATTAAACATTTTTTCTTCAGTCATAACATTGAGTTCGAAAACATTGTTTTTTCCCACATCCTCTGGATACATCGAATTCATAGAAGCATCTGCAAAAGTATAGTATCCTGTATGTATATCTCCTGAAACAGACATATTTGCACAAGCAAAAATAGTACTACGTTTACCAACCATACACCATAAGTTTCAACAACTTTGTAAGTTAGAATTTAAAAACGTATTTGAAGCTGTATATATTGCCCCAGATTTATTCATATTCGCTGAAGCAAATATAGTTTGCAATAAATTTAATTCTCTTAAATTGCTTAAAGTAGCATCTTCAAAAGTGTTAGAAGCGGTATGAATTTCAAAACCATTACTTTCAGTTTTTGTCATTCCTGAAGTAGATAATACCGCACCACTTAAACTTAAGTCTGCGAGCTTAGATAAGTTAGCTCCAGCAAATGTTTTGTAAGCTGTTCTGATATCTTTTGATTCTGGTTCTTCGTTTGTAAAATCAGTAAAAGGAATATTAGCTGGTTCTGCATCACCAGTGATAGTAGAAACAGGAATTTCACTATCCATATCTTCACAAGCAAAAACTGCTTTCGAAAAATTTAAATCTGTTAAGTTTTCTAAATTAGCCCCAGCAAATGTGTTATAAGCAGAATATTTAGTTCCCGGTGTAGCTCACACTGAACGATTAAAATTAAGTATTACAACATTGCTTAAATTCGAATCTTTAAATATATCTTGTCCACTCGCACCGTCTGCATTTGGCAAAAATATAGCATTCCCAAAGTCTATTTTCTTAACAGGTCAATTAGAAAGTTTGGTTTGGGTAAACGAAAAATCTCCGCTTATATATAGTGGTTTTGTTGCTATTGTAAAGTCTATAGCATTGTAGTTGATAATTCCCGCACTATACAGTTGATCCATATCTCTAACCCCTTTTAACACATCCACTTCTTTACCGTTATAAATAACGGTCTCCATATCGTAGAAATCTGTACTTATTGGTAATGGGTTAAATACTGTTTTAAATGTAGTGTGAAGAAAAGTGTCTTTTTTAGCAATGCTATTTTCGTCAACATTACCAGTATTAAAATTCATACCTTCTCCAGTATAAATTCCTTCTCCAATTATTTCGGTTTCATATATACTTGACAGATTAGCTTTTCCGAATGTACCATATGCGGTATAGATACATTTTCCTGTGCTATTCATATTTGGTGATGCGAATACTGCGTGTTTTTTACCTTTTGATAAAATTAATTTAGTTAAACTTGGTGCTTTAATATCTTCAAATGTACCCGGTGCTGTATAAACTTGGCCTTCACCTATCATACTACTTCCAGAAAATATAGTAGTTGACAAGTCTAAAGTTTCTAATTTATCCATAATTGCTCGATAAAACGTGTACATTCCGGAGTAAACATGCTTATTACCTGTCGTCATCCCATCAACCGCAAATACCGCTCCCTTCAAATTTAATTTTCTTAAGTTAGGCATATAAGCTTCTGAGAAAGTTTCGAAAGCGGTTGCAACAAAATCGTGTTCATTGTTCATACCTTCTACAGCGAAAACTGCATGTGACATATCTATTTGTAGTAAATTTTCAAAACTCGCTCCATAGAAAACCCTATCAGCTGACTGCGAAGTTCCTTTTGTCGCTCAAACTGAATAATTGAAGTCTATTAATAAGAGAGAATCAAAAGTGATATCGTTTGAATCGAATATACTACCAGACTGCCCAGAACTATCGTTTAAAAAAATCATACTTCCGAAATCAATTTTCCTTAGATTCCAATTGGTAACGATATATTCGTCGAATTCACAATATCCACTAACATATTCGTACTTAGGTTCGTTTTCATCATGTCAAGTAAAATCTAAAGCGTCGAATTCGTTAAGTAGATTAATTTGTCCGTGACTATCATTGTAAGTATTTACTACATATTCACTAAATCCCACGATTGCTTGTACAGTTTCTCCATCATATTCTTCTGGTTCAATTTGAAAATAAGTTTCAGTTATAGGAACTGGATTAAAAACAATATTAAATCTTGTTTTTCAGTAAGTGTCAGTTTCGTATTTGTCCTCACCAATAAATTCGTTTCCTTCTATAGACATTGCTTCGCCTTCTACTTCAAACCTTCCTTGTCCAACTATTGAGTCTTTTGCACCTTTTTCTGGTATTTTAGACAAATCAGCAAACGCAAATGTTTTGTATCCACTATATACGTCTCCACCTATTGTCATTTCCACTGCACCAAATATAGCTTCATTATTACCTTTTTCTAAATATGCTGTATCAACATTTGGCATTTCAGCAGTATCAAACGTTTGACTAGCGGTATAAACATAACCTAGTTTTGTCATTTCACTTTCTGCAAACACAGAAGTTGATAAATCCAAAAGTGTTAAATTAAGCATACTTGTGTTGTAGAAAGTTTTGTAAGCAGTATGGATATCTGCTTCGTTGGACATTCCACTTGATGCAAAAACTGTGCCATTAAAATTTAAATCAGTTAGGCTAGGTAAAACCGCATTAGCAAAAGTAGAATCTGCTGTTTTGATTACGGTATTTTCATCGTTTCCATCGGACATACCAGGAACAGCAAAAGTTGCTTCAGACATATCAATTTCTCTTAGACTTGATAAATCGGCTCCATCAAAAGTATGTGCAGCAGATGAAGTAGTTCCTTCGCTAGCTCAGGTAGAAGTGCTGTAATCTATTTTTATAACAGTGTGTAAATCACAGTCTTCAAAAATACCTTTCCCAGATTCACCATCCTCGTTTTCTAAATAAGTTAAATTTCCAAAGTTTATTTCTAAAAGTTCTCAGTCATCAAATAGTTCTTTGGGAAAAGTAAAATCACCACTAACATTTTTGATGTCATCACCAAAAGTAGAAAAATCCAAAGAATCGTATTCTCTTAAAGAATTTAAATTTGCATTTACACCAATACCTGTTAGTGTGTCATCTGTTCCATTTTTGTCTATATCATCGAACACAAACATATCTTTAGGAACAGGATTGGTTATGAAAGCTCCTACCGGAATGTCGATACTTGTGGTTACCTCATTACCGTTTTCTTCAGTAATGATAGCTAGAACCGTAATTTCCGAAGTGCTTATAATCGTAGATTCAGAAACTACTTCTAATCTTAAAGTGTTTTCATTTGTTGTTTCGAGATTGATATTGTTGAAATTTATGGCGCTTGTGTCATACCATCATTTGATATTATCAGCTGAAACAACTTTACCGGTTTTGCTTTTAACATTTAAAACTATGTTTTCGTCTGGTATAGCTAATGCGCCGTTCGCTACTTCAGAAGTATTGTTAACTATTCTTTCGATAAAATAATCATCGCTTTTTGTTCGTTGTCTAGTAGTTTGTAGGTTTAGTTGCCAAACAAGTAGAGTGATTAAACCAAAACCAATAAATAATCCGAGAAGACATCACAAAAATTTGTAAACCTGGCGGAAAATTTTAGACAGATTCGTTGTATTTCCTCAAAAAATCATGAAATCAACAGTCGAACCAATCAAAAAACACTCCAAAAGAATAACATCTACATTCAAAATCAGAAT
>JAITFH010000006.1 GCA_031281465.1 Mycoplasmataceae bacterium | reverse complement strand
CACTTATTTCAATATTTTCAGAAAACATTTTTTCTATAGAAATTTTTCCAGAAGAATGTTTGGATTCATATAAACTCATTGTTCGCATTCTTAACTTCCCTATTCTTCCAGTGCCGGTGTGAGAAACTATATCTTTTCTAGCACTAGAAGAACCGGTTAGCAAAAATTTTCCTTCTTTGTTTGTATCAATATATGTTCTTAAAGAATCTCAAATTTCTGGAATTTCTTGCCATTCGTCATAAAGGGTTGGAGAAGGACTATTAAAAAGTATTTCATTGCCTGTAAAAATGTAACTTTTATAAATTTCTTTTTTGTAAATATCTTGGAATTTAAAAACAGTATTTGCAATATGTTCGCAAGTACTTGTTTTTCCACAATATTTAATACCTTCAATACAAAGAGCGCGGATAACCTCAAAGCTTTCTTCAATAATCTTATCAATTATTCTTGGTAAATATTGTTTATCCATGTGTTTATTATAGCTCAATTCCCTGTTTTGAAACCATTTCATTCCTTGTTTTTAAAGACTTTTATTCCCTGTTTTGAAAGACTTTTATTCCCTATTTTGAAAGAAAATAAAACTCAAATAATTGTTTTGTATTTTAGTAAAGTGCTACTTTCAAAGGAAACAACAACAAAACAAAACAAAGTTCACCTACTTTAAGATAACTCTTACGCATATAATTTTGTATATAAGAGTTCTCTTAATTAGAGATAATTCTGAACTAAGATTGATGTATTTTTCTAAAAAAAAAAAATTGCCTTTTAGCATAACTTCAGGTATTTTGGCTAGTACAGCTACTGCAGTGTTTGTTATTTGAATAACACAATACAGACCAACTAGCGGATTCGTAATTTCTGTCAATGCAGAAACACCAGACGGTCTTTTCTGTCGTCCAGGTGATCAAATTTCTCTTCACGTAGCTTCAGTTAATCCTGTGGAATGAACATACGAAGAATATGATTGAGTAGAATATGATGAAAGCGTAGCTAATACTTTATTAATTACCGTTGATGCAGATGTAGTTATTACTAATGTAAAAAACCTTGAAATCACTGCTACAGACGGAATTAACACCACTTCCACTAATATTAGTGTAGGTAGTGAAGAATTCAAACCTCCATTTACTACTCAAATCTTTTCTTTTAGTTCATTCGCCGAGGAAAATGATACGATTGTTGGATTCAGTGAAGCAGTAAAGCGAAATCCTTCATTACTCAATGATTACGAGGTGTTGGATTTTTCTGGAAATACAAAAGTAAAATACATATCAGGAGATTGCAAATTTAGTAAAAAAGTTTTCGATGTCTGAAAACTTTTAAAGATAGATTTTGGTGATATGATTTTTTTAAATAACGATGATAATCAAACCGGATACAATTTATTTCACGATTGTAGTTTAAACGAAGTAATAGATATAGAATTTGGTCATTCGATTTGAGCGGTTAATGAAACTGCTCGTTCTGCATCAAATTCCTTTTCAAACACAGATTTGTCTAGTTTAAAGAACTTAGATATGTCTAATGCTATTTTTGCTTGTAGTGGGATGTTAAATTATTCTACAATAAGCACCGGTGATCGCACTTTTATAGATACTTTAATGCCTAATCTTAAAACTTTAAATTTATCTAACACTGTGTTTGCGGTAAATAATATGAGTTTAAAAAGCGATGTTTTTACTGCCAACTCAACTTTCTCTAACGCAAATATGAGTGGACTAAAAAGTTTAAGTTTAGAAGGAACAAAGTTTGTAGCAAATGAGATGACTGATACGGAAATGATATTGACGGCAGAAAGCACTTTTTCCTATGCAAATTTATCAGGTTTAGAACATTTAAATTTAAACAAAGCAGTGTTTGCTTGTGAGAATATGTTGACTGGAGAAAAAACATCTCCTATAGCAACTGGTGATTACACTTTCTCGGGTGCTAATTTATCTAACTTACAGTCATTAGATTTATCT
Source organism: Mycoplasmataceae bacterium (assembly GCA_031281465.1). Taxonomy (GTDB): domain Bacteria; phylum Bacillota_I; class Bacilli_A; order Mycoplasmatales; family Mycoplasmoidaceae; genus Malacoplasma_A. The sequence goes on along the minus strand of JAITFH010000006.1, from coordinate 11,719 downwards.
GGTATAGTGTTTGCTTACGAAAATATGTCTAAAACTAGTAATATTAAAACCGGTAATAGCTTTTTTTCCAGTGCTAACCTAAGCAATTTAACGGACTTACAATTACAAGGAGCTATTTTTGTAACAGCAAAAATGAATCAAAGTGGTGAAATTTTTACAGGGTCAGGTTTTTTTAACAGTACGATATTAACTAGTTTAACTACTTTAGATTTAACGGGAGTGCAATTTGTTGAAAAAGGGATGACTAAAAACGGAGCCGTTAATTCAGCTGTAGGGTTTTTTGCTTGAGCAGATTTATCCAATTTAACAAAACTGAATTTAAAAGATGTGGTGTTTGCTGTTCCAGAAATGACAGAAACCGGTAAAGTATGAACAGGATCAAGTACTTTTTTGGGGACAAATTTATCAGGTTTAGAATGTTTAGAATTAGATAATACAATATTTGCTTGCGAAAATATGACGAACGGATTAGTGCGCACGGCTATTAGTTTTTTTAATGCTTGCGATTTTTCTAGTTTAAAGAGTTTGGATTTGTCTAAAGGTGTTTTTAGCGTAGAAAATATGACACAAGATATTACCACGATTTTAGATATAACTTTTGAAGACATGATTACATCGAGAGATATTTTCTGTGAATTGCATTTACCAAAAGACTATAATGGTGATTTAGGTATATGATACAAAACTTTCTCTGAACATAATGATTGTACTTATTTAACAATTTATGGGTACGATGAATGTCCAATTTGATTTACTGATACTTGATGGAACAAAGCAGAATGAAAGCTTAATTAAGTTTTTGTCACTTTGTTCCTATCAAATTAAAATGTTTTGCATAATAAATGAAAAGAACCCACCGACTAAGATGGGTTCTTGATGCTTACAGGAGTTCTCATCCCCAAAGCCATGGCTTTAGATGAGTTCCGTTTGCAACATCACGTTTCTTTTTAAAACTCCTCGTATCACTAGATTTTGATATTTCTATCATGGCTCTTTTATCTAAGCTCTAACTTCGTGTATGGCATGCACTGCACTATCAATTCAAACTAATGAATTATGACTTCCAGCCTATTGTGACCTGGTAAAACCAAACTAAAAGCACCAGAGTAACTAACCGGTGGTTTTTCTTTTACACCGGGAATTTATAAGATTCTGCCTTAGACAAATCAGAGTTTATTCTGATTTATCAGTATCAGTTTTGTCTTCTGCATTTTCAGCACCATCACTATTTTCTTCTTTGTCTTCAACCTTTATTGGAGTAGTATTATTCTCTATTTTTTTAGTATCAATTTTTGCAGTTTTTTTATTAGTGCTTAATTCATCATTTTCATCATCTTCCATAAATAAGTTAGTGTTTATTAGTGAATCTTTAGATTTAGTTTCAATACCAATTGTTTTGTAGAATGTTTCTATAACATCTAAATTGTATTGTAGTTCTTTGATTGATAAATAACAAGCTTGGAATCTTACCTTTGATTCGTTTTCATAAATGAAAAAACCGTCACCATTGCCTTTTAAATCACAAGCTTGTTCTGAACCGATTAGATATTTAGACATTTCAGGAGAATCTAGTTTTAAAACAAACTTACATTGCATTAAATTAAGAATTTCGTTAGTAGATGAATTAGATATCTCTTTAGCTAATAAGAACACTGTTCCACCTGTTTCTTCGATTTTATTAATAAGAGCGATTAATAGTTCTTTATTTTCTGAAGAATCATTAACAAAACTTTCAAACATATCAAAGAATAAAATAGTTTTGGTTCTATTTTTTTCTAATGTATTAATTAAAATACTCATTTGTTCTTTAATTTGTTCTGAATCAGTAGCTACTGTTGATACTAAATGAGGTAGGATAGAAAAATAAGCTACCGAAGTTTTACGGTTAGTAGAAAAAATTACAAAGTTCATATCTTTTGGACTGTTTAGATATGCTAAAGTAAAAATTATGACATTTAAAAGCATATTCATTCCTGAACCTGGTTGACCAACAATAATCGCACTTTTGATTTTAGCCATTTCAAGACAAATCGGTTTGTTCTCTAAATTAATTCCGTAAGGAATATTGCTACCTCTGCCAGTATTACAAGTTTTTAACAAACTTTTAATAGAAATTTTAGAGAACTCTTGATTAACAAATTCAAATATTATTTGGTTTTCTTTAATCTTAATTAAATATTTTTTAGTACCGATATAGTGTCCAATTTTATTTCGATGATTAAATATTTTTTTAAGTTCTTCTTTCTTACTAGAAATAAAACAAATATCAGTATATAGAGGCATTACAACGATATTATCAAACTCCACTAAAAAATTCTTAGCACGGAAAAAATCTAATAGTTTATTTTTTAATTCTATTCCTAAAGAATAATTAAGACGGTAGTAATTATTAGTAGTGTCAATCAAATAATCAACTGAAGGTAATTTTCTTTTACTTTCTAATACATCTTTTTTAATTAGTTCGAAATCTACATTAAAAACTTCAGCATTAGCATTTTGTTTAGAAAAAGCAAATGTATTATCTTTACCTTGGATAAATAAGTGAGGAAACAATCTACGAAGGATTCTTTCTAAAGTAAAGATTTTTTTATTAGCAATAATGTTGATTCCGAATAATAAGAAAGGAATAGAGATAACAATAAAAAATACTCAAACAAACTGTTGAGCAAAACCATAAATTAACTCAATAACTATTCCGCCAGTAAAATAGAAATTAAAAAACTCTTCGTAGATTATTTTAGGATTATTAATACTTTGGTCTGAAAGTAAAGAATATGACTCTCAGTTAGAAATATATGTTTGCATTGCTCCTACGAAGTTATCAACTTGTGTAGTGTGCATTACATGTCAAACAATCGAAATAACCAAACTACCAAAAATAGAAAATAAAATTAATGGACAAAAAACTCTTTTGTTCATTAATTTATAAAATAATGTTTTAGAAATCATTAATACAAATAAATAAACTAAAAGAAATGCATAAAGTGCATATTTATATGTTCCAAAAATTAAGTCAAAAATATAAGAATCAGTATACACTCCTAGTAGTGGAACACGGAAAGCTGATAAAAGAATAATAACTATAAAAACCAAGCATCCTATCCAACGTTTACTCTTGTGTGGAGCTTTTTGGATTTTTTCAAATTCATCTACAACATTTTTGTTGATAGGTTGTTCGACTGGATCGGATAATAATTTTGTTTGTTCGTCCATAGCAAAATTATAACATTTAATAAATTTAACTTTGTGTTAAGATATTGTTTTTATTGTTGGTTTTGAAGAGATTATGGTTCATAAACATCAACTGCCATTGAAACAACAGTGCTAGCTAATAAAACATCTTGACCATCTTTCACTTCCATCTTTATATACAAGTATTCAGGGTATACTGTGCCTTCATCTCCATGACGACCTTCAACCGCACCAGTTGAACTATTTATAAAAAAATAATCGCTAGAAAATACATTAGTTCCTGTAAGATCAGTAACAAGTTTATAAACTACTGTTTTCTCACTTAAATCAGTGCTATTGTTGTATTTAACTGTTTTATAAAGATGTCCAACAATGTTACCTTTCGAAGAGAAAGATAAAGTATCGTATTCAAGTTCGATATGGTTAGCAACTTGGATGGTTAGGGGTTTTGATAAACTAAATGCCACACCGCTTATTGTATAAGTTACCGTAGCCTCCACTGAATAATTTTTAATTTCAGCGTTAGGTAATTCTTCGGTAGGACTTCCTGAGATAACATTACTTATACAGCTCATACCAACCGGTAGTTCGGATTGCATAATTGCTAATGTACATGTAGCATCTGTTACTGCTGTACCGTCAAACATAGCAACTGGTGTTATTACAACGGGACTACCATTTACACCAATGGAAATAGTGTCATTACCTAAAATATCATCACCATTTTTTAAATAATAACCAAATGTTGAGTCTACGATAGAAATGGTAAAAGTTTGGATATTACTATTTCCTTGGTATGGTCCAGTAACTACAGCTTGTAAAGAAATTGTAATATCTTCATAACTTTGAGCAACAGGAATTCCAGAAATTGTGTTGTTTAAAGAATTGTATACTAAACCATTAGGTAAATCGTCTGTATTATCAAGATGATATTGAACACTACATTGACTAACTACATTTTGTCCGTTAGAAGTTACGGTTGCAGGATTTACTTGTCAAGGTGTGATAGGTAATCCTATTTTACCAACAATGTTGGTTTGTGTAGGTAAAGTTACACTCACACCGGTATTGGAAACAACATTAATAGTAAATGTGTTAGAAACAACTGTATATGTATGTTCATCAACTTCTAGCGATGCTTGAATAGCACAAGAAATAGGATTAGTTGGGAATGAAGTTAAATTAAGCGTTCCTGAAATAACTCCGGTAGTTGGAGCTAGTGTTAAACCAGGTAAAGAAGTTAAAGTGGTATTATTTGCTCCATCACCATAAAAAGAGAAAACGGGATGTTGGTTAATCGCTAGTTCTTTGTTTCCTAGTTTTAAACTAATTGGGTTTGTGTTGTTGATTGTAGAATTGTATTGGAACTCTAAATTAGGTAGTGGAGCAGAGAAAGTTAAAGCTGCTACCTTAATACTAAACGTATTACTTTCAGCAGTTACTTCTTCGCTTGTGGAATTTTCTTTGTAAGAAGCAACAAGTTTTAAACTAAATTCAGGTAAGTTAACTGAAGATGAACCGGTAATAGTACCATTAGAGTTTAAAGTTAAACCATCTGGTAAACTACTCATATTTTCATCTAGATATACCAAACTAAAACTTAATGTTTCACCAGATGCTAAATTTTCTGAAGAAATAGTTTTGTCGTTTAGTTTGATAACAGGGACAATATTTATTGATTGGTTGATATCAACTTGCACATTGTTGATATTTGCTATTTTTAGTTCTTGAGAAACATTAGTTGCTGGTTCGTTGCAGCTAGTTAACAAAACTAATGGAGCAAGACAAGATAGACAACCTACACTAACAACAGAAAGAGATAATAATGTTTTTAATTTATTCATATGCAACTATTATATTTATTGAATAATACATTAAGTCGGGTTAAGCCGTGGATGCTGGAAAACTTAAATTAGAACAAATTATTCTTTTTTATCTTTAGGTGTTAACAAACTTTTAACGGTAGGGTTTTTTCGAGAAAGTTTTGTAATGCTTAAAGCATCAAAATCTACGATAGATTGATCGAGTTTTTCTCCAGACTCGGTTAAGGAATCTCTTACCGCTTGTAATTCGGTGATAGCTTTGTCGATATGTTTTATTGCATCGCCATATGCTGTTTTTGCTCCAGAACAGCGTTTGAATCAAATATCACCGAATTTATTAATTTTAGTATAAAAATCGGTAATATCAGATCTTTCAGATCTTAATTTACAAGCTTCTTCCATTAAAGCTTTGTTTTTTTCAAAAGCGTTAAGCTCACTTTCTCGTAGCTGCACAATAATGTTCTCAAAAAACTCTGGACGTACAATATACATATTCTCATGTTTATCAACTTTTCTAATAGTAAAATCTTTGCTTGGTTCAAGAGTAGTTACTATTACACTGTATTTGCAATTTTTCTTATTACGATTATTGTTTGCTTGAGAATAGTGTTCTTCTATTTTCTTAGTAGTTTTACTGTTTGTTTTTTCATTTTTCATTTCAAAAGAAATGCTAAAAGTAAAACCGTCATTGTCCTCTTCTTTTAAGATAAAATCACCTTTAGTACCGGATGCAGATTTATTTCCATCTTCATTAAGAATAACATTGTCTTTTTCAAACTTAATTTGTGGTCAGAATTTTTGAATGTGATTTAAGTAATAGTTATAGCAATATTCTTCTAGACCACCATCAGTATAAGTTTCTCAATTTTGAAATTGAGTTCATTTATTAACATTACTTAATTCATTAATTTTGGCTTCTTTTTCTTTTATTGTTTGTTGCAATTGTTCAATCTGTGATTTCACTTCAATTTTGGATTCGTTTAGTTTTTGTTGGTAAATAAATTCTTTTTTTTCTAACTCTGAGTTTTTAACAAATTCGATTTCTTTAATTTTGCTATTTAGTTCGGAGATTTGGTTATTAAATTTTTGAGATACTTCGAACTCGACATTTTTCTTTTCTATCGCAAGTTTATCGGTATTAGATTTGTTTTCGTTTTTAAGAGAAGCAATTTCTATACGTAAGTTATTTGCTTCTTCAGTAAATTTATTTTTCTCTTCAGCGATTGCTTTTTCAATCGCTAGTTGTTTATTTTTCTCACATTCGACAATTGTTTTGTTTTTAACTTCAGCTACGATTTTGTCTTTAATTAAACTTACATCAACTTTAATTTCTTTTGTTAAATCTATGATATCTCCTACCTTTGCATCCTCTGCAAGTTCAAGCGTAGAGTTGTTAATTATTTTGTAATTTATGTTTGCCATTATTTAAGTTTTACGATTACCATTATAACACTGAATGTTGTATGCAAAAATAACTAAAACAATAAAATTGACAAACGAATTTGTTTCCACATATTTTAAGGTTTTTCTTTAGTACCAAGTACTGATAAATCTTAAACATCACCTAACCAAATTCTAATCCTTTACTTAAAGTAAAAACCACCCGGGATATAATTTTTATAAATGGATAAAAGCAAAATTAGAAATTTTAGCATTATTGCTCATATTGATCACGGAAAATCCACCCTAAGCGATAGAATAATTGAAATCACCAACGGTATCTCTAAAAGAGAAATGAAAGACCAAATTCTAGATTCAATGGATTTAGAAAGAGAACGAGGGATTACTATTAAATTAAATGCTGTGCAATTAATATGAAAAGACTATATTTTTCACTTAATTGATACACCAGGACATATCGACTTTACATACGAAGTAAGTAGAAGTCTAGCAGCTTGTGAAGGAGCATTATTAGTGGTTGATGCTACTCAAGGAGTGCAAGCTCAAACTTTAACCAATGTTTTTCTAGCATTAGAAAATGATTTAGAAATTATTCCTGTAATCAACAAAGTTGATTTACCAGGAGCTAATGTAGAAGGAGTTAAGAAAGAAATTTCTGAACTTGTAGGTTTAAGTACTGATACTGCTCCTTGTATTTCAGCTAAAACCGGATTAAATATCGAAGCAGTAATTGATGCAATTATTAATAGAATACCTGCTCCAACCGGTAGTAATGATGAACCATTACAAGCATTAATATTTGACTCTTACTACGATAAATATAAAGGAGTAGTATGTTTGATAAGAATTAAAAATGGTGTTATCAAAACTAATCAAAGTATTAAATTTATGAACTCTGGAAAAACTTTTAATGTTGTAGAATTAGGAGTGAGAACTCCTAAAGTTATTAACAAAGATACTTTAGAAAGTGGAGAAGTTGGATGATTAGCTGCTAACATTAAATCAGCTAAAGATATTTGGGTAGGAGATACTATTACTGATGCTCACCATCCTGCTGCTAAACCATTACCAGGTTATAAAAAAATAACTCCGATGGTGTTTTCAGGAATTTATCCAGTAGATAATGCGGAGTTCCCTGAACTAAAAGACGCAATGGAAAAAATTAACCTTTCCGATTCTTCACTTTCTTATGAGTTTGAAAACTCTGGTGCATTAGGAAATGGTATTCGATGTGGTTTCTTAGGTTTATTACATATGGAAATTATTAAAGAGAGAATTGAAAGAGAATACAACATTCCTATTATTTTAACTTCTCCTTGTGTAAAATATGAGGTTGTAATGACGAATGGTGAAGTTAAAATAATTGAAAACCCTGCTTTACTCCCTGACAGAACTTTTATTAAAGAAATTCAAGAACCTTGAGTAAAACTAACTATTATCACTCCAGAAAGATTTATGGGTGAAATTATGAAACTAATTACTGGGTATAGAGGAAGTTTTATAAAAATGAATTATGTAGAAGGAAAACGTTATGAATTAATTTACGATATTCCTTTAGGAGAAATCCTTTATACATTCTTTGACCAACTAAAAACAGTTAGTCAAGGGTATGCAACAATGGAATATGAAATCACCGGTAATATTAAGGGAAACTTAGTAAAAGTGGATATATTATTAAATGGAGAAAAAGTAGATGCTTTTAGTTTTATCTCTCATGTTGATTTTGCTTCAGTAAAAGGAAGAAGAATTGTAGAAAAGCTAAAAGAATTTATTCCTCGACAACAATTCGAAGTTCCTGTACAAGCTGTAATTGGTGGAAAAGTAATTGCTCGTGAAACAATTAAATCGATGGGAAAAAATGTATTAGCTAAATGTTATGGTGGAGATAAAACTAGACAAATGAAATTGTTAGAAGCTCAGAAAGAAGGAAAGAAAAGATTGAAAGCAATAGGAAAAGTTTCCTTACCTAACGATATTTTTATTAAGATTTTAAAATCTAAATAAAACTAAAGACTAATATCTATTTTAGATAACATTTTCTTTCTCTTAGAGTTTCTTGTTAATACTACGATAATTATTAAAACAATTAATACGATAGTTAAAGAAACTACGATTCAAATAATTAATCCCATTTTGCTAAAAGCAGGATTTTTTCACTTTTCATGTATAAAATCATCAAATGCGTGGTATGATTCGTTTGGAATTCTATTATCATAGTTTATCAACTCTACACAAAGGGCAGGGGTATATTCACCAGTTGGTGGTTCAAGTCCTCCTCAATATAGTCCTATTGCTTGACCATACTGATCGATAACTAAAGAACCAGAAGCTCCGCCACCAAATTTATAGTCTTTTCACCCATTATCTGCAGCACTTTCGCTAATACAAGCGTAATTTCCCATTGAATAAATGGGCTTATCGGTTTTCGCATCATTTATCGGAACTATAGGAGAACCTTCTGTATAAGTAGGAATATGATAAGTATCAAATGGTGTTAGCATAAATTGGTTAGGACCAACAGTGGAGTTAAATATTCTTGGAGAAGTTATTTTTCCTTCATTGTAGTATCATACCGAACGAGCATTATTAGTTCCTGATATGCAAATGTAATTTTTAGCTTTTGGATCATCATGCTTAGCAGTTTTGTATCAATTGTTATATGGATATCCACCGTAGAATATGTCTGTATCAGTTGTTAAATCTTCACCGTTTGGGTAAATAGGTGTGACAAAGCCCTCGTTGTGGCTAGCGAAATCATTTAATCCAGTTAAATTACTTAGAAGAAATGTATCAGAAGGGGATGAACCAAATGACACCCTGGCAACAGAAATATCTACCCCAAAGTACCCAGAACTATTTTGCACATATATTCCACTACCCTCGAATTCAAAATTAGCAAAAGTACCTGGTCATCCATAAGTATTTAAGTCAAAAGTATCTCCTGCATATAAGTCATCTAATGGAGTATATGGATTACTTACGGTTGATAAATCATCTTGTGCATTTCAAATATATTTTACATTATTAACATCTATAGAAGGACCGTAAGCAATCATACCCATTTGTACATGAAGATTAGTAAGCATGTAGTAAGTGTAATTGTTGTCAACAATATGATTAGCTTGAGTTTTCGAACCGTATGGTAAGTGTTTAAGTAGTCAACCTGTTCCACCTATACCGTTAGCCATAATAGAAAAACTTCGTTCTTTAATATACAGTTCTGGATTAGATATAGGTTGATCTGTAATACTACTAGATGCCGAACTATTTAAAACTATTTTCCCTAAACCTTCATCAGTTTGAACAACAGTAGTAACCGGTAATAACAATAAAGTGAACGGAAAAGAAACAATGGTAAGACTGAGAAAAGAAAGGAATTTATTAATTTTCATGGTGTTGTTTTTTTGTCGCCGTAATTAAATTAGAAGACAACATAATTATAGTCATTGGACCAACTCCACCTGGGACAGGAGAAATAGCTGATACATATTCAGAGACGTTTTCATAATCAACATCTCCACAAAGTTTTCCATTTTCATCTCGGTTAATACCTACATCAATAATTATTTGGTTAGGGTTAGTAAATTCTTTAGTAATAAATTTTGGTTTACCAATAGCTGCTACTAAAATTTTAGCTTGAGCACATTTGTTTGCTAAATCTTTAGTTCTTGAATGGCAAATGGTTACGGTAGCGTTTTCATTTAAGAATAAAGCAGCTAGTGGTTTACCAACAATATTACTTCTACCAACAATAACTACATCTTCTCCAGAAATGTTTAAATTGTAGTATTTTAATAATTGGATAATTCCAGCAGGAGTGCAAGGAAGAATTAAGTTGTTTTCTATTTTCTTCGCACTTCATAGTTTTCCTACATTAACTTCATTAAAACAATCTACATCTTTATCTGGGGAGATAGTTTGGCAAATGATTGTTTCATCAATATGTTTTGGTAATGGTAATTGTACTAAAATACCATTTACTTGATTATCTTTGTTTAATTCATTAATTAAACTAACAAGTTCTTCTTGAGTAGCAGCCGGTTCTAATCTAATTAGTTTACCATTCACTCCTAAACGCTCGCAAAGTTTAAGTTTATTACCAACATAAGTAACACTAGCTGGATCATCTCCTACACGAACAATTACAAGCGAAGGGACGATGTTTTTAGTTTTTAAAATTTCAACTTCTTTTTTTAAAGAATCAAAGATTGCTTCACTTACTTTTTTACCGGAAATTAACACAGGTATATTATACAACCGATAAAACTAACGAGCACTAAATTGGTGAGAACGACGAGCACCGTGTTTGTTAATTTTCTTACGTTCTTTTACACGACGATCACGAGTGTTTAGTTTAGTAGCGTTAAAGATTTTTTTCATTTCTTCATCTTTTGCTACATAAGCATCATTACCTGATTTACCGTCAACTTTTTCATATAACAAAGCATCAACTAAACCTAAACGAATTGCTCCAGCTTGACCAGTAAAACCACCACCTAAAACTTTTACATAAACGTCGTATTTTTCTAAACTATTAGTTAAAGTTAAAGGTTGAAGTAAATCTTGAATAACGATTTCGTTAGGGAAATAGTTTTGTAAAGTTTTCCCATTAACTAAGAATTTTCCTGTTCCTGGTAATACTGCAACACGAGCAGTTGAAGTTTTTCTTCTTCCGATTCCTTTTAAAGCTTTTTCAAATTTATTAACTGCCATTTTTAAATATTATACCGTAATTTTTTCTGGTTTTTGAGCTTCGTGACTTACTCCTTCACCTGGGTAAACAAAAAGTTTAGTAATAAGTTTTCTTCCTAAACGGTTGTGTGGAACCATTCCTTTAACTGCTTCAAAAATCATTTCTTCTGGGAATTTTTCTTTCATTTCACCAGCAGTTCTTTGTCTTAAACTTCCTACTCATAAAGAGTGGTTGTAGTAAATTTTATCAGTTTCTTTGTTTCCAGTTAAATTTACTTTTTTAGCGTTTCTTACTATAACGTAATCACCACAGTCTTGGTTAGGAGTGAAGTTAACTTTTGTTTTACCACGTAATAAATCAGCTACTTTAACTGCTAATTTACCTAAAGTTACTCCTGTAGCATCGATTTCATATCACTTACGAGCTGCTTGGCAAGCTTCGTTAGTAGCCATTGTTGTTTTTTGCATATGTTTACATTATATATTTTTTTATAAACCTGGCGGAAAATTTTAGACAGATTCGTTGTATTTCCTCAAAAAATCATGAAATCAACAGTCGAACCAATCAAAAAACACTCCAAAAGAATAACATCTACATTCAAAATCAGAAT
>JAITFH010000047.1 GCA_031281465.1 Mycoplasmataceae bacterium | reverse complement strand
TCCAGTTAATTCTGGTTAAGTTCAATGCAATTTCTTCACCATCAAAGTTCAGAACTTCAATATGAACTAAGTTACCCTAATAACTAACTAAAAAATTCCTAACGATACAGGGTAAAATAGCTTTTCGATAAGATGGATATTCTAACTACTAATAAAAGAAAAAAATAACTAATGATAAAGAAAAATAAAAGAAAGAAACCAAATTTTAAAAAAGAAAAGTCAAAATCCTTAAAAATATTTTTGTACTTTATAATCATTTTTGTATCATAGGGATTTTGATTGGACACAGTGTTTACCAATAAATCAACTATTCCTATGAGAAGTATTGTTAGCTCTTTCCTGTATCAAACTTTCAATATGAATTCTATTAGTTATAAATGCTGTGTCCACATTAAATTTTGTTTATTGTTATTAAGTTTAAAAACATATTACCTGCGGTTTTAATTTTCCCATCAGCTAATGCTATGGCAATTTCTGAAGCTTGTTTGTTCTTGCCAGAAGAAATGATATAGTATTCCATAACCGTTCTTGGTGTGTTGCCTAAAACCATTGCTATTTCTTCGACATTAACGCTTGCTTCGTGCATTAAAGTTGCTTTCGTTCTTCTTAGAACGTGAGCTGTAAGTTTAAACGGAAGCTTTGCTCATTTCGCAAATTCAATAAAACCAGCAGTAATTAATCCAGTCGTTAGGGTTTGTAGAGTTTTATTTCCATACTTTCTGTTGTCGTTTACTAAGAAGTTTCAACTTTCTGTAGGAAGTCAAACTTCTCTTTTCTTACAAGTCTTTTCGGTGTTGATAATGATTTCCACAATACTCTTTTGACATACTTCAGATTGGATTACTCTAATCACTTTGTGGGTTTGGAAATTTAATCCAGCCAATTCACCAATTCTCATCCCACTTGCCAATAGACATTCAAAAGAATGATAAATTCTTAACCTACTATTTTTGAGAGAGTCAATATGATTAGTTACAACTTTTGGATTGAAAGTTTCTATCCACTCTTTAAATTTAGTTCGTACCAGTTGTATTTCCTGATATTCTAATCGTGAAGTAAATTTTGAAATTCCTTTAGTTCTTTGAACTATCATTTTCGGTTCAAACAAAACTCCGTAGAAAATTTGATAAGCTCATTTTACAGTTGTTGTGTAACTGTGAGCTGTACCATTGTTCGTTGTGGAATTTATTATCCCATTAGCTTTTGCAATATCAAAACCAATATCTCCAGTAAAACACTCGCTAAACTTACCTTTTAGTTCATAGAATGTTCTGTGACTTTTTCTTGATTTTGAAATTCTAAGTAGATTTTCGAACGTTACTATATTCTCCATAATGTATGTAGTATATGGGGGTATTTTGGGTAAATTTAGCAGGGTATTTATCATTAAAATGATTTTAAATTTCTATAATTTCCGCCCAGGTACAAATTACTGCTTTTCCCAGTTGGGATATACTTTAACTATGCAAGTAGATAAAGAATACGGAGTTTATTTAGAAGTTGAAGAGATTCTTGATAAACGAGAAAAATATGAGTTTGAAGAATTACTTAAAACAGCTGCAAGTACCGTTATGCTAAGAAATCAAGGTAATGGATGATACTATCCAGATATTGAAAGACCAGACTGCTTTATGGAAAGATGTGGGGTTTTTTGTTCAACTATAGATTTAGATTTAGGAAAATATCATAAATACATAAAACAGCTTATTTTTAAAGAAAGTGACGAAATAATTGACTGAAAAGCAGATTGCATCGACGACGGAGAATGATAAAAAGAAAATTAAAAAGATACCAACTAACTTTTGACTTTAATACAGAAAAATTAGAAATTTATGCTAAATCCAAAACCCAACCTTACAAGGAACTCCACGATTATTTAACTGGAAAATGAAATTTTGAACATAACAAAGATAGCGATTACACTTCGCCTTTTATAAAAAGACGGGCTATATATAAAATTATTAGAGAAATACCAAAAGAATTTTTGTATTTTAAAGAGTGTAAAAAGAAATTTAAAATAACAACAATTGATGAAAAGCTTTATAATGCTGATGAAATTATGGATGATCAAATAGCAGAAGATAAAAACTTATCTAAAAAAATTAAAATGTTTGAAGAACAAAAAGAACAAGAATGAAAAAACAAACACGGACACGAACCAAAAAAATAATTACATTTCTAATTCTAAATTTTCTTGTCTAGCTTTTTCCATTTGACTTTTAATTCATTCATCATTTAACATTCTTAAATATTTCATATTTTCATATTCTAACTGAGCATTATAGCTAACTAACTTATCTAGTATAGATTTTTTAGCTTTACCAGTATATTGATTTTCTTTGAATACATATTCTCTACTAGAACTTGATTTTTGATTTACAAATTTCGGATGAGCAAATTTGTGCTTTTTAATTCACTTGTCTTTTTTTCTCAGCTTTCCTTGTTCGTAAGTAATAGTTTTAACTTCACTAAGAATTGCGTTTGCAATAACCATTCTTGTTCCACCAACAATTTGTTCGTCGTAATATTGTTTTCTTAACTTGTATTTAAAAACATCATTAACTTCTCCAGGTGTTTTGTTTATTCCTAAAATTTCTCTAAACGATGCAAATGTGGAATTAATTCTGTCCACAACTTTCTCATCTTTCATAAAATAATCAACTGCTGCATCAACTTCCTTGAGTAAAATTTTAGTATTCTTCTGATTTTCTACAGCTCCAGGATTTCTCTCATCTGGTTTAATTTTTGCTCACTTAGCTAAATTTGCATATTGCAATCTTCCATCCATTCCTTTTTTCTCAGCAATAGAACGAGTCAAGTCCAACAAAACTTTCTCATCTTTAGAATTTTGAATAACTCTTTTAGTTTCAATTTTCATTTCATTAATAAGTTTTAGTTGTTTCTTTAACTCTTCACAATTGAAAGTCTTATCTAACATCATTCCCAAATGATTTTGAACTTTTTTTAAGCAAGCAGGAAAAGTAATTATTTTCCTTCTTTCTAAAACATAACTTTTAAATTCGTCCGAACTTTTGTCATATGTAGCAAATTTTTGACTCTCCAAAAATTTGCTTACGACGATTTTTTTCTCAGCCGTTTCTTGCGGTTGGAAAAAAACGATATGCAAATGATCATTATCTGTGTTCGTATGTAATGCTGAAAAGTAAGCTCATTGAGATTTGTCGAATTTGTGACTTTCACAAAATTGGTTAAAAAAATACTCAGTTATATTTTTTTGTTTATCTAATAACCCAATATTTTTTGTATCTTCTTCGCAAATCGAAATCACACTATCAAAGACAATAGATTGTTCTGCGACTTTACCTTTTCCCGCATTTTCACTTTGAACAACAGGAATAACAACATCTCCGTGTCCTTTTTCATTTTGCATATATTTGGCATAATTGTAGCTTTGTTCAGCAACTCCATCTCTTGGTTGATGAATTTTAGCATTTTCACAATATTCTTTAATAAATCTTCCAGAAGCATAAAATTCATAAGCCTTAGTTCCAGGAATATGAAAATTAATATGAACAAATGGCTGAGAAAATTTTGTATTATGAAATTCACGAATTTCTTTATCTAATCCAGCCATTACTCTTTTTCTCCTTCCGCTGCATTAGCTTTGATTTTAGCTAATAGTGCTGCTTTTGAATTAACTTCTTTTACTGGTGCTTCTGTTTCATTAATTTCTTTTAATATGTTTTTTACGTCCTGTTCGCTGATTTCGTCATCTGCCTTATCATCTACCATCTTTTCTGATTTCGTTGAAAATTCAGGCTTTAATGATGGTTTTAGAGCATTTTCCGAACCATCCGGAAAGAACGGTAGCTTGTTTGGCTTAATATTTTCTTTGTATCATTTTGTTTCATAAATAGGTGTTCTGTGACAAATAATTGGTTTAACCCCTGCCATTCAGATAAGAATTTTAGGATATAGTTTTAGCAGTTCTGAAGCAGACAATACTTCTTTTTCTATTTCAGTAGTTGACTTAGAAATTTTACCATCAGCGTTTTTAGTAGTACTTGTTTTTTTAAAAGTGTAAGTTCCAAATACTCCACTTCATTCTCGAGCTTGTTCCAAATTTTTGATTTTAACAATTACTGACAAATCACAGTTGTTAGCAATAACACTTCCATTTTTACCATATCTATCCGTTAGTTGCTGTTTGTCCTGGAAGATTAACATACAAAAGATTGATTTGTATAAGCAAGTTGTTAGCAAGCCATCTAGATTGTGAATTGGCGGAATATTACCTATCTCATCTCCAATCAAATAGATTGGGCGAACATCTTTGTTATTTCCCCTTTCATTTTTAGAAGTAATAGCTCTTATTATTTTCTTTAGATAGATGTTGGTAATATTCTTCAAATTTGGACGATCGTTGTCAATGATGATGAATAGTGCTGTTGGTTGGCAATCAAAGTTTTTCAAATCAACATCAGTAGAACTAGTTAGTTTGATTACTGATGCATTTGAAATAAAACTAACTGCCATTGATGCATTAGCTTTAATTCCTTCAAAAGTGTTTTTTGCATCTGCTCCAGTAGTCAACATTGATTTGTAAAGTCTTACCAAATCTTTCCCATTAGTTTTTCTTTCCAAACTTTCAATATCGTTTGATCAACATTCAACATCTTTGTTATTGAAATCTTCAAGAAGTTTTAACAAAGTAAATCCTTCTTTTGTTTGAAAAGAATTTGGTAACAAGCTTAAATCCAGATTGTAATACAAAATCATTTTTCATCAATCTCGAGCTTTAACAGATCAAATGTCATCGCCTTTTTTAGTGATATCATCTGGAACCAGTGCCATCATCAAGTCATCAACCAAATCTGTCAAATCTTGGTGTGCTGCATATTTTTCATCCATATCTTGAGAAGTTTGATAAATCTGGTAAGCATCTCAAATATCACTTAACGGGTTGATTTTGTTTGAATAGTTGGCATTGATAATATCCAACTTGTAAATTTTATAACCTTGCTTTTTTAACATATCAACAGTTAGTTCATACAACTCACCTTTCGGATCTGTAATAATAAAGCAAGGTTTATCTTTTGAATAAGCATTTGAATAGATTGTTGGTAAAACATATCCAGTAGTTTTCCCGCTTCTACTCATTCCATAAACTACCATATGGCATCCTGTGTAATGCTTATAACAAACTTCGCCACGAATTTTTTGCGAGTCCAAAATTCACCCTTTAGTGAATTTTTGTTTTTTCTTTTTCCCGTCAAAAAATTCGAACGGCACATTTTCTGAAGTTAACGGCAAATAGTTCATCGAACCAATCTTCTTAAATTCATCCTTACCCATTATTCCAGAATTTGCCGAGTCTTTGAATTTCCCTTTTTCCATAATCCAAACCAAACAACTTAACCAGATTATTACCCCAACAAGGTAAGGGATATAACTGGTTAAAAAGTTGGTTTGTGATTTTCAACCAACATTGAAAATCAAGTAAAAAGTTCCGACGGTAATTCCCAAAATAAAGGCTAATCTAACCACACCCGTGATGGTTAGTTTACATAATTTAGTAAAAAAATACTTTGTGTTATTCACACAAATAATATATATTTTTTTATTAACAGGATAATAGTGTTTTATTACACCTAATATAGGTTACACACTATTACTATGTAATAGGTGTAATAAAAACTAAACGATAATTTCTTTCGAAATTTCTTTAATGTGTTTTATACAACAGTACACTAAACGAAATAATTTTCGTTTCTTCACCTTGTTTTATTTGAATTGTTAATTTTGGGGGTATTACTGGAATACTATATGTTACCATATGGAATCGAGCGGTATGCGGTTCTGCGGCAAGAATTCAGTTGATATCAATTTCCAGATAGTTTGTAGATGATGTTATGGGATAGTTCATATCTAAATCTCAATCCGTAGTTTTATTAAAATAATAGTAATCGCCGGAAAAATTATTTGCCACCGCTCTAAACGGATAAGAGAAGTTATTCCCTGTCACATATGACAACCCAAAATACTGTGTCCAGTTATCCCCATAATCTTCGGAAGGGTTTGTTGCGCAACTTGTAGAAGCTAATCCGTATGAAGCTTCAGCAATCGTTAATATAAGTCCGAAAGTCGACATCTTTCTACTCAACACTTTTTTTATTGTTAAAGCCATTATTTCTTTCCCCCTAACAATTTGATTATAGTTTTTGAAAGTTCTTTTTGTTCTTCAATTGGTTTTGCATAAGCTTTCAAATTTCTATTCAATTTCGAAGGATTAGCTAGTGTTAGCGGAACCTGTTCAAATTGCATTGCTGTATCATACTGATCAGAATAGCTAATTAAATTTGAAACAAAAACATTCTTGAACGTTTTAATTTTTTCCTTGATGTCGTCCAGTAAAATTTTATAGCTCGAATTTTTGCTTTCTTCTCCTTTTCGAGCTATTACTTTATATCTGTTAGGAATAATACAGATACCTAAATTCTTATTATTCATTCTAAAATCTTTTAAAGATTCTGAATTAACCATATCACTTACTGCTTCGTTTGCATAACCTTTACAAGAATAAGGTATGCACACTAAATTTGCTAAATCCATTAATTCCCAACTCAAATCATCAAATGCTGGAGCAGTATCGATTACAATATATTTATATTTTTGAGA
>JAITFH010000025.1 GCA_031281465.1 Mycoplasmataceae bacterium | reverse complement strand
TAATACCAATAATAAATTACGATTGGTCATAACATCAAGTACAACTAAATTTTGTACAGTTCTTGTTTCGTGTCCGTATTGACCAGCCATTTTTTTACCTTTTGGTACACGTTGTGGCGCACTACCACCACGACCAAATGCTACTGAACCTTGGTAACGGTGAACATATCCTGCACCATGTGATAAAGGACCGATTTTAAAGTTTCAACGTTTAATTGCTCCTGTAAAACCATGCCCTTTAGTTACACCTTGTACATCTACATACTCACCTTTAGTGAAAGTATCAACTTTAATTTCATCACCAACATTACGACCAGTTACGCCACTAAAAGTTTTAATGTATTGTTTTACTGGTGAATTTACTTTTTTAAAAATACCTTTTTTGGCTTTATTTGCCTTATTTTCATTAGTAGTAAGATAACCAACTTTCACACCGTCTTTACCATGTTTATCAGCTGTTTTTACCTCTAATACTTTATTTGGTTCACAATGAATAATGGTAGTAGCTAATTGTTTACCTTTAGTATCAAACAATTGCACCATTCCCACTTTTGTTCCGATTATGTATTTCATAAAATACTCCTTTTTAATTGAATCACACAATTAGTGCAATTCAATTCTTACTCCTGTAGGAATGATTAAACGTCTAAGAGCATCGATAGTTTGAGCATTGGTTTTGCTTAAGATGATTAGACGTTTATGAGTACGGCGTTCGAATTGTTCTCGAGAAGGTTTATCTACGTGAACAGATCGACAAATAGTAAAAATTTCCTTCTTGGTTGGTAAAGGAATTGGCCCCTTAATGCCGCAATTGCAACTTCGGGCGATTTCAATTATTTTCTTAACTGATTTATCTAATAAATCATGGTCATAAGAAAATAACTTTATTCTTAATTCTGAGTTCATAGTGTGTGTTTTGGTTGTCCTTTAATGATTTTTTATCCTTGTTATGAAGTTACCCGACACTTGACAACACTTTATGGTGTATCGGCAATCTCCAAATAGCAAGGGGACATAAATATTACTATAGATATAGTAATTTGTCAAATATTAATAAACTGATAAAACTGATAAAAACGGCAATTTGAGAATAAAGTAACTTAGCTTGTAATAACGATATTAATTGATCGCTCGTAATTCAAATCCAATGATATTGATAATTTTGTGTCACAAACAAACTATAAGTTTTAGTTTTCTACTATTAAATTTTTAATAGGAAATTATTAATTTCCCATTCCTTTTATTACTTAAATCATTGGATACATACAGTTTAATAGTTGTTAAGTAATAGCGAGGAATGCCTATTTGTAATTATTTTTGACAATACTCAAAAAAAATAACGGAAAAATCAGCTTTTAATTCACTTATTTGAGTTAAATAGTTATAATTTTTTTAGGCAATTGTAAGAGATAAAGTAATACAACGCGAAGGCGGTTGATGTTTTTTTAATACATTCTATAAAAAACATTTTTCTACCATTCGCTAAAAGATTCATTTTTTTCTCAATTGTCCAAATAAAACAAAGGATCAATATGGAAACAAATAATCAAAATGTTCAAAAGAAACTAGCTAATTTCAGAAAAAAATATGCCATCATTTCAAGCCTTGTAGGAGTTGGTGTCTTAGGAGCAGGGATTGGAATCGGTTACGGAATTAGTCTTGCAACTCAAACTACTTTTTTAACAATGAGTTTAAAAACGTCTAACATTCAACTACACGAAGAAAACGATACAATTCATTTTCAAATTACTTTTTCTAAAACATTAAAAAATGATATGAATGTTCGTATCGTGGTAAATGCTGAATATGTAAGTCTCTTTACAAACAACGTTCTAACCTATGTAGACAGTGATGGTAACGTCATAAAGCAACAAGATCAACCAGGCCAAATCTGATTATTTATGCGTGAAGGTGACAAAGAAGCTAATGCTTACATTAAACAAATAGGGATAAATACTTTACCTAACATTAGTACTCCCATAAGTTTTGATGTAACAGCTTTAAATACAAATGGGATTCAATTTAATCAAACAACATATTTAGTGTTAATAAATTCCAACACTAATCCCGATATTGATGAGAACAAAATTGATAATTTATTAGTTCATGGCGATGATATGATTCCTTATTTAACACCTAGAAGTGAATATGTTAATAAGTTGACCAGTTATTTTTTAAAAAACTTTCCTTCTTTCCCAATATTGGAAGATGATAAATTGGATTTAAGCAACATTGTAACATACGAAGATATGATGAAAAAGTTACACAAATACGATAATGCCGAATCTGTAACTGCCAACATTCTCGTAGATTATGTTGCAATGTGATATGGCACCCCAAGAATGCCTAGAACAGAATTAGCTTTATTTTCAATTGATGAAATTGTTCGTGTACCTGAATTTGAAAGTGAAGTAACTGGTCCGCTTTTTTGAATACGTTTTGCTACATACGGTTGATTTTATGATGGTGAGTTAGATAACACTTTATTTGAAAGTGCTCATGAAAACTGGGATGAAAATTGAACCATTACCTGAGATACATTGATAAATTTGGAAGATGGTAATATATCTTACAATCAAGAAGGATTTGCCAACGGTTTGCGTAGAAATAGTCAAGAAGAATACACATCTAATAGTTACAAGGCCTTTCAACTAACTATGTTAAAAGTTATCTATGGTGATTTGGTGTCTGAATGACCGACTTGAATGTCTTAAATAGTTTTAATAAATTAGTAACTATCGTTAAAAAAGATAGGGGAAATTTGCTAAGTTGTTGATTAAATAGACATCGTGGAAAAATATACATTCCGTAGGAATGTATGTCAAAACAGTAAATTGCTATTATTGGATTTCTCTAATACATTATTAGGGGAATCATGAAAAGAGTAACACGACCAAAAACACTAAGGTTTTCTAACCTTAAACTACTACAAGCTACACGTAATGTACATGCATTAATTAATAACAAAGCTAATGAATATTTGCAACAACACGAATTAAGCCGAAATTTTAAATCAATTCAATATCGAGTGAATAAATTCCTTGCTGACTTTGAAAAATTCCAAATTTGCCTGTCTATTAGTGTGGAGAAGCGTATTAAGATTTATGAAACAACCAGATATTATTGAAATCGGTATCGTAAAAAGATTTCTAAGTCATGGCTGTATAAGTGACAGAATTTATTTATTAATAATTTTATTCACACATGCACATACTCGCTAGAAAAATCATTGAGTAAGCCGAAAACACCAAAGCGGATATACTGAAAATATAATCCTAACCAGCGAAACGAACTAGCCACAGTATGACATGAGCGAAACCCATTAAAGCTTTTTAATTTATCAGATTACTTGTATAAAGTTCGCACATGCCAAATAAGACTAACTACTTTTGACGAGCAGTTGCAAAAACACATTTCTTTCCCAACATTAAAATCAGCGGTTAATGAGTTTTATAAACGCGTGCCTATGCCTAAGCCGTATCGTAAACATAAATTATTAAAATATCTTTTACCTTTAGGTCACTTACAATTTGACATTAAGGTAATCGGTGCGTGCGATAATAAGTTTGCTAGAAATATTTATTGCATTGATATCGTTGACGAAAGAAGCGGAATGGTTTATGGAGTAGCGTCCCTTAGCTATCCTAAACAATTAATTATTAAAGTCCTTAAAGAGGCTTATGAGTATTTTGAAAGTTATTTCAAAATTTCTAGAATTCGCACAGATCATGCTTTAACTTTTAAACGTACCGAAGCGCTAGATACGGGTGAATTCAATGATTTATTAGTATCAATGAATACCAATCATCAATATTCCATTTGAGGGCAACCAGAGACTAATGGTAAGATTGAAAATGTGCATGAACAAATCGACAAAGAGTTGCTCACTCACATTAACAAATGTGAGACGATTGAAGAAAGCATCCAATTAATTAACGATTGATACGCAGCCTACAATAACGAAAGAACAAAAGGATACAAATTATGAAACAGAAAAGAACAAAAATGAGACTCATATCGGATGACTCCAATTCAATCGTTAACTTTTGATTATGGTTTGTATACTTAATGAGTATTAGAGAATTTTTCCACGATGTCTATGTTCTCAGCAATACAAATTATTATCAATAGGAGAAAGCCTTATATGATGGGAGGTTTCAATATAATAATTAATAACAAAGAGATAAATATGAAATTTTTCTACGAAACGTGAACTAATAAATTTTTAAAAAATCAAAGATAAAACCAAACAAAGGGCACGAACGGATCTGGATGATAAAAATCAATTATGACTTGTAGAGATGAAGGATGGATTGTTAACAAAAGAAGAAATTAATTCTTTTGTTCATAAAAATCTTCAGACATCTCTTAGCGCAATAAATAGAAAATATAGTGTTTTCGTTTCATTTGCAATCGTTCGTATAATTCAGAAACGAATAAAAAGAAAATTGACCATTAGATTTGAATCAAAAGCGAATTTATAATAAATATAGACAAAAGCTAGAAATACAGAAAGTGAAGATTCGTTCTCTGAAGAAAAGATTAATCCAATCAAAAATAAAAAATGCCTGAAGTTTCAACACCCAAATGAAATCAACTCAAATCTCCTCAAAACTCCATTTCAAATGAAACCAGAAATTTGGGCCAAGTCAAACTTTCATAGTCATTTCGTGATATTTCAGGGAAAAGAAGATCGAAAAGAACAAATTCAAAATTCAAAATAACTTTTGAAAATGATCTTACATCATATTCTAACGTGAATATTTTGAATTCGTTCAAATCCCCAAAAATGAGAAAAATATTCAAA
>JAITFH010000015.1 GCA_031281465.1 Mycoplasmataceae bacterium | reverse complement strand
AGGTTTTGTCTTTCATAATATGATTATAAAACCTCAATTATACCAGCATTGGTATAATTGAGTACCATTTTACCACCGTAAATGGGGTAAAAAATGTGCTATTTTTGGGAAGATTCTCCAGTTTCTATATCATTCGCTAAATAATAGTATCCACCTCAAAATTTGTTGTTGGGTGAGTATGTAGTATATTGTAATCCTGCACCACTAGTAATAGGTGTAAAAACTTTTTTACTAACCCATAAAGTGAAACTAGTGTTAGGTTGATAAAAATTTGAATTTTCGTCCGTTTTTAAAACCACTTTATATTTTGGTTCAAAAGTATCATTGTTATCAGTAATACTTTCGATATGTATTTGGTTTAAATTAAATGGTACAGGGTTATCAGATGTTACTTTAGCGGTTAAAGTGCTAAGCAAGGCTCTTAATTGGTTAATTTCGTTATTGTATAATGCAGAACCAGGTGTGTTCTCAAACTTAGATTCATCTCAGTAAAAATGATATTGTTGATCATCATAATTCCCTTGATAAGGTATGTCATGGTAATTCATACTTAAATCATAAGCTGATATGTCTGTTGGGCACACTTTGGGTAAAGTAGTGCCAGACATCACACTCAATTTTCCATAATCTTCATTAGGGAAGAAATCGTTAATTAGGTATTTGTAAGTTAACTGGTAGTTAAAAGTTATAGAGTCAGGAAACTTATAGTGAAAAGAATCTTTAGACACATTAACTTTACATCCAGTGGAACCGATATCTGAAACATTCAGTTCTTCTAGATACACATTATCTTCTTGACCATCTTTAGCCACTAATCTATTCAAAATAGTTTCAGCATCAGGAACCTCTCCAAATACACCACCATCTAGATTAGGTTCAAACACATTACTAATATTGATACCTTGATAAGAAGAACTAAGACTTAGAGAGAGAGAGAGAGAAGCGCCTACGGCTACTGCAGCAACAGGTAGTAAAAAGAATGCTATTAGTGACTTGGTTTTCATGTATGTATATAAGTAATTATAAACTTTATTTTCACCTAAGCTATTCAGAACCTAACCTAGTCCCTATTAACTCTAGTTTCTATCGTTTTTAAAACTATTCAATAATTGTTACGATAGTACCAGCACCAACTGTTCTACCACCTTCACGAATAGAGAATTTAG
The DNA here is from genome assembly GCA_031281465.1 of Mycoplasmataceae bacterium. Classification (GTDB taxonomy): domain Bacteria; phylum Bacillota_I; class Bacilli_A; order Mycoplasmatales; family Mycoplasmoidaceae; genus Malacoplasma_A. The sequence goes on along the minus strand of JAITFH010000015.1, from coordinate 49,913 downwards.
TATCTTTTTCAATAGCTACTGGAACTAATAATTCAATAGTTAATTCTACGTTATCTCCAGGCATAACCATTTCAACACCTTGTTTTAATGTTACAGCACCAGTAACGTCTGTAGTACGGAAGTAGAATTGTGGTCTATATCCATTGAAGAATGGAGTGTGACGTCCACCTTCTTCTTTTTTAAGAGCATAAACTTGAGCAACGAATTTTTTGTATGGTTTAATTGATGCAGGTTTACAAACAACTTGTCCACGTTCAACATCGTTTTTATCAACACCACGTAATAAGATACCAGCGTTATCACCAGCTTCAGCACGATCTAATTCTTTACGGAACATTTCGATTCCAGTAACAACAGTAGTTTTTGTAGGTTTTAAACCAACGATTTCAACGTTTTCGTTTAATTTAACAGCTCCACGTTCAACTCTTCCTGTAACAACTGTTCCACGACCAGTAATAGTGAAAACTTCTTCAATAGCTAATAAGAAAGGTTTATCAACTTCACGAACTGGAGTTGGGATATAGCTATCAACAGCATCCATTAATTCTTGAACTTTAGCTTCTCATTCTTTTTCACCATTTAAACATCCTAATGCAGAACCTTTAATAACTGGAGCGTTGTCACCATCAAATCCATAAGATGAAAGTAAATCACGGATTTCCATTTCAACTAATTCTTGAATTTCAACATCAGTAACAACATCACATTTGTTAATAAATACAACGATACGAGGAACTCCAACTTGACCAGCTAAAAGAATGTGTTCACGAGTTTGAGGCATTGCTCCATCAGAAGCAGCAACAACTAGAATAGCACCATCCATTTGAGCAGCACCAGTAATCATGTTTTTTACATAATCAGCATGTCCTGGACAATCAACGTGAGCATAGTGACGAGCAGCAGTCTCATATTCAACGTGAGCTGTGTTAATTGTAATTCCACGAGCTTTTTCTTCTGGGTGGGCATCAATTTGGTCATATTTTTTTGCTTCAGCTAATCCTTGTTTAGATAAATAAGTACAGATTGCTGCAGTTAATGTTGTTTTACCATGGTCAATATGTCCTATTGTTCCAATGTTTACGTGTGGTTTGCTACGGTTGAATTTTTCTTTTGCCATTTTTTCCTCTTTTAATGAGGTTATTATATATTGTTTGGAAAAATTAGTAAGATATTTTTTTAACTTAGTTAATGGTTGATTTTTTACATTTTGAGAGCAGCAAATACTGAGGTAAAATTTTTTAAATCTAGTTATTAATTAATTTTAACTTTTCATAGTCCATGTATATTACACATCTCATATATTTCTGTTTCTTTATTTAAATTTAAGAAAGTAGCTTCAGGTTGATTGTTTGGTTTTAATCATTTTATTATCCACTCGTTTTCATTGAATGCACCTATTCAATTAATAAAATGAGCTTCAGACATATCGTGTTTTATTTCCCCAACTTGCATAGTGATAGCATTTTGTTTTTCGGACACAATACAAGGTACATGTTTCTCAGTACTACCATTATTAGTATTAACACAGAATTTTTTCATTTTCTCTCCGCAACATACTACGCTTGCTGAACTTGTTTGTAACTCTATAACAATTTTCCCACATTTTTCACATTTATAAATTTTTATTTCTTGCATAGTTTTATCCTTTTAATGCCGAAATTATACTGCCTAATAAAAATTTATTAATCTAATTTACTTTCCAGTTTTACAGCAATAAATAATGTATTGCTGATAGTGGGAAATTTTGAGTTAATAGGACAAAAATAGCGCTTTTTTAACCGTTTTACTTCCTGAAATAGCCTTGAACTATGTCAGCAGTAGCATACCTCATAACTTATAGGTTTTAAAACAAACAAATCATAATTTATGCTTTTTTTACTATTCGACTAGTAGAAAAAGCATATCATCTTTTTGTGCTTAGTAGAACTTTGAAGAAAACTATTATAGATGATGCTAAAAACTTTCCGGTTGTAATTTTAACTGGTGCCAGGCAAGTAGGAAAATCTACTCTTTTACACGTTTTAAAAGAGGATGGAGATATCTTAGCTAACGAACATATAAACTTAAAAGATTTAAACTTAAAAGAGTTTGCTAATTCTGATCCAATAGGTTTTCTTAATAACTATAAATTTCCCATTATTATTGACGAAATACAAGAAGCTCCAGGTTTATTTAACCAAATAAAAGTTGTTGTAGACAAACAAAGACTAACCAATAAAGAAAAAAGTTGTGGGATGTATTTTCTTACAGGAAGTCAGAAAATTAACGTTATGAAAGGTACAAAAGAATCATTAGCTGGAATAGTTTCGGTAATAGAAATGTCTCCTCTTTCAGAAAGCGAAATTAACAACCAAGACGAATTACCTTTTATTCCAAATGAAGAATTTTTAAAGAAAAAGAACACTCAACCTTTAGATTCTAGGGATGTTTTTTACAATATCTTTCGAGGTTTTTTTCCAGAAGTTGTTGCAAACAAAAACCTCAACCGAGAAAGATATTATGCAAGTTATGTTGTTACTTATATTGAGAAAGATGTAAAAGAAATCGTTGATATAAAAGATACCATAAAATTTAAACGTTTTATTTCCACTGTCGCAGTACGAACTGGACAAGAATTAATAATTAGTGAACTGGCTAAAGATAACGACATTCGTATAGAAACAGCAGAAAAATGATTTAATGTTTTAAAACAAACCGGTTTAGTTTATACGATTCAACCATTTAATAATAATTTGATAAATAGAATCATAAAAAGACAAAAAATTTATTTCGCTGACACTGGATTAGCAGCATATTTATCTAACATTCCTACTAAAGAAGCACTTGAAACTAGTTATCTTGCTGGAAGTTTTTACGAAACTTATGTTGTTAATGAAATCACTAAATCTTTCTTAAATAATGGTTTAAACAAAGACATGTACATGTACTGAATCCGTAGTAAACAAAGTTTATCTTTAGAAGTTAAGGATAATTACGCACTTAAAGAAATAGATTTGATTATCGAGAGTAATTTTAAACTATACCCTATAGAAATTAAAAAAACTAGTTCTCTTTCTTTTTCGATGTTCAAAAACTTTAGTTTGTTAAAATCTTTAGAAGATAAAATAGAATATTCTTTGCTAATTTGTAACGGAGAGAAAATGATTGTTAATGATAAAAAGGTTTTCTTTCCGGTTAAGTTGATTTAGTTTGTTTTAAAGCTATCTTTTTATAGCTATATAGCAACTTTACTTGCAAACTTTTTATAGCATTTTACAACTGTAAATGCGAAAAAATAACTGCGAAACTTTAAACCTATATTTTAAACGTAGTTTTACCTATACATATATAATGCTTTCATACATGAAAGTTAAGATTGTTGGAGCAGGATTAAGCGGTTTAACCGTTGCTAGATTATTAAAGGATAAAGGATTTGATGTAGAAATCTACGAGAAAAAAGATGTTATAGGCGGTGGATGTTTAGATCAAGTTATTGATGGAAAAGTAGTTCACACATATGGTCCACATTTTTTCCACACCTCAAACGAAGAAGTATGGAACTTTGTTAATAAATATGAAAAAATGAAACCCATTGAATGTTACATTAAAGTTTCTGTTGATGGTATCGAATACGAATTTCCTATTAACTCCACTTCCATCAAAACTATTTGTAAACATCTAAACATTGATGCTTCACCAATTTTAGAAAAACTAACAACTTTACCTAGAATAATTACTTTACAACAACTAATAGAACTTGATAAAACTCTTGGCGAATGAATATGAAATAACAATTTTGTTAATTACAGCCAAAAGATGTGAGACTTACCTGTAGATAAAATTGATACTTCTATCATTAATCGTATCAAATTATTATCTACGGATGAAAAAAACTATTTTCCTTGAGAGAAATATGTTAGTGTACCAGAAAAAAGTTACGAGGATTTGTTTAAAAACATGAGCAAAGATATTAAGATAAACTTTAATTCAGACATCACTGAACAAGTGTTATCACTAAGCGAAGATAATGTTGTTGTTTACACAGGTTCGGTTGATGCAATATTAGATTACAAATATGGAAAACTTCCTTACCGTAGTATGAAGTTTGAAACCAAAGAAGAAACATGAGAATATGAAACAGCAGTAGTTAATTTACCAGCACATCCTACAATTACTAGAAAAAATAATTTCAATATCTACTACAACAAAGTAAACCCTACTGAGAAAGAATTTGTAGTTTACGAACAACCTTGTCATTATGACGGTACAAATCTACCGTTATATCCACTTTCTGCTTCGGAAGCACTATACAATAAATATGCTACTGAAATAAAAGAAAAATGCCCTAATATTTATTTTGCAGGAAGAATTGGAACCTACAAATATTTAGATATGGACAAAATTATTACTCAAGCTTTTCAAGTAGTTCAAGAAATTAGTAGTAAATACCAAAAATAATTATTTGGTTTTTTTAATAGTTAAAAACTTTCTTGGTTTTTTTCCATTTTCTAATTCTATTTGTTTAATCATTGCTGGAATTTGTGACACACTACGGATTACATATTTAGTATCAATCTCTTCTTGAATTTTTAACTTTACATCACTTGACTTAATTCTTTCATTATCTACTCGGATAGAAGCTAAAAAGTTAGCATTTCTAGAGCCAACTACATCACGGCTTATTGTATCTCCAATATATACAGTTTCAGAAGGTAATGCGTGTAAATCACGACATGCTTCTAAGAAAATATCTGGATCGGGTTTACGGGTTTGAGATACAGCGGATAAATATATACAGTTTGGTTCAAAGTATTTATATATACCAGACTTAATTAATCTTAGAGTTACATAATTAAGACTGTCGGTGTTAGAAATAATTCCCATTTTTATTTTCATTAATCTTAGTCTTTTTAGAGATGCTTGGAGATTTTTCTTTAAACTTCCTCCAGCATTAATTTTATAGATATTTAAAGCGTTGTTAGCAATAATTTTTAATGTTTTTAATTGTTGTTCAGTTAACTTTTTGTCTGCAAAAACTCACTTAACAAACAAATCATATGGTTGTACATCGAAATTTCCATTTTGAGTGGAGTGAGATTTAAATGCTTTTGAACCTTTTTTATATAGTTTTATAAATTCATCTGGAGTAATTTTTAAATTAATTCCATGTAGTATTAAATAGTTTAAAAACTCTTTTGCTGCGTGCTTTTTTTTATCTTTGCTTTTACTATCAAAAAGTGTTCCGCCAACATCAAACAAAACAGCCTTAATCATATATTCACCATTATATCTTAGTATACTAAGCATAATATTTGGTGGCTATATCGGTTGTATTTAACAATGGTTTTGCTCCTATATGCAATTACAGAAAGACTTGTTTTAATAACACCGAAAATCTAAATTTGAAGTGTTATTCTTAAGCTTTAAGTTTGTTAAGCTTGATAACATTTTCAAGTTTCTCACTAGTTTCGTTAACCTTAGCTTCAATTCTAGTGTTAAACTCAGCTTGTTGTTTATTAACCACTTTTTGCTCAACTATAAACTCTTTTACTTCATAGTTGAATTTTTTTTGATCACCCATAAACTCTTTCACTTCAGAATTAAATTTTTTCTGTTCAACATTAACTGCTCGTTGTTCATCAATAAACTTTAAGAGTATATCTTTAAGACTTCCGTCTCCGCCACCTCCACCTTTACCTTTCATTAACTCTTTCTCCAATTCTTCGTTTGCCATTATATACCCGTTGTCTTTAGTGGGTACTAGGGTAATTTTTGATTTTATTTTAAATAACTTAAATTTCATTTTTGACCTCCAATAGTATATATTACCGCGTTTTTGGCCATTTACTTAAAAAATTTTTTAAAAATGGAAAGTAATATATGTAATATATTAAGTTGCAAGAAAAAAATTTTTCTTTGAAGCGAAAAATGGAGGTTTTTAAAATGACTCACAGTCCGAAATATCCAATCTTTTTGAACCTATTTTATTTGTTAAATGTTCCTCTAAGAGTTCTTTTTAGAGAAAATGTCTTTTGTGAATTCAGCTGGTTTAGCACCTGTTCTTGAATACATTCCATTTAGTGTTTTGGATTTTGATTCATCAACTTTTTTTGTTTGGTAAAAAGACTCTTTCTGTGCTTCAGTCGCTTTTAAAGAAAAAAGGTCTTTGTTTTTTAAAGCATCTTTTTTAAAAATATCTGGGGTAATTTCTTTCTTAGAATCAACAGTAGGGTTCTTTTCAAAACCAGTTTCTAAACTTCCATCATCTCCGCGGTTAGCAATAGCTCCTTCAGCGATAATAGTTTTTGCAATTTTTTTTAGAGTTAAGGGAGCGCTTTTTGCATCCCTAATACTTTTAATATTTTTATATTGTTCACCAGATTTGGTTGCAGCAAGCGAAGTAGGTTTTTTATTTTTCTTAGTTGCTGCAAGCGAAGTCGGTTTATTCATACCTTTTGGTTTAATAGCCATATTATTGCTCCTCTTCTAAATCATGGAATAAATTGATTTCGTTTTCTTCAATAATTTTAGTGAAATCAACTTTTGGCAATTGACTATTATTCTTTATTCCCAACAAATTGTGAAATTTAGGAGTTACAGCATATAGATTAGGTGTACCAGGACCAGTACCTTGTCCAGTAATGGTAATCAAACCAAGAGACAATAATTTTTTTAACTGTGGGGTAGGATCATTGTTTCTAATAAAAGCTATTTTGCTTGAAGTACAATCTGGGGTGTAAGCAATAATAGCTAGGTTTTCTATTAGAGCGGTAGAAAGAGCGTTAACTCTTTTATTCATTGTGTTAGTTTTTTCAGTAATTAATTGTTTAATTTCCGGTTTGGTTAATAAAAAATACTTTGAACCAAAAAACTTTATTGTATAAGGACTTTCTTCATCATCAATATATTTTTTTTGCAATTCAGTAACAACAGCTTTGATTTCATCGGTTTCAACATTAAGTATTTTTTTAATGTCGCTTATCGCTACTCCTTCGTCTCCATTTATAAAAAGCAAAGCCTCAATTAGAGTTTTATTAGTGAACATGTACTAATTATAACTTTTAGCTAAACCTGGTGGAAATTTAGATAGATTTAGTGAGTTTAATAAATACTATAAAAATCAACCAAACTGAGTGGATAAAACTACCTTTTTTGGAACCTGGGGTATTTTAAAGACCTCCATTTTTTGCTTTAACGAAAAAATTTTTTTTCGGTTGTAAAATTGAAATTTTTTAAGTAAATGACCAAAAACGCGGTAATATATACTATTGGAGGTCAAAAATGAATTTTTATAAATTCTATAAACACAAAACAACAAACACAATAGGAGATAAAAAATATGGGAAAAATTAGATTGTATGATGTAATTGGTAAAGTTACACAACACCCTGCGGAAAATAACGGGAATATAATCAAATTCAGAGAAATGGAAAAGGTACCAGTAAAAGGTAAAGGTGGGGACGAAAGTCTCAAAGATATACTCTTAAAGTTTATTGATGAACAACGAGCAGTTAATGTTGAACAGAAAAAATTTAACTCTGAAGTGAAAGAGTTTATAGTTGAACAAAAAGCGGTTAATACTGAACAGAAAAAATTTAATTCTGAAGTGAAAGAGTTTATAGTTGAGCAAAAAGTGGTTAATAAACAACAAGCTGAGTTTAATGCTAGAATTGAAGCTAAGGTTAACGAAACTAGCGAGAAACTCGAAAGAGTTATTGAGCTCAACAAACTTAAATCTTAAGATAAGTTTTTGTGGGAAAAACATTCACAAAATTGTTAGACTTACTAAGCTATCCTTAACAGACTAAAATCACAATTACGGGTTATAATGTTTTTATTATTATGAGTCCAATTCAACCGATTTCAAACTCAAATTCTCCAGAACAAGTTGTTAAACCTGTAGGCGTAGAAGGGCAAATTCTTACCCAAAAAAGATCAAGCTTATTAAGTAGAAGTCTAATTGTTGCCGGAGTTTGTTTTTTAGCAATTTTTGCTTTTTCTTGAATCTTATATTTTATTTTAAATAATGTTTTAGATCTTTCTGCTGATTCAGCTGGTACTACGATTATTATTTTGTATGCAGTTGCTGCAGTGCTAATTATTGTTTCTTTTATTATGTCAATGGTAGTATGAGCAAAGATTAATACTGTAAGAATTGGAACCATTATTACTACTATTGTATTCTATAGTGTAGCTGAAGGTATTGGTTTTGGAATTTTATTTTTTGCAATAGGTTTATCTACGGAAGCAAGCGAAATTATGAGAGATGTAATGTTATTATTCTTAGCTGGTGGTTTAATATTTGCTATTACCGGAATTATTGGAACTATGTTATCTAAAAAAGCTACTATTGGTTTAGGAAAATTCATTCTTATTGCTACTATCGCTTATATTGTGATAATGCTTATTACTTTCATTGTTGTGATAGTTGCTGCTGCAGTTGGTAATGGTGCTATTTTAGACGCTTTAAATTCAAATGCATTCTTATTTTTAATTTTTGGTTTTGAAGGTATTTTGTTCATTCTTTACATCGCTTTCGATTTCAGCTCTATTAAAAAATCTGAAGCATTTATTAATAGTGAACTTTCTTTTAGATATTCATTAATCTTTGGTTACAAACTTTTAATAGACTTAATTGGTTTAATCTGAGTTCTTATCAGAATATTCTTAGCAACTCGTAGATAAAATGCCATTAATTCCACAAGCCGACGCCTTCTTTACGGTTGATGATGACACAATAACACTAAAACCAGAATACATCAAAGAAAAGAAATGAGCGTTTAAAAAGATAACTGGAACATCTTTCTCAGGTGTCCTTGGATTTAATCACTATAACTCTCCTTTCCAAATTTGAATGAGTATGGTTGGTTTGTATAAATCTGTTGCTGATCCCATCATTACTAAAACCGGTCAAGTAGTAGAAACTAAAATTCAAAAAATTCTCCCTAAGTTATTAAACCACAAATATTTTTGTTATGATCCTAAAGAAATAAAATACGATGCTTTTAGGGATAATCCAGTATTTGGAGGAATTCCTGATGCTGAACCTACTGATGATGGAAGAACTTTTACTTATGAAGAAAATTTTCCCATGGTAGAAATTAAAACTAGTTCTATAGATAAATTTTCTTGAACTACTAAAAATGGTGAACTAAGTTTAAATTTAGACAGCTCTGGATTGCCAAAAGTAACTACTAATGGTGAAGGTGTCAAAAGAAGTGAATGAATAGACAAAGAAGATAATGTTATTGTTCCAGTTGAATACCAATTCCAATTAAGCTTATACTTATACCTACGTAATGCAAAAAACGGTGTGTTTGTCATTAGTTTTTTAAATCTTGAAGACTATGCTAATCCAGAAGGATGAGAAGAAAAGAATCACGAAGTTAGAATGGTTGATTTTTCTATTAAAGACTACGAAGGTTTTGTTCAGTACATTGCTTATGCTAAAAACTGGTACGAAGAACATGTAGTTAAAGGAAAAAGTCCTAAGATGACTAAAAACGATCAAACTTGATTAGCACAACAATTAAGTTTTCTTAAAGCAAACTAATTAAAAAAGTTAGTTAAGCTAATTTGGTCGTTTTCATCCATATTATCTAAAGCACCTAATTCGGTTAATTCTAATAGTGTTTTTTTATTAATTTTAGTTCTTGCTTTAAAGTCTTCAATATTTTTAAAAGGTGAAACTTTTCTAGCTTCAACAATCGACCTAGCCACAGTTTCTCCCAATCCATCTATTTTGGAAAAAGGAATGATTAAAGTATTGCCTTCAATAATAAATTTTTTCGCATCTGATTTAGCTAAATCTACATTCTTAAATATTATTCCTCTGGCATAACATTCTAAACTAATTTTATAAACATCATCAATCATATCTTCTTCTTTTTTAGTTATTGCTTCACCAGATGAACGACGTCTCTTAATATCTTTAATTTTTTCTTTAATAGCTTCAGGTCCAGCCAATACTGTTTTAATATCAAAATACTCTGGTTTGATAGTAAAGTATGCTGAATAGAAAGCTAAGGGATAGTAAATTTTGTATCAGCAACAAACAAAAGATGCTGTCATATAAGCAGTGGCATGAGCTTTCGGGAATAAATACTTAATTTTTTGACAAGACTCAATATACCAATCCGGAACACCATTAGCTAATAACTTTTCACATAATTCAGGTTTTATTCCTTTACCCTTACGTACACTCTCTGCTACATTAAAACTTAGTGCTTCATCTATACCTTTTGATTGGAAGTAAAGTAACATATCCTCACGACAACATACTACATCGGATAGTTTTAAGTTTTGTTTAGCAATTAACTCTTTAGCATTCCCTATTCACACATCTGTTCCATGACTTAATCCAGAAATCCTAATTAAATCATCAAAACTTCTTGGTTTAGCATCTTTAATCATTTGCAAAGTAAATTCTGTTGAACATTCAGGGATAGCGAATGTTCCAAGGGTTTCACCATTTAGTTGTTCTTTAGAAATTTGTAAAGTCTCTAAAGCAGCATTTTCGATAAATAAAGAAACAACTTTTGGATCATTATAGTTAATTTCATTATGGCTTACTCCACTCAGTTTTTCCATTTCATTTAATATGGTTGGATAATCGTGTCCCAAAATATCAAACTTTAACACATTGTCATGAATAACGTGGAAATCGAAATGGGTAGTATATCATCCTGATGTATCATCAGGAGGATATGAATATGGACAGAAATCAGTTATATCGTATTCTTTAGGAACAACAATCATACCTCCAGCATGTTGTCCTGTTGTTCTTTTACCATCAACTAATTTTTGTTCTAGCCAAGTGCATAATGAACCAGAAGGTTCCACCCCAGGTTTAGCTATCTCATAATATTTCTTAATCATTCCGTAAGCTGTTTTTTCAGCAATTGTTAATATTGTTCCTGCTTTAAAAGCATAGTCTTTTCCAAACCAGTCGTGAATAAACTTATGTGCTTTAGGCTGATACTCACCGGAAAAATTCATATCGATATCAGGAACTTTTTCTGCTCCTTTTGTTCCTAGGAAGGTAACAAACGGGATATTGTGTCCATCTGAACGCATTTTTTTACCACACACTGGACAAATTTTAGTTGGTAAATCAAACCCATCATACAAGTATTCGGGAAACTCATGGTGTTTGCAATGATTGCAAATATAGTGAGCTGGTAAAGGGTTAACTTCTGACACGCCAGAAAAGAAAGCTGCTAAAGAAGAACCGACACTTCCACGTGAACCAACAACATACCCATCTTCATTTGATTTTTTTATTAACTCGTGTGATATCCAATAAATAACTGCATACTCTTTGGAAATAATCATATCTAATTCTGTATCTAAACGTTCAGAAATTAATGGGTTAGGTTTTTCTCCATAAATTAATTTTAAATTTTGATAACACAGCTCACGGAATTTAATTTCTACATCTGGAATTTTTGGCGTAAACAAACCTTTTTTTAATATCTTAATATCTCCATCAATATATGAAGAAAAATCGTGAGTGTTTTCTACAACTATTTCATTGATTAATTTTTCATCTCCTAAAAACTCAAATTCGTTTTTCATTTCTTGAGTATTTCGATAATACCTAACTGGTACAATTTCTTCTGGGTTATCTTTCGCATAGAAACGATGCATTCCACCACCAACTAGCTTGTTATAGATAAATATTCGATGAGCGATTTTTTCTCACTCATCTAAGTAATAAGCGTCGCTTACAGCACATACTTTTTTATTATTAGCTTTAGCTATATCTACAATTCTCTTAATAGTTACCTTAACATTTTCCATAGTTATGTTTTGTTTTACTACTTCATGCATAACACTTGAAGCAGGAGCTACAAAAATATAATCATATTTTTCCATTATTTTAGCTAAATTCTCATCCGTGTCATTTAAACCCGCATCCCATATTTCTCCTTCAAAAGGGTTGGAACAAATGATAATATTTTCTCTAAAATCATTTAGTTGCTCGTAGTAAATAGTAGGTGTTTCACCATTTAGTTGTTCAGTAGAAGCTAGACTGATAAGTTTATACAAATCTTTTAATCCTTTTTGGTTTTTTGCATAAACATTAATGTATGAAGCAAATTGTCTTCGACGTAGTGTATAGTTTTGTAACTTTTCATTAATATCTTCAATCGTTTCTATTCCTTCACTTTTCATTTTATTAATGAATAAAAGCCATACCTGAGCTAATACATCAGCATCAAAGTCTGCACGGTGAGCAGAATCAGCATCATACTTAATTTGGTTAGCTTTACATAATGCTCCTAAATTATGTCTAGTCATATCAGGATTAATACTTCTTGAAACTTCTAGTGAATCGATACAAATGTTTTTTAATGGTGGGTAACCTAGTTTAACCAGTTTTTTATTTAGAAAACGGAAGTCAAATGAACGTCCGTTGTGAGCGATAAGCACACTATTTCCTATGTAGTCTAATATTTTTTTAGCAGCTTCTTCAAATTCTACTCCTTGTGCTTCTAGCATTTCGTTAGTAATATGGGTTTTTGCAACGATGAAATCTCTTAAACGTTGTTTTGGTTTAATGAATATATCGAAGTTCTCTGTTTTTTGGATTGTACCATTAGTAATTTTAACCCCTCCAAATTCGGTAATCTCGTCATACTCATTATTTAGTCCGGTTGTTTCCAAATCGAATACAACATAAGACACATTGTCAATTTTTCTTTTACTTAACTCGTTCTCTAAATTTTGTACAATCGGAATTTTTTTAGAAATAATATTTAGTTCTGAACCATAGAATATTTTTTGGTTTTTATTAGCCATCGCTATAGAGGGAAAACCTTGCGCATTTCCCCTATCACAAAACCCTATTCCTGGATGTTTAAAAGCTAAACTACGAGCTATAGCTTCACCAGCCGAACAAACTCCATCGAAAGCAGTAAATTTTGTATGACACAATAATTCTATTCGAGATTTCTCTGCATCATCAGTTCTTATAAACTGAGCAGGGATAGGGACAGACTTAACAGTTCTAATAGTTCCTTGAAGTTCGTCGTTAGAATACTTATTTTTTTTATAAGATGCGTTAACTTCCACTCAGTTTCCTTTTTTTAAATTACCAAGTAATTCGTTATCAGCTTCACTGTCTTGTTCGTGGAAATAAATAAAAGTTATAGCATCTTCATAATCGGTTACACTAACGGTATATATTACTTTTCCAGTTTTAGTTTTTTTCTCTTCTACACTAACAATTTGTCCAACAATTGTTGCTGTACATTCTTCTTTAATTTCTTTTATTTTTTTAAGTGGTGATTCTTTAGGGGTTCGAGTATATTGTTTTTGTCCAGGAGCAGGAGGAGTATATTTTCGTTCAGGTTTGTTTAAAAGAAAATTGTATGCATCAGCTTTTTGTTTAGCAGTAACTTCTTGTTCACTGCTTACAAACATAATATCAGCTAGTGGGAAACCATATTGTTTAGAAATTACAAGATATTTTGGTATGTTAGCATATATTTCGTCAGCAATACTTTCTGGTCCATTTAGGGTTAGGATTCCACCTTCTATTGATTTGATTTTAGCTAACTGAGGGAAGTTAAAATAATTAATTAAATTTTCTTTGTTAGTGAAGTTTTGGTATACAAACTTTATCTCAATTCCTTCTACTACATTTGATGTATTATTTAATAATACATCAAACAATTTTTTTGGAAATACATCAGAAAAATATAAAAATAGTTTCACCTTTCCACCAGAGTTTTCTACTGCAAATTCCACATCTTGGAACTCACTTATTTGCTCAGAATTAAATAGGTTTATCTCAAAGAAAAAGTTTTTATAATCTTTGATTAAGTTCATTGTTATTTTAATTATATCGGATTAAAATTTTAGCTAATATTAGGTGCTAAATTATCGTTTTTCCACAATATTTCCAACCAAAACAAACCGGGATATAACATAAGTAACTAGTATAGTTAAACAGAAATTATGAGCGAGAGCAAAAAATTAACACAAGAAAATATCGTAAATTACCTGAAAAACTACGGGTTCGTTTTTCCTGATAGTGAAATCTACGGTGGTTTAGCTAATGCTTGAGATTTTGGACCAGTAGGTGTACTTTTAAAAAACAATCTTAAAGCTTTATGGTGAAAAGAGTTTGTTACTAAAGTTCCCAACTCTGTAGGTTTAGATTCTGCTATTATTAATAACCCAAGAATGTATAAAGCTAGTGGACATTTGGCTAACTTTAGTGATCCACTAATTGATTGTAAAGATTGTCACCAAAGATTTAGAGCAGATAAATTAATTGAAGAATTCGCACCTGATGCTGATGTTAGTGAAGCTTCGAGTTTTGATAAACTAGAAAAAGTTATTGCCGATTATCATATTAAATGTCCAAATTGTGGAAAAGAAAATTGAACTAACATTCGTAAATTTAACTTAATGTTTAAAACTTTTATTGGTGTAACTGAAGGTGATTTAAATACTGTTTATTTACGTCCAGAAACATGCCAACCAATCTTTGCTGACTTTATGTTAATCCACCGTGCAACTCGTCAAAAATTACCGTTTGCTGTTTGTCAAATTGGTAAATCTTTTAGAAATGAAATTACTCCAGGAAACTTCATTTTTAGAACTCGTGAATTTGAACAAATGGAAATCGAATACTTTACTTATCCAGAAACTTCTATGGATGATTTTGAAATTTGATTAAAAAAAGTAACAAACTTCTTACTTAACAAAATCAACCTTAATCCAGAAAACTTCCGTCCAAAAGAAATCCCTAAAGATGAATTGTCTCACTATTCAAAAAGAACTGTAGATATTTACTATAACTACCCACATGGTTTTAGTGAATTATGAGGTATTGCTCACCGTGGAACACATGACTTATCTTCTCACATCAAAGAATCTGGAAAAGAATTATTTTATCTTGAACCAGATGGTAAAAAAATAGTTCCCGAGGTTATCGAACCATCTGTTGGTTGTGATAGATTATTCTATGCTATATGTGTAGATAAAATTGAAATCCAAGAATTAGCTGATGGAGAAAGTAGGGAAGTATTCCACTTAAACTACGATTTAGCTCCGTACAAAATTTGTGTTCTTCCTTTAAGTAACAAATTACAAAAAGAAGCAAACGAAATATACTTAAGCATTCTTGACAAAGGAATTAGTGCTACTTATGATGAATCTGGTAGTATAGGAAAAAGATACCGTCGTCAAGATGCTATCGGTACACCTTTCTGTATAACTGTTGATTTCGAAACAGCTAACGATCAAAAGGTAACTATTAGAAATAGAGACACTATGACTCAAGAAAGAGTTTTTATCACTGAAATTTTTAATTACATTGAGAATAACAAATTTTAGGAATTAAAGAACTTCTTCGTATTCTACAGTTACACCTTTATAGCAATTAGGAAGTTGACTGATGGGGAATATTTTATCCGCTACTTTATTGTTTTCATTGTCATGTGTTCCATTTTTCCAACCAGGGTCAGCTTTGTAACTATCAACCAGGCTATCTGGAACATATATTTTGATATAGTTAGAACAATCGAGAACTTGAAAGCCATAGTTTTTCTCTGGATTCGTGCCTGTAGCATCAGTGTTATCTTTCTCTGTTATAGACTGCACAACAGTATCGCTTCTCAAAATTAAAGCATACACATAATCAGCAGGGGTTTCTAAAGTGTATTGTGATTTTAACTTCATTGCATAATATCTTATGTATTTGATGTTTGACGGCAAATCTAGTGCATCAAGTTCTCGATTATAAGAAGCATATCCGCTTAGAACATTTGGTGTTATAGCATCACCTTCTTCAGGTTCGTCTATTTTAAAATATCCTCAATTAGCTAAAGGTACTCAGTTGTAGCAATGAGCACCTGATGAATTTAAAGTGTAATTTCCAAACACACTGTTTAACTTTTGTTTAGGTACCGCAGCTTGACCTATTAATTTTTTTTGAGAATCATAGTAATTAGCTATCTTAAAGTTTTGTGTCACAGTTTCGCCTTCATCGTTCGTGTACGAGTTTCCAAGTGTAATGTTTTTCAAATCATTAGATCATCAGTTTGAAGTTAAAACCGAACCAGTACATATATCTTGGAGAAACATAGGAAAACCAGCAGGAATTCTTAAAGATTCTATTCCTTGCATACTTGCTAACATATTTGCTTTGTTTAGCATTATCCCAAATACTGTAGAAAGTTTTTCAGGACTTCAATTCGGAATATAAATTTCTTTGAAACAATATATTTCTCTGAAAACATCATTATCTGCTAAAGATAATGTATCTGGAAACCTCAAATATTTTAAACATCCAACGGATCAGTTTGTCCTAACTTTGCTGATATCAGCTCTTCCTATAGCTGGTTTCATAAAATCGTTAGGATATGTACTGGCTACACTATAAGAAGGACTAAAAGCATAAGGTGCTATTTGATCAATATATTTATCTCCCCTATCAGGGATATCCTGTAAATCTAATGTGTCAAAACCTTCTGTTTGTATTTTTTGGACACCTGCGGTTGTAAAACCTGGTTGCTTTAGTGTATATGCATTCTGTTTTCCTTCAATTTGTTCAACATTTAGACAATCTCAAGTTACTCTTTTGTAACCGTTAAAAACTGTTCCTTCCACTTGTTCTACGTTTAAAAACGGACCATCAGGTTTAGCAACGACGGTAAAACTTTTAGAACTAGAGTTGTAAGTTATTTGTGTCCCGTTTTCTATTTCAGAAGAAGCTGAACAAGTGTTGGTGTTGTTAGTCTGTAACGAGAAAGCGATTGCATCCGCTGATAAATTATCATCGTATAAAGCTGCAGTTACGGGTATGTTTGTTCTATTAGGAATTACTTTTTCTAGGGTTGGTTTAAATTTAAAAGAACCATTCTTAGTTCCTTTATAAGTGTTGGCATATGAAACAGGTGCTATCGTAACCGTAGCAATTCTTTCCTTAATTACATTATCACTATCATAATTTATAGCCGTTACCCGAAGTTGGTTCTTACTTGGCAAGCCATATGCCTCAGCATAAGCATTAATTACTTGTTGTTTAGCTTCTTCTAAGTCTTCTCCTCAAAAATTTATCGCTAAAGGTTGAGCATTAAGAATCGAATCTGGAATAGCTGTGTTTATATCAAGTTTGGAAGCAGAAGTGGTTATGGTATAAGAATAATCAATGTAGCCAGGATTAAAAAGGACAGCTCCTTCTTTAACTTGTACACGACATTTAGTTTCGTTAATATTAGCAACTTCTAATTCCTCTTTGAAAGCTTTTTGCTGTCCTTCTTCGGTATATGTATCACTAAAAACTAATCTTGACAAGATAGTTTTTTCTATAGGTAAAGTTATGAACTCGTTTGTTGATAAAGTGTTTTCTAAAACATTACTTATGTCTAATTTTGTAATGATAGAAAATTTATATGTCTTAGAGAGAGAGAGATGCCTATCGTGGTGCAACAAAATATACTAGCAGAAACAAGGGAAAATACTTTGATTTTTTTCATTTTACATATTATAACCTAGGCGGTAAAACTGACTGAAAATTTTAGTTCGTGAAAAGTCAATAAACTTAAAATTTAAAAACTTTATCACAGATATAGTCTATCAACTTCTTTCCTCTGTTTTCGATATCTTTGAATGTTCACTCGGTTTTTCTTTTAACGTCAATGTCATCATCTGCGTTTTCATACAACGGAGATTTTATATTTGATAATTTTTTTGATTTTCTTCAAATCTATTATTCTTAATTGAAGCATTTTTGTCTCCGTATAATATATATCAATTTCCAACACTACTCAGAGTGTCCCCCTATTTAGGGACACTCTGTTATAACAAAATACTCTTTTTTAGAGTAATTTTTTCGGACACAAACGATAACGGATTCTCGTACATTTCTTTAGAACAAGCTAAAACTGTAAACCTTTAGTTTATTTTCTAATTACATATCCTGTTAAGTTTGGTTTTTCGTCCGTTAGTCCCAAACAATAATCCGCAATCTTTGCAGCCAATTCTTTAGGAACAAATTCACCTCCGCTAATATAACATTTATCAATTTTCTTTCTTTTTACATTTTCTGCAAGACTTATTGGTAGAAACACTAGTGGTTCGTAAGAACACCCATCGAATAGATTAATTTTGAATCATCCCGAATAATATTTTTTGAGTTTTTCGATAGTTTCGGGATGATAAATAAACTTAGCACAAGTTCAATAACATCCTAATAATTTTGCTCCATTGGCGATTTTGTTATCTTCGAATAGTTCCCGCATATACAAGTCTTTTTTGGATTTATAAAATTTATTTGCGGTTATGTATTTATCTATTACTTTTCCATTAGCAATAGTGCTTATTTTGTCAAGATGCATTCTTTTTTGTATAAAAAAATATTTCCTAAATCTTGGTTGTTTTTTGATAAAAGAGAATTCTTTGATTCGTTTTTTAAATAATGCTAATGAAAATTTTCCTCCTTCTACAAAATCATTTGGAAGTAATAATTTTTCAGTTTTCGCTTGCGTAGTATTAGACTCTTCGTCAGAAACTTTTGTTTCATCCGTTGGTTTAATATCGCATTCATTTTCACCTATTCAAATACTAACCTGTAACATATTTACTTTATTATAAAGTGCCTATTTTCTGTGGATTTGACATTCGTGAGATTTATTTTCTAATCACGTAACCTGTTAAATCTGGTTTTTTATCTGTTTCCCCCATACAATAACATATTATCGAATAAACAAAACCAAGCAAAAGAAACTCACCACCCGAAGCATAACATGTATCAAGTTTTTTTCTTTTTACATTTTCTGCAAGTGATATCGGAGCGATTGTTAAAGGAGTATAAGATGAATCATCATACAAATTAGTTCTACATCATTTTGAACAAATTCTTTTTTGGTTTTCTATCGCAAGTGGGTGGAAAATATATTTAGGACATGTTCAATAAGCAGCTCACAATTTTGCTCCGGTTTTTTCTTCATAATCTCCGAATGCATCATCCATATATTTAGTTTTATTTTTTCTGTAGCGTGCATAGTCTGTTCAACATTTGACAGTTATTTCTTCTCAATTAATTACTATGTATTTTTGTGTAAAAAATATTTTTTTAATCTTGGTTGTTTTTTGATAAAAGGGAATTCTTTAATACGTTTTTTGAATAATGCTCAAGAATATTTTCCTCCTTCTACAAAATCATTAGGAGACAGTGGTTTTGAATCTTTTTCTTTCATACGAGCTAATTCTTCGTCAGAGACTTTTACCTCACCTACGATTTTAACAACATAATTTTCATTGTTTTCTACCATACTTAATTATTATAAAACACCATGTCCCAATCTTTTAGGGATAAACTGAGTAATACAAATATAATAAAAATGTATATAAAACAAAAATATGGTATTTGAACAGATAAAAGAACTAATATCTTCACTAAATGAAGAACAAAAGAATATTTTGATCGCAGAGTTAACATCTAAGAAAACTACTTCTAATAAAAGCTTGTATGATTCTTTGAAAGAAAACAAACAACAGTACTTCTGCTGCCCACATTGCGGTTCAGCTCATATACGTAAAGACGGTAACGTTTATGAGAAACAAAGGTTCGAATGCTGCGATTGCAAAAAGAAATTTGGATATCAAACAAAAACAATTTTTTCAGGCACTTGAAAAGACAAAGAAAAGTGGACAAGTTTTATCAATCAAACAATTTCTCATGTTTCAATAAGAAACATTGCAGAAAATTTGCAGGTTAGTAAAAACACCATACTTGATTGAAGACATAAATTAATCAAAATAATTGGAATAAAAATGGATAAAGTTAAGTTGCAAGACATTATTGAAGTTGACGATACTTACTTCAAGAAATCTTCTAAAGGTTTAAAAGGAATGAAACAAACTAAGAAAAAGGCATTACGCGGGATTAGTCGCGACAAACTATGTTTTACAACTGGAGTAGATAGAAACAACAATGTTGTTTGTGTATTTAACGGTTATGGTAAAAACTCGGTAGAAAAAATGCAAAAATGCTTTAGCGACAAAATAGATGTCGAGAAAACAATGTTAGTGCTTTGTGACAAAGATTCTGCTTATAAAACTTTTTTTGATATGTTTCGAATCGAAATAAAACAATCTAAAGCAGAAAACTGAATGAACCATTCTTTAAAACGAAAATCAAAAGGAATTTACAACATTAATTCTGTAAACAGTTTGCATTCAATGATGAAGGAAATCATCCGAGATTATCGTGGTGTACAGCAAAAGTATTTGTTAAACTATTTGCAATTATGTTGTTGAATGAAACAAGAGTCAAACACATCCCTTATAGATAAAGTTAAAAAAATGTTTTACGACTTATGTAATAACACTTTTAAAGTTGCTTCTCCTCGTTGTTAGCTTTTTCAATTAAAGCATCAATAATCGATGACTCAGAAGAGTTGTTTTCTTTAGTTCACCTTTTAATTAATTCAATATTCTCTTCTTTTAATCTAAAAGAAATCATTTTTCTATTTCCTTTTTGTTTTACATCTAATTTCACTTAGATATTATATTTTGTAATACATTTTTACTACATAATGGCCTACCTGTTTATCCCTAAAAGACTGGGACATGGTGTTATAAAATTAGTGTACACACAAACAATGCATATTTTCTAATATTGTCTAAATTCTATTTTCTAATTATGTAGCCTGTTAAGTCCGGTTTTTTATCTGTTAGTCCTAAACAATAATTTTCTATTTCTGTAATTAATTTAGTAAAAATTATTTCTCCTCCAAAAATATATAAACCATCGATGCTTTTTCTTTTTTTATTTTCCGCAAAGGACATCGGAATAAATTTCATCGGTGCATAAGAAGAATCTTTATATAAATCTGTTCTATATCATTTCGAATCAACCACTTTATGTTGTTCGAGACGTTCTGGATGATAAATAAATTTTGCACAAGTTCAATAACACCCTAATATTTTTGCCTCTTTTGCAATTCCGTCATCGTCAGACATAAATCGTATAAGTTCATCGCCCATTTTTTTATATTGCCTAAATGTTGTTTCGTATTTATAAGTTCATTCTTCACCTTTGAGTGTAGTTTTTTTTATTGTGTAAAAATATTTTTTAAATCTTGGCTGTTTTTTGATGAAAGGGAATTCTTTGATTCGTTTTTTAAATAATGTTCAAGAATATTTTCCTCCTTTTACAAAATCATTAGGAGACGGTGGTTTTGAATCTTTTTCTTTCATACGAGCTAATTCTTCGTCAGAAAATTCCATTGATACAATTTTAATGCTTTTGATTTTTTCGTTTTCTTCGTCTATTTTAATGTCAACTTTTGCCATATTTAGCTATTATAAAATTATTGTAATCTGAAAATTAGTTCGCCAAAGTATTAGCTATTTTTTCAAACTATTAAAATCCAAGTTTAAAATATCTGAATTTTCTTTACCGGTATTCTCAATTTTCCCATTATTAAAATACAAATATCCACCGTAAATATTTTCATGAATAAAACAAGAATTCAAAAATAAACATCCTTGACTATTTTCAATTACAATAGTGAATTTTTTCACTAGTTCTTCTTTGCTAAAATCTTTTTTATTTTTTGAACAAAGACATATAACTAAACCGTTTTTTGACTTAAACTTATCTGGAAAATAAGCAGCATCATTTCCTAGCGAAATTTTAGTTTTAACTGACTTTAAATAAAATGAATTAGCTTTTGTACCAACCCCATATTTTTCTTCTGCTTCAGTTTTAGTAGCATTCATTCACTCGTAGCTTATTTTTCTCTGGTTACAAACGGTTCTTCCATTGTATATTGCCATATAAGATGAAAATATTTTATCTTCATCATTTTCATAATATCCAAACCCCACACCCATATTTAATTTCCATGTAAGAAGTTTTATTTCTTTAATTATTTTGTTGCTCTTTTTTAGTGCAATATTTTTGTCTTGTTCATAGTTTCATTTTAGTTCATAAATATTATTTAAAAAATGTTCTCCTAAAAACAAAAACTCTGTACCTTTTTCTTTAGCTTTTTTTAACAACTCAAATAGTTTTTGTTTTTTAAATTCAATACTCAATTCTTCTACATCAGTAAAGTTCATTTCGATAACTACATGTTTTCCATCAACCATATATTTGGCAAAATTGTAGGTAAACAAAAATATTGCAACAAAGAAAGAAAGAATTGCATAAATTGAAATGAATACTGGAAAATAAAGTTCTTTAACAACAACATCCGTTAACAAACAAATTCAGAATATTAGGTTATACATAAAAATGATTAAAACAATCGCATTGTTTTTGTTAAGTATTTTTCTAATAAAGTTTGCTACAATATTTCATATTAATGTACAAACAAATAGCGTTTCAATAATAAATAATGTATAGCTAAATATACTAGCTACTAAATCTATTTTAGTTACATGGATATATAGAAAGATAAATGTTTGAATAAAAGAAAAGACAATATATGCTCCAGAAAATAGCATATCTTCTGATCTAATTTTCTTTCTTTTTAACCCGCTATTTTCTTGAGCACAAATGTTAAAAACAGCGATTAGAAACAAACCAATTCCTATTTGTACTCCTAACAGTACAAAAATTCCTAAAATGAGAAGTAGCGAACCACCATTTTCTGGATTGAAATTAGTGAACCAACCATAGATAGTAATATAGTTATAACTTAAACCAAACGAACCTCATGGATAAGGAATAAAATTAAAAGGGATAACTAAGATATAAAAAAATACTGGTGTAATTCAAGAAAATATTAAATACTTTTTAAGATTAATTTTGTTTTTTCCATCAAACAATTTAGCTATAAAATATATGCTCATAAAAAACATATATGAGGCATGTGTCAAAATTTCTGAAACAATATTTAAGCTATCCCCATGATATGTTTTAATTCCTACTCATGTTACTAGATTTACTACCAGACACTGTGAAAAAAGTAAAATTACTATTTCATTACTTTTGTTAATGAAATTTGGTACAATTAAAACACATAGAGCAAACACAAATGCAAAGATAGAAGTTTGATATGTATAAAAAAGACTTTGCAGCAAAAAGTTAGCTAATGTACTATTATTCCTAATCTGCATTACAAATAGAACGACGGTTTGTAAAACAAAAGCGGTGACGATTAAACCAGCAATAGTTTTGTACAAAATAAAAAACTTTTTAGCATTTTTTTGTGTACTTTCAGCGAGTACACTATTGGAAATAATTACTTCATTATTTTTTGTTTGGAGCATATTTATTTTTTAAATGTTCAATATAGTATTTAGGATTAAATTCTTCTTTAGTAACTTTTTTTACTAACTCTTTTGATGGATATAAAATTCCATTTTGATAAATGTTTTTAATCAATCATTCTTTAATAGTTAGAAACTTTCCTTCTTCTAATAGTTTATCCACATCTAACTCACTTTGTAATTGTTGATAAAATTGAGCAGCAAAAGCTGAACCTAAAGCATAAGTAGGGAAATATCCAAAACTTCCATCAGATCAATGAACATCTTGTAATACTCCTTCTTTATCTGAACCAGGAGTTAAACCTAAGTATTCAGCATATTTCTCGTTTCAAACTTTGTTTAAAGTTTTAACATCTTTGATTTTTCCAGAAAATAAATCTTTTTCGATTTCATATCTGATAATTACATGAATAGCATAGGTAAGTTCATCAGCTTCTGTTCTAACTAAAGATGGCTTAGCGATATTAACAGCTTTAACAAATTCATCCAAACTAATATCTTTTAGTTGTTCAGGAAATAGTTTTTGTAGTTTGGGATATAAAGGAACTCAAAAACTTTTTCTTCTAGCTAAATAGTTCTCTAAAAATCTTGATTGTGATTCATGCAATCCCATACTAATGTTATTTTCAATAGGGGTGAAAGCGTATTTAGGATCAATATAAGCTTGGAAGAATCCGTGTCCTAATTCATGGATAACACTAAAAACATTATCTATCATATTGTTTAAAGTATATTTAGTAGCAATTCTTACATCACCCATTGATATTTGATTACTAAACGGATGTTCTGTTTCTCCACAGTAAAATCTGTTTTTATCAGCTCCTAAATAATTCATAATTTCTTGTGTAAATTCTCTTTGTTTGTTTAAATCGTAATCTAAATTTAAGAATGCATCGTTAGGTTTAGGATTGTTGTTAAGTTCTTTGACTAAAGGAATAATTTCTTTTTTATACATATCAAAGAATTCATCGTAGTCTTTTTTGCTCATTCCTGGTTCATAAACATCTAACATGTAGTCGTATAAATCAGCATTTGACTCAGCACAATATTCAGCTATTTTCTTACTATTATCCAATACTTTTTGTAAGAATGGTTCGAACTCAGCATAGTTAGATTTTTCTTTAGCATCATGCCAAGCTTGGTAAGAATCGTTTGTAAGTTTGGTTCAATATGTGTATAGTTCTTTAGGAACTTTAATAATTTGAACTAAATCACGATAAGCTAAATCAATCATTCTTTTTTGTTCATAAGATAAGTTTTTGTCTTCTTTAAGTTCTTTGACTAATTCGATATATTCAGGGGAGTTTACTAAATTGTAATATTCTCCAGATAAAATACTTAAAGCTTCTCCACGATATTCCGTACCATCTTTTGGAGCTACCGTTAGAGCATCATACCCAATAGTAGAAAAAGCTAATCTAAATGCATTTATTTTTTTCTGAAATAATAAGAATTCTTCAAACTTTGTCATAGGGGAATTATATTCTAGCAGTTTGGATAATAATTAGTTAGGGTTTTTGGAACACTATTTCCAAGTATATTTTATATACTTAGTTAAATGTTGTTTGGAATAGTCTATTATTGTTGTCAAATGCTGTAAGGGTAATACTGTCAATAGTAATATGCGTCTGTGAATCATATCGGTTCACTGCTGTAACCTACAAAAACACAAACATTATCGTAGTTTCTACCAAAAGAATTTGCAATTACAAAACTGTCAAACTTTTGTTCTGGGGTTGTATCTTGTGTAGGTAAATAAATATAAGTTCCTGTCTTGGAATTAAATCCTGAATTTATATTTAAAAAAAGGTTTTCGTATACTATTGTTTGATTACCAAAGTTCGAATCAGCAAAAATCATTTTAGAAAGGTCAACGCTTTTAACACACACAAAACCAAGATTTCAATTTTCGTTATCCTCAAGTAAAAGTGCTATTCCTAGATTAAATTTTCCATATACTTTTACATAATTTTCTGTGCCTCCAAAACCAGCAAATGCTCCATCAAAAAATAGAAGTGGAAAATACTCTGACATATTCATAGTAATATTGGATTGACTAGCATCTCATCCTATTAAAATATGGCATTCGGTATTAGGTACAAAATTTTCAAAAGTATGTTGAAAAATTCCTACAGTTGGCCTTCCTACTATCATTGGAATTCCTATATTTGATTCAGGAGATGCTGCTTTATCTAATTTTATATTTAATACACAGTCGATGCTAATTTTTTGAGTTTTCCCCTTGTTATCAATATCAGCAAATGCATACTCAAATAAACTTAGGGTCGTTTTATTGTATAACTTGAACCATTGGCTTTGGGTTGTAGTAAAGTGATTGGTATTGTCTATATTAATTTCACAAACACCATATAGTGTACTAGAAGCAAAACCACGATCTAATATTTTTATAGTTAATGGTGTTAAATTATTATCTGCAGTATATATTCTTGCAAAAACACAATTTTTAAATAATATCTTTGCCGCATGTATTTTTGTAGTTTTAAACATTTCACTACCAATATTCGCACCATTTATTCCAAAATCAAATTCATAAGCAAGAGTTGTATGAGGGGTGAATTTTATATATGGGTAAAAATTTATGTCTTCAAAAGTTAAATCTTCTGCATAAATTGTTGACCCATAGAACATTTGATTTCCGCTAGTAACTTCTATATTTAAATAGTTTATATCAGGGTATTTGCTATAGTTATTAATGATGTCAAAGACAGCTTCCACATTCTCATCATTATGACCAGAAAAAAACTTCATATTTTTAAAATTAAATTTTGTAGGCGTTTCTTCATTACCGAAGGTAGTATTGATAAATGTCGCTGAAGCACCGAAAATCTTAATCTTCGTTCCTGAGCCAAAACTGTAACGAGCCGTATCACTATCATTTAAAATAATGTTTCAAGCTTTAGGTTCTGTGATTGAAAAATCTTTTAAAAAAAAGTTAGTTTTTTCTAAATTTAGGGTTTTTAGATTTTTAAAATTACAACCTTCAAAAGTATGGTAAGCAGTATGATATTCAGTTATTTGTTCTCTACTTCGTTCATCTTTTCCAGATGTCCATTTAGGGTTCATATAAGCATTTCACTCGTTTTCTGCTTCGATGCTTAGCTTACCATTATTTATCATCTTTACTGCAGAAAAAAAGCAAGCATTTTCTAAATTAATTTCTTTTAAAGAGTTTGAGGTTACTCCTTTGAAAGATTGATAACCAGAATAAAAATTCTTAGAATCGCTACTTCAAACTATCCAATTAGAATCTCTAAAATCTAATATATTGATATTTAATTTACTTCATACTAATGCGTTTGTAAAATTAGCGTTTCATGCGATAAATTTGTCAGATAAATTTACTTTTAAATAATCTCCAAATTCATATCCAGGTGTTCCATTCCCTCGTATATAAGCTTGTATTTCACTATCTGTTTTAGAGAGCACACTAATAAAATCATCACTTCATCCTTCAATCTGAGATTTGTTGTTTCCGTTATAAACGATATTTGACATCTTATAAATTTTATCATTAACATCTAGTGTGCACTGGTTTCCAGGTTGGATAGTATACGGTATATTTAAAGTAAAATTGTTAATAGCTATGGTGATGATGTAAGAAACATTACTTTCGTTTTGTAAGTCAGTTTTACCTTTTAAATATATCCTTCCCGAACTATCTGTTTTATTTTCTGTTCCACCAGTTAAAGCACTAATAAGTTTTATTCCAGGAATAGAAGAGGAAACAGTAAATGTTTTATTACTTACACTAACACTGGAAGCACGTACATTCAGATTAATAAACTGAGTACCATTAGCTTCTTTACCATCAATTAAATTTTTGTCTGAAGTAACAAACGATATTGGTAATAAAAAGAAATTAAAAATAATTTTAAATATCTTGCTAGAAAATGGTACTTTTATTTTAAATTCAAATACTCAAATCTTATTATTACCGGTATTGTTACTTAAGTCATGTCAAGAGATTTCACCAACAGTTTTACCATCAGCAGTTTTATAAGCTAAACTAAAAAGATTACTCTCTAATGTTGCTTGACTATTCGAGGGAGTTAAATCAAATGTAACATCGTTAGCCATATAAATTTGACTATTTGCTGGGTTTATGTCTACACATTTGTTTTCAACTTTATCGATATCTATATAGTAATTTGTATCATTTTGATAACCATCTACTTTGTATAATTCACTACCTTCGATAGTAATTACTTTGTAGTATGTTGTATTTCCATATGTAATATTGAATAAAAAGTTATATTTGTACCCTACCAGTATGGAACTTTTTTTAATTCCAAATTTGTAATTTTTTATACTATAGTTAGTGTCATAATCTTTTATTTTTACACCATTTACAGTGAGACTATATGTGCAACTTTCACCACGGAAAGGACGAATAAAAGAGAACAAATTATTAGAAGGAACTGGGTTATTAGGATTAAATGGAGAATCTTTACATACACCCACCGTAGTGACATCTCTAACTATGCAAGGGTCATCAAAAAAGTCATTTATTGTTAAAAAACCAGTGTCAGTATCAACATATTTTTCATCTCATGTTCCGTTTTCAAATATCTCTCTTCTTGTATATCCTTCATCTTTTGTCAAATAAATATGATATCAGGATTTTACATCTGCACCAGGTACAGGGGCAATTTCAAAATCTATTGTAGATATTTTTGTAGCATCTCACTCGTGAATTAAACGTGGATCAGCACTTACAAAAATTCTTTTGTGATAATATTCGTTACCATTATCACTAAATCTCATAAGATTAGGGTTGGTAGTTAGTAATAGAAATTGTGGTGTGGTACCGATAAAGTCGTCTATTTTTCAATTATTTAAAGTTGATAAATTGTTAGGATAAAAATTACTTGGAGATAAAAAGTTAGGGCAATAGTTGTAAGTACTATTATCTTGTTCTCTGTAAAAACCATCTCACGGTACATTCCCAGAAGCTGTTAATTCTTTTCCAGATGGAGTTGGCGAAGGAGTAGAACCACCACTATCAGCAACCGTTAGGGTTATCGTTTTGGTTAAGGTTGTTGTTTTATCTGCTGATTCCCAACTAAGTGTTAGGTTATATGTTCCTTTCGCTAATTCGGTTCAAGAAATTTTTCTTTCAGAACTAAAAGTAAAACTTCCAATGTTTTTATTAGATGTCAATGCTCATGTTCCGTTCTTATCATCTCCATCCAAATCATATTTTGGAGATATTCCAGGAGTACTTGGCAAAGAAGTTAGGTTATCCTCTCCTAAAATATGTTCTGATTTTGTATTACTAAAATTTTTAGTTGTTTGTGTTCAGGTTTGACAACCAGTAAGTATAGTAGAAAAACCAAAGAGAAATGATAGCGAAAATATACTAATTTTAGCAAACTTGTTTTTTTTAAATAATTTCATTGTAAATATTATAAATATTTTGTAAATATGGCAAAAATCTACACTCATCTATAGCTAATAGTTATAGACTTTTAATTAGTCATTAAGTAGAATAATTGTAAAACTGTCAAGCAGGATCTCCTTCTAGCATAAATATAGGACGACTTGAATAACCGACAAAAACAAAAACATCATTACGGTTTCAATTAAAACAGTAATATCCAAGTTTAAATCTATCAAATTTTTGACTACTGGTTGTATTTAGGTTCGGTAAATAAATATAAGTTCCCGAACTAGATTCTCTGTCGGTGTTTATTCCGTCGAAAAGATTATCGTACGTTACCGTAGAGGTAAAGGTGTAATCAGCGAATATCATTTTAGAAAGATCAATGCTTTTTACATCCACAAAACCAGGATTTCATTTTCCGGTACCAACAATTAATTGTGCCGCATAATAATCAAACTCTCCGTATACTTTTACATAATTTTCTGTACCACCAAAATTAGCAAATGCACCATCAAAAAATATTAATTGAAGAGAAGATAAATGCAAGTAATCTATATTAGAAGGATTAGTATTTCACCCTATTGAAATATGGCATTCAGTATTTGGTACAAAGTTTTCAAAAGTGTTTTGAAAAATTTGTATAGTTGAGATTCCTTTAATTGTAGATTCTCCTGATCTTATTCTCATATTTAATATACACTCAAGATTTATTTTTTGAGTTTTTCCTTTATTATCAATGTTAGCAAATGCAGAATCAAATAAGCTCAGAGTTGATTTTCCATATACAGGAAACATAGATTTATCTTCTATGGTAAAATGGTTTGTCTCATCAACAGTGATTTCAGAAACGCCATATAGCGTACTAGAAGCAAAGCTGTGATCTAATACCTTTATACTTAATGCCACCGAATTGTCTTTATTTATGGAGTAATCTCTTGCAAAAATACAATTTGTAAAACATATTTTCGAAGTATGAATTTTTGCTGTTTGAAACATTTCGTTTCCAATGTTCGCACCACTTACTCCAAAAATAAAATTATCACCACTGGTTCCAGGAGCAACATTTATTCATGGATAGAATTTCACATCATCAAAAGTTAAATCTTGTGCATAAATCGTTGAACCATAAAACATTCGACTTCCGCTTGTCACTTCCATATTTAAATAATTTTTTTGTCCCGATCTATTGTAATTGCTATTAACATTAAAATTAGATATTGTATTATCATCATTGTAACCAGAAAAAAACTTCGTTTCTTTAAAACTAAAAGTTGCGAATGATTCGTCGCTACCAATAGTAGCTCCAAGAAATGTTGATGAAGCACCAAAAATTTTAATAGTCGTACCTGAAGTGAGATAATAGTGAGCTATGTTAGTATCACTCAAATTAATAGCTCAAGGTCCATCGATTGAATCTAGGAAATCTGGCATAAAGAAATTAGCTTTTCCTAAATTTAAGATTTTTAGATTTTTGAAATTGCATCCATCAAAAGTGTGGTAAGCACTGTGATACTCAGTCTGATATTCTCTAACATGCTCAGTTGTACCAGATGTTCAGTTGTAATTCATATATGCATTTCATTCTTTTGTATCGCTTATAGTTAACTTTTTGTTAGTACCAGTAAGAGTTTTTACCGAAGCAAAAAAACATGCGCCGCTTAAATCGATTTCTTTTAAGGAATTTGAAGTTACTCCTTTAAAAGATTCAAACCCAGAATAAAATTTAGTGGTACTATTACTTCAAACTATCCAATTAGAATCTTGAAAATTTAACTTATCAATGTTCAATTTGCTTCACACTAAAGCATTTTTAAAATCAGCATTCCATGCTAAAAATTGACCTGATAAGTTTACTTCTAAATAATTTCCGAATTTATAACTACCTAAACCAGCATTTATTATGTATGTTTCTATTTCACTGTCCGTTTTAGAAAGCACACTGATAAAATCCTCACTTCATCCTTGAATTTGGTATTTAGTATCTGCACCAAACTGAATCTCCTCCATTTTGTAAATTTTTTCATCAATTGGTAGTGTTCGATGTTGTCCAGGTAATATGACGTATGTCGTGTCTAAAGTAAAATTGTTTAAGCTTAAAGAAATAATATAAGAAACATTCCCTGAATTTTGCAACTCAGTTTTTCCTTTCAAATATATTCTTCCTGAACCATCAGTTTTGTTTTCTGTTCCACCGTTTAAAGCACTAACAAGTTTTATACCAGGAATAGTAGAAGAGACGGTGAATGTTTTGTTAGCAACACCGATAGTGCTTGAACGAGCAGTTAAGGCAATATATTGACTTCCATCAGCTTCCGTACCATCAGTTAAGTCATTATTATTGTCAGAAATTGCCATCGGCATTAAAAAGAAGTTAAATAAAATTTTAAATATTTTACCAGAATATGGTGCTTTTATTTTAAATTCAAATGTTCAAATTTTATTATTTCCTGTAGTGTTTTCTAAATTACTCCAAGAAATTTCTCCGACAGTATGATTTTCTTCAATTTTATACTTTAAGTTGAACGAGTTTTTATCTGCGGTTGCTTGGCTATTTGTTGGATTCAAATGAAACGTAACATCATTAGGTAAATAAATATCACTATTGGTTGGGTTTATAACTATACTATTTGTTTTAACTTTATCAATATCTACATAGTAATTTGTGTTGTTTTGATATTTATCTACCTCGTATAATTCGTTTCCTTCAATGGTAATGGTTTTATAGTATGTTACGCTTTTGTATGTAATATTGAATAAAAAGTTATATTTGTATCCCACCTTTATAGAACTCTTTTTAATTCCAAATTTAAAATTGGATATTTTGTAGTCTGAATCACTAGTAACTTCTACACCATTTACAAAAAGTTTAGAGGTATATGCGGATTCTTCAGCGATAGGACGAATAAAAGAAAAAAGGTTATTAGAAGGAACTGGATTGTTGCTGTCAAAAGGAGAACCTTTACACACTCCTGTTGTAGTAATGTCACGAACTACATCGTAATCTTGAAAAAAATTATTTATTGTTAACAAGCCGGTATCAGTATCCACATAGTTCGATTTTCACATTCCTTTTTCAAGAATATATGTTCTTGTGTATCCTGAATCTTTTGTTAAATAAATATTATACCAAGTGCTAAAATCTTGTGAGTCTAGTGTGGGGTTGATTTCAAATTCTATTGTTCGTATATTTGTAGTATCTGCGTAGTTATCTAAATAGTCATAATTTGGATCTTTTCCTATAAAAATTCTTTTGTGATAATATTCATTCCCATTGTCAGTAAATTTCATAAGGCTAGGATTAGTTGTTAGCAACAAAAAAGTATTTGTTTGCATAAAATTATTAATTCTAAAGTTATCTAAAATTGGTAATGATGTACCATTAAAAATAGAGCTAGGGAGTAAAAAATTAGGACAATAGTTATATTCATTAGCTTCTGGAATTGTCGTTCTTTTGTAAAAACCATCTCATGGTATATTACCAGAAGAAGTTAATTCTGTTCCTGAAGGGGTTGGTGTAGAACCACCGCTGTTGCTATTAACTTTCAGTGTGATTACTTTTTCTGCATTAGGTGTTGAACTTCCTGATGCAGTCCAGCTAAGTTTTAGAACATAGTTTTCAATAGGTAATCCAGTTCAAGAAATTTTTCTATCGTTTGCATTAAAAGAAAAATAACTTGCATAACTTGATGGCGAAGTAACACTAAGATTTCACGTTCCATTTTTATCACCGTCATCTAAATCATATTTCGGAGATGTTCCTGCTGTATTTGGTAAAGAAGTTAACTCTGTTTCTCCGATAATTTGTGATGCAGGTTCGGTGCTAAAATTTTTAGATGTTTCTGTTAATGTCTGGCAACTGGTAAGTATGGTGGAAAAACCAAAAAGAAATGATAGCGAAAATACGCTAATTTTAGCGAGCTTATTTTTTTTAAAAAGTCTCATTTTATTTATTATAGAATACTTATGTATAAAAGTTATGTTTTTTTATGTAGGAATATGGTTAACAAATATACCTTTAAAAATGGTTGTGTTTCTAGGAGTTTGATTTTCTTAAGTATATTTTATATACTTGTAGAAAAGTTGCTATATTTACTTAAGTTTTTTATTCAATATAAGCTAAAGTACAAAAACATTTTTTGTTCTGAATTTTTTTAAAACATATTTTTTGGTTTTTATACAAACAAAAATTCTTTTTAACTACAACTTTGTTGATATTTTTAATAGATTCGTTTGATCAAATTTTAATGGTTGCTTCTTTGATAGTTCACAATCTAATAAATTTTTTCATCGAAAGTTTTTTTATTCCTCATTTTTTCAAAACTTTTTCGTAGTGATAAATTTTTTGGTTTTTCTCTAAAATATCTATTCCTACTCGATAGCGCTTAGAAATAGCAATACAACTATATTTGTTTGCTGTAGAGATAGAGAAATGAATTCCTGGTACATATGGTTTACCATTTTCATCTTTCTTTGCATTTTCCAAACCAAGTTTAGTTAAATACTTATGATATTTTTTGTTTTTAAAAATATAGACTTTTATTTTATTACCAACTAATTTCATCTTTGTTTATAGATTTTAGGTAAGTGTTTATTTTAGAGAAAATATGAGAATTGTAAAATGGAATAAAGTTTGCACCAGATTTTTTAAAACCTAAAGGGGATGGGTGAGAAGTGAATATTTTGTTTTTCTTTCCACTACATACTGTATGGGCATTAGTTCCCATACAAACAAATAATACTTCATCAGGAAGGTTAGAAAGGATAAAATCAGTAAATTTTTTTCACTCTTTATTTCCTTTCTTTAATTCTAAATCAAAGGTAAGCATTGAATTGATTAATAATACTCCTTGTTTAGCTCATGCTTCTAAATCACCATCTTTTTTAACTATACCCAAATCTCTTTCTAATTCATCAAACATATTTTTTAAAGATTTAGGTAATTTTGTTTTTCTTTCTACAGAGAAAGCTAAACCACATGCATCATCTTTATTAGGATAAGGATCTTGTCCAAGAATTACAATTTTTGTTTCTATTAAAGAAAAATAACTAAAACATCTGAACACTTTTTCTCGGTTAGGGAGAAATGTTTTGCTCTCCAATATTTCTTCAAGTTTCTTTCATTCTAACGGGAAACACTTTGCATATTCGCCAAATAGATTTAACCAAGATTTATCTTTTAATCCAAAAATGCTCATAAAATTTTACTAGTCATGGCTATAAAGATAATATTTCGAGTTTTGTGGTAAAGAATCGGGCAAGAAATTAGGTTTTTGACTGTATCCTATAAATGCATATGAAGCTGTTTTTGGAGCACCAAAACAATTGTCAAGCTTGAATTTAGCAAAATCTTGTTCTGGAGTTGTATTTGTAGTCGGCAAATAGACATAAATACCTGTTTTAGATGTTTGTTCATTAGTATCAACAAATAATCCTTTATATGTTCTAACATTAGCATAAGTACTCTTAGCAAAACACATTTGGGAAATATCGATTGTTCTGGCAGTTTTAATAGAAAAATTGTAATTGTTTCCAGTGTTAACTAATTTAGTAAATGTTTCGTTTCAAGTACCAGCTAATTTGATATGGTTTTCAGAACCAGAAAAACCATTGAATGCATTATTATAAATGTATATATATGAGTTACTACTTAATGTTATATTATCCGTGTTATCGTTATCACCAGAACCATATCCTACATTAATATTGCATGGTAAAGTAACACTAGAGTTTCTAAAGATACCTGAAAAAACATCAAGTTTTCTAGTAGAAGTTGTTTTGGTACCAGCATTTTGTAGATTTAAATTTAACTTGCAACCAAGATTTATTGTTGTAAGACCAGTACTTTGTGTAGCAGCAAATGCATCAGAAAATAAATCCATAGGTAAGTTTCCATAAAAATTTATTTTTTCATCGTTACGTGTAAAAGAATTAGTGTCATCAATAGATATTTCAGAAACATCATTTATTTGAGCTCCGGTAAAAGCAGAGTTTAAAACAGAGATTTTTGGACTTGATGTGAATTGTTCTTTTA
The DNA here is from genome assembly GCA_031281465.1 of Mycoplasmataceae bacterium. Lineage (GTDB taxonomy): Bacteria > Bacillota_I > Bacilli_A > Mycoplasmatales > Mycoplasmoidaceae > Malacoplasma_A. The sequence goes on along the minus strand of JAITFH010000015.1, from coordinate 15,255 downwards.
CATCAGTATAACTATGGAAAAACTTACAATCTTTAAACTCTATTTTTGGTGCATGGATTTCTGCAGAATCAAACATATGGCTGCAAGAAACAACACCTGATTTAAGCAAACCTGGTAACTTGTTGCTTTCGGTAATATTTGCAACTTCTATTTCTGATGTAAAATTAACATCATCAAACTTTAAGTTATCAGTGTAAATAACAGCTTTTTTAAACATATCCGAGCCTATATTAAATGCAAAATCTTTTATTTCATCGCATGGGAAAGAAGCTCCGCTTGCATTTACATTGAACAAAACTTTACTTTTGTCTTCACCCGTTACTTTTGATGTCGTAAACAAATTTAAATTTTTTAAATTTAATGTAGTATGGGTTTGTTGTGAACCAAAAGTTGCTTGAAGAAATGTGTTGTAAGCTGAATAGGCATGAAATTGGCAACCATTTAAGTAAATATACTGAGCCGTTCCTTTAATATTTAATATTACACTTACTGCATTATTATTTGTCAAACTTTTTAGAAAAAAATCAGTGTTTTCTAAATTTAATTTTTCTAAATTTTTAAATTTACATCCTTCAAATGTATGAAATGCGGTGTATTGTTGTATATCAATTCCTCTTATTTCTTTTTCTGCAAATCCAGTATTTACCCAATCAAAATTTCAGAATGGTTGTCAATTATTGCCTCCACTAGTAATTTTAATTTTACCATTTTGAAAACCAGTTACTACTCCGTAAAAACACGCATTACCTAAATCAATTTCTCTTAGTGTGTCAGAAGTAACATTAAGAAAAGAATAGTAACCAGAGTATAGTTTTCAATCGGTTGCAGACCAAACTATTCAGTTAGTATTAGAAAGATCTAACTTATATATATTTAATTTACTTCACACTATAGCATTGGTAAAATTTGCATTTCATGCAATATCTTTACCGGACAAATTAACTGTTAAATACGAACCTATTTCGTATTCATCCAATGTACCATCTGCATTTTCCTTTATATAGTTTTCTATTTCGCTATTTGTTCCTCCTAAAGCGGTGACAAATTCATCACTTCATCCTCCTATTTGTTTTGCTTCTGTTCCATCTTTATATATGTCAGACATTTTGTAAAATTTTTCGTTTACTGGTAAAGAAAAATAAGTACCAGGCGTCACGGTATATGTAGTATTTAGGGAAATATTATTTATGATGATATTAATAGCGAATTTACGTTGCCCATCTTTATTTCCTATTTCAGTTTTTCCTCTTAGATATATTTTTCCATAGTTGTCAGTTTTATTTTCGGTTCCTCCACTAGCTGCACTAAAAAATTTTATACCTGGAAGTGAAGTTTTTACAGTGAATGATTGATTTGCTACTTTTGCTGCCGAATTTCCGTTAATGGTGATTATTTGAGTTCCATCAGTAGTTTTACCGTCTTCCAATGTCCCACTAGCTACAGCATTAATAGGTGATTTGAAAAAGTTAATTCATATTTTAAATAAAATACCAGAAAAAGGTATTTTCACTCTAATTTCAAAAATTCATATTTTATTATTAGCTGTAGTGTTTTCCAAACTAGTTCAAGATAATTCGCTATACGCACTACCGTCATCAGTTTGTTTGTAAACTAAACTAAATTTACTATTTTCGCTTAATGCTTGACTATTTGCTGGCTGAATATCAAAAAGAACATCTTTAGGAAATTTTGTATCAGTGTTTTTTGTGGGTTCGATAGTTATCTTGTTATCTAGATGATCGTCCACATCAACATAGTAATTTGTATTATTGGTATAGTGTGCTATTTCAGTAGCTAAAGAACCTTCCATCGAAAACTGTTTATAAAATGTTTTGCCATCGTATTCAACAACAAATAAAAAATTATATTTTTGTCCTACAACAATCGAGCTTTTCTTTATACCAAATTTGTAGTCTAAAACTTTATAATTTGTATCATCACTTGTTATTGGCTTTCCATTTACAGAAAGTTTTGATGTAAGTGTATGACCTGTTGTTCTAGCTGTATTGAACGGACGTAAAAAAGAAAACAAGTTGTTAGATGGCACAGGATTGTTTTTATCAAAACTAGAATCGCATGTTCCTACAGTAGTTATGTCTCTAATTTTGTTGTTAGTGTTAGGTTTGAAGACACTATCCAATTCTAATATAGTCTTGGTAACATCATGCCCTGTATATTCTGACACTCATTCACCATTTTCAAAAATAGAAGTTTTTGTTTCACTATAACCAGAAGTTTTAGAATAAATATGATATCAGTCTTTTACATCCGTACCAGGTACAGGAATAATTTCAAATTCTAATGTATTAACATATCCCAAAAAAGTATCATCCAGAGAACCTAGATATATAGTTTGATGATAATATTTTCCTCCATTATCACTCAATCTCATCAACTTAGGATTATCAGAAAGAATTAGAAAAGTAAAAGAAGGCATAACGCTGCCAATTGTATAATTATTCAAAGTTAAATAATCGGTGCTATCGTAAGAACCTGGAGCAATTAAAAAATTAGGATTAAAATTATAAGTTTCTTCATTTTTATAATTAAACCCATCCCACTCTATGTTAGCGGAAGAAGTTAATTCGGTTCCATCGGGTACTGAAGAATTTGTAGTTTGGGGATATACAGCTAGTGTTATTTCTTTTGTAATTGTACCTGTACCATCACCAACTGCCGGAGTTCACTTAAGTTCTAACCGATAATTGTACGGAAGACCTTCGTATGGGGATGCGTGTAGTTTTCCCCATGATATTCTCCTAGTACTTTTGTCAAAGAAGATAGGATAATCTCCGGCTTTATCTTCAAATTCTCACACGCCTTCTTTTTTGTTGTCATCGCCATCTAAATCATATTTTGGTGATGAACCTTCAGTATTTTCCAGAGAAGTTAATGAACTTTCACCAAGAATATTTAAAGGAGCTTGACCAGTATTAAAATTTTTAGATGTTACTGTTCAATCTTGACAACTAGTAAGGATGGTTGAAAAACCGAACAAAAATAAAAGTGAGAGAACATTAGTTTTAATAAAGCTGATTTTTTTGAATAATTTCATTATTGCTTTAATTATATTTCTTCATAACCTATAATAGGTTATTAGGGCAGATTAGGTTCTGAAAGTTGGAAAAACTTAACTTTCTCAAAAGACAAAGCAAGATTAGCAATTTTTACTTAGAAAAGTGTTACTTTTAAAGGATAGGGTATACTTGATAAACTATACCCCTTAGAAGTAACACTTTTGGAGTATTCTGACTTTAGGAGATAATTTGCATTTTACTTCCGAAAACAGCAAAAATTTTTGTATAGCAACACTTTCTCGATTATTTAAATTTTTGATTCATTTTACCAGAGTACATTTGGAATTTGATTTTGCCTGTACAAAAGATATTATTTATTACGAATCCAGATAGTGTTGTCATTCTGTTGCTATACAAACTGTATTTCTGTTTTTTTAAAAGACTACACATAGTAAAGTAATAAAAGATTCTTGTTAAAATATCTACTTAACTCCTGAAGTCTAGGCATTTATCCACTTGACAAATTGTTAATTGCTTTTTACTTTTCTTGTAATGTTTTAACAAACGTTAAAATGTTAAAACAAGCAGGGAAATTTATGAATGTATTGTTCTGTACAACAGATATACATCAAGCCATTTAGATATTGCAATTTACAAGCTCGAAATTTTTAACTAATTATCTAATGATAATTGTACGTACGAAAGGATTGTTTGTTCTATGCAACAACTACGGTAACTTTAAGAGTGAATTGTGCATCAGCTGTTTGAGCTTGAGCAGGTTCAGCATCTTTTGGTGTATAAACAACTTTAAGTTTAAAAGTTGTTTCAGCAAGCGATGCTGCTAAAGTTGAAGTTCCAGTAATTTTACCAGTATTAATATCGAACGATAAACCAGTAAGAGTATTAAAGGCTTCGGCAGTAATAGCTCCGAATGCGTCGCCGTTTTTTTGTTCTAAAGAGTAAACAAGCGAATCACCAGTTTGCAATTCTAGTTTTTTTCCATCTAAAAAAGTACTAGGAGCAAAAGCATCAGCAGCCAATGCAGTACCAGCGGTAGCTTCTACATTTTTAACATCGTGAAGTTTTAATCCTTTTTCTTCTGGATTACAAGAAGTTAGAGTTAATGCAGTTGCAGTTGTTACAGCAGCTACTCCTCCGAATAATGCTGCTAGGGTTAGTTTTAAGTTTTTATTTGCCATAATGATTTTAAGTATATATAAAAAAAATTGCCTTTTTTCTTTACATATGTATAAATACATATGAATTTTCGGTACTTTTCATGTTTTGGTACATTATTCGCCAAAAAACACTATTTTCGTAGTACAAATATTCGTAATTCAAAAAAGTAACCAAATCTGTTTATTTTTCTACTTTACTTACAACGAATAAACATAGAATTGTGAATTACCAGGTGTATGCATCATTCAATCAGGACACGATTCATAACCCACAAATACATATGTACTTTCTTTTGCGTTACTAAAACATCCAGTTCCTAATTTAAATTTAGAAAAGTCTTGTGTAGGGGTTGTACTAACAGTAGGTAAATAAACATAAACACCAGATAATGATTTTTGTTCAATAGCGGTGAACAAATAGTTGTAGGTTTTAACACTAGTAAAATCTTGTGTAGCAAAAACCAATTTAGAAATATCTATGCTTTTAGCACTAGTGATTCCAAACCCACCATATTCCGAACCTTCGTTAGCTATTTCAGCAACTTTTTTAGTCCATGTACCACTTAAAATAATATGATTTTCTTCTCCAGTAAACGAACCAAATGTATTGCTATAAATAAAAATGTGTCCATCCAATTCTAAATTAGGATCAATATTAGTTTCTTTGGTATCAAAACTTACATAGATATTGCATTCTGTTTTGGGATCAAAACTAGAAGAAAAAGTGTTTGTAAAAATATCTAACGTTCTTTCTTTATCCTTGTAAGCACCTTCGCTTGCATCTCACAAATTCACATTCAATTTACATTCAAAAACTATTTTCCTAATTTCACTTCCAGAATTTTGTGCAGAATCAAATCCTCTAGTAAAAAGTGACATTTCCATATAGCCATAAAAATCTATTTTTTCATTTTCGTTAGTTAAAGAATTAGAACTATCTATAGAAATTTCTTTAACACCATATATTTTAGCTGAGTAAAAAGCATAGTCTAAAATAGAAATGTTTGTTGTTAAATGTTGTCCATTTATTTCATAATTTATTCCTTTAAAATCATGAAAGAATTCACAGTTTATAAATGAAATTTTTGAAGTATGTATTTCAGCTGAATCGAAAATATATGCACAGGAAGAAATACCAGATTTATTAAAAATAAGTTTAGGGTAAAATGTTAGATTAACAAACTCTATTTGTGGCATAAAATGAATGTTGTCAAACATTAATTCATCTGCATAAATAGTTGTTTCTCAAAACATACAATAACCTGCATCGATACTAAACTTTCGGATAGTACTATCGTTAAGCGAACTACCAGCAAAAATATTAAATGTAACTTTATTGTTTACATTATCTGCTCACATAAACATATTCATTTCTTTAAAATCAAAAATAGTATGACATTTTTCCGAGCCAAAAGTTGATAAGCTAAACGTGTAATAAGCTGAATAAATTTGGATAATAGAGTTGTAATAATAGAGTGAGATTGAAGAGTTTAGTTCCACTCTTACATCTCCATTTCCACTCGGAGTTTTGATAAAAAAACTTGCATCTCTTAAACTTAACTTTTTTAGGTTTCTAAAAGCACAATCTTCGAAAGTGCTATATGCGGTATAGTAGCTAATTGTTGAAGGTGCAACTCTTTCATCTGTACCTTCTTTTCACTGGTAATTCATATATGGTTTCCAAGTTGTTCCATCTCCTAAAACTAGAGTGTTGTCCGCCAAATTAACTACAGGAACAAAGAAACAAGAATTTCCTAAATCAATTTCCCTTAATGTATCGGAAGTTAGACCGTGAAAAGTTTTATACCCGGAGTAAAAAGTACTGTTAGAAGCGTTTCAACATATTCACTTTGAACCATTAAGATTTAGTTTGTAAATATTTAATTTGTTTCACACTGATGGTTGTTTAAAATCAGCATTCCAAGCCATAAAACAATTACTTAAATTTATTTCTAAATATCATCCAATTTTATATTCAACAAATTCATCACCACCGTTGCTTTTTAAATAATTTTCTATTTCATTATCTGTTTTTTCTAATACTTCAACAAACTCGTCACTCCATCCCATTATTTGTTTAGCATCACTAGTTCCATTTTTGATGCTAGACATTTTATAGAATTTTTCAGTAATCGGTAGTGTTTTGTATTTTCCAGGAACTACTGTATAAATTGTTTCCAAAACAAAATTATTAATAGTTATAATGATAGGAAAACTAAGAGTATCAGTGTTAGAATAATTAGTTTTACCTTGCAGATATATTTTCCCTGTACTATCTGTTTGATTTTCTACACCATCATTTAAACTACTAACAAATTTTATCCCAGAAATAGAGGTATTAACAGTAAAATTTTGGTTATTCACTTTAGTTTGTCCTCTAGGGTTTAAAACAATAAATTGGTTTCCGTCCGTTTCTTCTCCATCAACTAAACCATCAGCAGTGGTTACAGAGATTGGTAATAAAAAGAAATTGAATAAAATTTTAAATAGTTTGCTAGAAAATGGTGGTTTGATTGCAAACTCAAAAGTTCATACTTTATTGTTGGGTGTAGTGTTAGTTAATCCGTTCCACGAAATTTCAGCAACAGTCTCTTTGTTTTCATTAGTCTTGTAAACTAAAGAAAACAAATTCTTATCACCATCTGCTTGTTCGTTCATGGGGTTTAATAAGAAAATAGCATCATTAGGAAATAATGCTCGACTATTTGTAGGATTTATTGTTAAACTATTGTTAGGTGTTTTTTCTACATCAATATAGTAGTTTGTTGAGTTTTTGTACCCATCAACTTCATATAATGCATTCCCTTCAACTTTTATCATTTTATAGAACTCTTTTCCTTTATACTTCATCGTGAATAAGAAGTTGTATTCATAACCAACCATAATAGCATTTTTCTTAATTCCAAACTTAAAATCGGAAATTGCAAAATTTGGATCATTAGTTTTATCTTTTCCATTGACAAAAATATGTTGTTCGCTTGTTCCACTTAGTCTTTCATTTTTAATAGGACGTAAAAAAGAAAACAAATTATTAGATGGTGCAGGATTGTTTTTATCAAAACTAACTTCACAACTACCTGATGTAGAAATATCGCGGATTTTATTACTCTCACCAAACAAACTAGACAGATCTAAAATGGTGTAAGTTTTATCATTGGTAAAGAAAGTAGGATTTCACACACTATTCTCAAAAATATTAATTTTTGTATATCCAGAGTTTTTAGTAGCAAAAATATGATACCATGTGTTAATGCTTGTATTTGGTAATGGATTAATTTGAAATTCTAATGTACAAATGTTTTTTAAATCATTATCATCAGTTGAACCAATATAAAATCTTTGATGATAATAGTTACCACCATTATCACTTAACCTCATAAGTTCAGGATTAGTAGAAAGTATTAAAAATTTAAACGAAGGAAATAAATCGTTAACACTATAGTCTGATAAAGGTAAATGGTCAATATCATCATAATCTTTGTCATTAGGAATTAAAAAATTAGGATAGTAGTTAAAATCATCCGATGCTTCATGATACAATCTATCTCAAGGAATATTAGCTGATGATACTAGTTCAGTTCCCTCTGGGACAGGAGTATTTCCATCATCTACAACAGTTAGTGTAATCTCTTTGTGGATAGTATCTGAACCATTAGTAGCTATAGGAGTTCAACTAAGAGTCAAATTGTAAATACCAGCTATTAGTTTTTCTCAAGAAATTTTACGTTCATTACTATCAAACGAAAAAAGAGATTGATAAGTAACTTGTACAACTTTTAGTTCTCATATTCCAACTTTTTGTGTTTCTCCATCTAAGTTGTATTTTGGGGAAATACCAAAAGTGTTTACTGGAGAAGTTAATGACTCTTCGCCAATAATTTGGGTAGGAGAATTAGAATTAAAGTTTTTTGTTGTTTCCACTCGTGGAAAACAACTAGAAAATATAACAGGAAAAGAGATTAGTAATAAAAGTACAAAAATAGCAAACTTAAAAAATTTATCCTTGGTAGATAATTTCACGCCCTTAATTATACTAGTTTATAAAATTTCGGGAATCCACAAATTTTCTGCCTTCTTAAATTCTTGTTCTTTTTGAGCAATTTGTTCGGCTGATAAATTTTTGTTGTGGAAATTATTTAGCTTTTGTAGATTATCATAATACTTGTTTAAATCATCTTCGCTGTCCAATTTAAAATAAGCCATATAAAGTAAATAATTTTGATCAGGAATATTATGTTTAAAATTAATTTTGATAAAACTGATGATATTTAATTTCTTAGATAAAATTTTACAAGCTTCATCTACAGAATAAGCTTTACTAGTTAGTTTGTTTTTTATAGACTCTGGAAGTGAAAGAACAAACTCATAATCTTTAAAAGAATCTTTTCCTTTCAAACTTAAATACAAACATACTGAAGAAATAATTCCTGGAGTATCTTTAATTTTCTTTCTTACCGAACTAATTTTTGAGTTCATTAAGTTTTTAATAAAAATTCCGACTATAACGGTAATAGTACCAATTGGTAAAATAATGTTCATTAATAAGTCTAGGTTTACACCTCAGTCTGAATTGACATAGTTTTTAAGCATTAAATATCCATTTTGGAAAATCATAACGAATATCAAATACCAAATATCATTTTTACCTACTTCAAAATCACTTGTTATTTCTTTAATATTTTTAACATGGCTGGCTTTAGCTATAGTTCTAGCAACAAACAATAGTGTTCAATATAGCAGTACTAAACAAGTTGTAAGGAAGTTGAAGAAGGCGAAGATTAAAGCTAGATTGATAACAAATGAAGTTACCATATCAAAATAAAAGTTGTTATAACGGTAAGTGTTAATTGGCTCATTACTTATTCCTCTTTTAACATTCTTATAGAAATCAATAATGTTAGAAGCGAAGTTTATTAAAATTAGAATTAAAGCTACTGCAGCTATCAATAATGTAATAAAGATATAAGAGTAAGCTAATGATATACCATTATCTCAAATATTCTTTCATTTAGCTTCAGGGGAAGTGGAACTAGTGTTTCCATTTTGTCCAGTAAATCACATTAAAGAGAAACCGATAATAGGGAATGTGAATTTATCGTTTGTTATATCTCATTCTGAAGCTCAAGTTGAAAGTAGATTGTATGCATTATTCAAACTAGCTGAATCATTAATAGTAGCAGCACCTATATTTTCTCTTATCTGACCTATTGTATACAAGTGTTCTGTTGAGTTTTCGAGTTCAGGGGTAATTTCATATTGCCATATCCCAGTGATACTATTTTTTCATAAACAAACGTAGTCTAAATCACTACCATTGAAAACGGTATGTAGTTCAACTAGTCCACGATTCTTTTCTCTCATTACTAGAATGAATGCGATAGCAATCATTACTAAGAATAGTAATCATAGCGAAACTTTAACTAATTTCTTTCAATCAAAGAGAAAAGATTTGTTAAGTTTTGCCATAGACAAGGAACTAACTAAGTGTTAGCTTTTTGTTTACGGTTAACTTCTTTAGCCATTCTTGATTTGATACGATTAGCTTTATTTTTGTGAATTTTACCTTTTGCTAAAGCTGAATCAGCTTTTTGGTAAACAGTAGGAACTAATTCACTATTACCAGTAGTTCTAACTTTTTTAATAGTGTTTTTTAAAGAAGTCTTAACAGCTTTATTAGCAATAGTTCTCTTTTGAGTTTTTCTAATACTTTTAATGTTAGATTTAATGTTAGCCATTCTTTAATTATAACGTGTGTAAAGAATTATTTAGTTACGTGTTTAGAAATTTCACCAGCTAATTTCATCATGTCTAAATCTTTTTTACCTAGAACTGCTGATAATTTAGCATCTTTAGAAGCTAGAATTAATCTTTTGTCTTGTAATTTGTTTGCTTTAATGTAATCCCAAAGTTTCTTTGTAATTTCTGTACGAGCAAGAGGTTTAGAACCAACGATTGCTGCAAGAGCTGCATCAGGAGTAACTAGTGATGCTGCTAGGGGATTTTTTTTAACTGTTTTAGATGTTGCCATATGGTTCTATTATATTATTTATTTATTTCATTATTCATTTTTAGTTTATTTTTTAAGTTAATTTAATTTATATATTAATTAATTAATAATATATGGATAATAAAAAATCATTAAAAAATTATAGTATTTTGGAGTTGAAAAAAGTATGAAGTAAAGAGTTCTGTTATACTAAATTGTTGAAAGGGATGAAAGTTAGTGTTTAATCACTGTTTGGTTTTGTTTATAAGACTGTTTGTGTCTAGAACTACCATGCAGTCACTTTGTGTTGCTATACGGTTGCTATACACATTGTGCATATGTGCTAATATCAATTAATTAATAGGAACACATATACACACGTGGATTAAGTATGTAGGTGTATATAAGAACGGAGGCAGGTTAACTAATTGACTTGTAAAATCCTTTGTGTTGCTATACGGTTGCTATACATGTGCATCTATACGGTAACTATACACATTGTGCATACATTAATTTAATTAACAAGAAAGCACATACGCATGCGTAATTTTGTATATAAGGGTAGATATGTGCTTATTAAAACACTTAGGTTTTATTTAAATAAGATAGTTTAGAAACTAAGCAAGTTTGTTTTGTTTCTTTAAAGTTTTCATTGTTTTAGCAGTAACTTTAACTGTTTTAGTAGATTTACCGTTTTTAATTTTAGCAGTTTGTAAATTTAATTGTCAAGCACGACGAGAGTGGTTCATAGCATGGCTACGTGTGTTTCCCATAAGTGATTTTTTACCAGTAAGTTCGTCTTTTTTGCTCATAATTTTGTTTAATTATTATGTAATTATTATAAGAACATTTCCGAATTATCACCTAAAAAAATGCTGTTATGCTATAATTTGGTTAATAATGAAAAAAATATTCGTTCTTTTTAATCTTGTTTCTAAAAACCTACATCATTGCCATTTTTAGTGTTTGTACGTTTTTTAAAACTTATTAACGTATAGGCACATAAACAATTATTAATAAGTTTTAAAAAAAGAAAAATAAGAAAATGAAAACAGAATTAGAAATAAAAAAACAAAAAACAAATGAAATAAATAAATTACGTGGAGTTGAAGATGTCTTTGGCGATTATGCTAGAAAATTTATCAAAGTCCAAAAAACAATAGAGAACACTGTGAATCTTTATGGTTTCCAAGAAATTAAAGTTCCAGTCATTGAAAGTATCGATGTGTTTGTTCGTTCAGTCGGAGAAACCAGTGATATTGTAAAAAAAGAATTTTATAACTTTAAAGATAAAGGTGATCGTGAAATCGCCTTACGTCCTGAAATAACTGCAGGTATAGCAAGAGCTGCAGTAGAAAATAAGTTATTAGAAAAAGAACCCCTACCATTAAGAGTTGCATCTTTTGGTCCAGTTTTTCGTTATGAAAGACCACAATCTGGTAGACTTAGACAGTTCAATCAATATGATATCGAAATGCTAGGAACAGATTCAATGTACGATGATGTAGAGTGTATTTCTTTAGCTTGTAAAATATTCGAAAATATTGGAATTAAAAACTTTAAAGTCTATATTAATAACTTAGGTAATTTTGAAACCCGTGCTAAATGGATAGAAGAACTTAAAGTTTATCTAAGACCATACTACGATCAATTAAGTCCAATAAGTCAAGAAAGATTAGAAAAAAATCCTTTAAGAATATTAGATGATAAAGTAGATGGTGAATTACCATTTGTAAAGAATGCTCCTAAAATTTCTAAATACCTAAACGATAAAGAAAAACAAGAACAAAAAGTTATTGAAGATTCTCTAAAAAAACTAAACATAAACTATGAACTAGATGAAAATTTAGTTAGAGGTTTAGATTATTACACTAACTTAGTGTTCGAATTTAAAGTAGATGACTTACCTTCCATCGGCGGCGGTGGTAGATATGCCAAATTGTTAGGTGAATTCGGAAGTAAAGATTATTCATCAATAGGATTTGCCGTTAGTATAGAAAGACTATTAGTAATCTGTGAAAAACTAAATATAAACCTATTAGAAGATTATTCACTTGATGCAGTTGTAGCAAGTTTTGATGAAGAAAATAATAATTTAATTCCTCAAATACTTCAGACATTAAGAGAAAATAATCTTAGTGTAATAGGAAAATTCGATAGCAACAAAGCAGCAAAAATTTTTAACTATGCAGAAAAAATGAATGCTAAATTTGTTGTACTAATAGGAAAGAAAGAATTACAAGAAAATTCTGTAATTGTTAAAAATCTTTCTACTACTCAACAAGAAGTTGTAAAACTAACTGATGTAGCATCTTATTTAACTAAAAGTAAAAATTAATTCCAAATACCGAAATATAGGTTTTGCTACTTTACTGTAGGATTTACTTTCGTCACTAGAAATATATACTCGAATACATCGGATTATTATTCGCTTTAATGTGCGAACCTTGTCCAGACGAATAAGATGAATGCCCACCAGTAGTTTCTCTAACTGTTCTTGTACTTGTTCCATCAGAAGAATAAGTGGTAGTAACCTCTTGATTCTTTTGAGGGACACACATTTGTACTATTCCGACGATTGCGTCGAATACAGTACTAAACAGCAATGAACCACCAGTAACGGCTGTTCAGAGAAAAGTTGCACTCATCTTTCCTCCGTTAATGTTTTGTTTGTTTTCGTTTGTAAGTTTTGTCATTTTGCCCTCCATCTATATATATTACCGCGTTTTTGGCCATTTACTTAAAAAATTTCAATTTTACAACCGAAAAAAAATTTTTTTGTTGAGCGAAAAAATCACGGTTTTTGAAAAATGGAGGGGTTGGGAAAAATGTTCAATTTTGAGTCAAAAAGGACTAAAAACCGATGAGTTGAGTTTAGATAAGTTTTGTCATTTTTTAAATATCCTGTAGAAACAAAAAAATCAGTCCAAAAACACTATTTTTTTAGTCCAAACCCATTTTTCAAAAAACCCAAAAATTTGCAAAAATTAAAAATAAAATAATAATATTTATATTATTAAAAAAATTATTTTAAGAGTTTTGCTAAAAACGCGGTAATTATAGTAAGTAGGAGGCAAAATCCCACTTTACAAAACTATCATGTCAATCAAACGAATTAAAAAAACTATGCTTGTAGCTTCAATCAAATCTTTCAACCAAGTGAAGATACAGAGCATAGTCAAAACAATAATAGAAAGTATTATCGAAGAAATACTAACTTATTCCGAACTTCCCCCTAAAGTTCGGAAATCAATCAAATCGGTACTGCTCAAACTTGCTGATAAGTACTCTAACCCTACTGAGCTTATAATGAGGTATAAGGCGTTGCCAAAGGAAATCGATCCTGATGAGGATGGTGAAGAACCTCCACCACCGCCACCACCTAGAAAACCAAAAATGTTAAAACTAATTCTAAAACAACTTAAAACTCTTACCGAAAAGGTTGATGTTGGTTTTGCAAAACAAGCGGAGTTTAATAGTTACATCGAGAAAAAGGTTGATGGAGTTATAAAAACTCAAAAGGCTCAAGTCTTAGCTCAAAAGAAAACAGACAAGAGATTAGATGCACTTGAAAATAAAGTCGATGGAGTTGTAGAAACTCAAAAGGTTCTAATAACAACTCAAAAGAAAACTAACGAGAAAGTTGATGAAGGTACTGAGAAACTTGAGAGGGTAATTAAACTTAATAAGCTTAAATCGTAAGTTTGTTTGTTTCCAATAAGATTAGGTTAACACACAAAATTTAAGTACTTTCCTAACCAAGCATTAACTTTATATACTAGATTTAGTTTTCTAAAAAATAACCATTTTTCAGAAGTAAAACCTGAAAAACAACTGCGAAACTTAGGAAACTAGGTAACAAGAATTTTTTTGTGAGTAAAAAAATCCTAAATATTTTGACTCATAAATTTAAATTCCACCTTTAAACATATGTATTAATAAAATGGTTGTTAAAAATAGGTAAAAACCAGATAATAACCTAAGAAAACAATCCGTTAGCCTACACCTAATTTTAATATTTTACGATTATAATAATATCATTAGCTACTTTATGAATAATTTTAAATTAACCAAAACCAAGAAAATTTTATTAGGGTTAGCGAGCTTGGCTTCTGTATCATTAGTTGGAGCAACAATCACATCATGTTCTGAGGTTGACAATTCGATTTTAAATAACTTAGTTGGCTTAAATGCAACTAATTCTGCTAAATATGGTGAAAAAGAATTTTCATGGAAAGAACAAATAAAGAATGCGTTAAACGACGAAACATCTACAAAAGAGTTTAAAAAAGTTTTAGCAGATAAAATTTTATACAATTGATACTACGAACTTGCTTTTGGTAAAGGTTCAAGAGAAAACCAAATAACATCGTTTGCTGATAACTGAGCTAAATGGTATGATTCAGCTGCTCAAGCTTATGATGATGCTGTTTCACAAAACAAAACAGACCACAAAAACAACTGACCATACTACTTTAGAATTAATGTATTAGATCCAATTAATGCAACTGGTGGACACTTCTTTGTTGAACGTGATGGAAGCACTACAAACACTTCAAGTGTAAAACAAGATTACATTAAAAACAAAATGATGGAAAACATTAGAAGTGAATTCAACTCTCTTGTTTGAAAATCTGTTGACGGAAGTAAAAATGCTTACTTCGGACTTTCTAGTGATACTAAATATAGTCCATATACAACTAATGTAACCGCAGGAAGTGCTGCTGTAGCTCAAGATTTATTAAAAACTCCGGAAAATTGACAAAAACTAGACTTCTATGCAAAACTAGATCCTAATTATAGACAGGATTCTGTAAACATGGCTGATTCACTTGGTTGAATGTTTGCATACATTCAACACATAACATTTAAAGAATATACAGACTACAACAATCCTATTTCGACTTTCATGGCATTATGAAAATATAATGACCCAACAGGAGGATGAAAGTCTGTATATAACGAAAGTTTAGTAACTTCTGCTGATAACCAAAAAGTAGGATACAACTTCCCTTACTTCCAAGATACTACTAGTGCAACTGATGGACCTAATAGTAAATTTGCTAAAACAATA
>JAITFH010000034.1 GCA_031281465.1 Mycoplasmataceae bacterium | reverse complement strand
TGTAAAAAAAATCAATCTATGTTGTTTTTTCTGCAATATGTTTATACCACCTAAAATACCGGTTTTGAATGTAATATATAATGTTTTTATGCCTTCAAAAAAAATTACCATTGAGATTGAAGAACAAACATATAGTTTTTTTGAATATGCTTATAAAAGATGAGTCGCAGAGAGCGAAGTAAACGAAGTAGTTTTAGAAACTCTTGATCAATATATCGCTAACACATTAAATGAATTAGCTTTTATGCAACTTATTAACCCAGATGACGGAAGTAGTGAAGGAGAATTATTATCTGAAGAAGATGTAAAAGAAATTATTAGAAGTCAACTACCACCTAGTGGACTTGACTATAACGGACTTATTTCGGCTGTAGAAGAAAATTTAGATTTAGACGGCAGGGTTAAATCTATCTATATTGGTATGTTACAAGAACAAGCTAGAAAAGAAGGAGTGAAACTAGAAGGAGATAATGCTTTAAAGTTTTATTCTAGTGTTGGTGGAGTAATTAAAGAAGAAAAAGAAAAAGCTGAAGAACAAAAAGCTGAAACAAAAGCTAAAGAAGAATCAAAACCAGTTCTTAATAAAAAATCAACTGCTAAAACCAAAGGTAAGGGGAAAAAATAAATGCACATTTCTATTCTTTATTACATTAATAAAAACACACCATTACAAACTTTAAAATCAAGTTTGAATAGTTTAGTTAACCAATCAAACAAAGAGTTTAGCTTAACTATTTTTAATGACACTCAAGAACCAGAAATTGATGAATTATTAAACAAACTTCCTTTCGACTCTATTAAAAGCTTCACATATGTAAAAAATTCTAAACACTTAGGTATAGGTTATTTCTATGAAAACTATCATAGTTTTACAAGAACTGAATGAGTTGTTTTTGCACACAGTGGAATGATTTTTAATGCAGAATATGTAAAAAAATTAAACTTATTATTAGATACTTATAAAAAACAAAACTTCGTAGTATTGTCAAAAGGTAAGAATAAAAAAGAAGTTGTTAACTATACAACAGAAGAATTCAAAGAACTTAATTTGTTTTTAACTCCATTTATGGAAGATAAAATATTCAATGTAATATTTTTAAAATCTAATAACATAAACTTTACTAATCATACATTCTACCCATTAAACTTTGTTTTCAAAGCTTTATCAAAATCTTCTTCGGCTACAGTTTTAAATAGTAATTTATATGAATTAAGTGAAATATGTACAGAAAACGATTATTATAAAATTTTCGATATGCTAGAAGATTTTTTAAAGGTGAATGAGAAAAACACTTTTTATGCAAACAACAAAAACTTATTTCAATATTTTGCTGTAGTGTTAATAATCTGTGTTTTCTTACCAAAAGTGTTTCTAACATATACAGAAAAAATTTATCTAACAAACGCTTTATTCTATAGTGAAAAATGATTAGATACTAATATTCCAGATTGAGAAGATAATAAAATAGTTGATAAAAAAGTAAAAAACTCATCATCTGAATTAATGAAACTATTACAAAAATTTAAATTTAATGTAAAAACAGTAAATCAATTAATTGATGAACTATATAACAAAAACCATACTTATGTCTTGTTTGAATAGTTTATATTATTTAGCAGCCGTTCCACCACCAGACCATACTGGAGAATGAGTAAAAGGTATTGGTCCAGTAGCATTTTATGGTATGTTAGTAATGTCTGGTTTTATCTGTGCCATTATTGTTTCTTGTATTAAAATCTGAAAAGTTTATAAAATCCCCGTTGAACCATTTTATTATTTTATTTTCATTGGTATTCCTGCTGCTATTCTTGGAGCTAGGATTTGATCGACAATTATTGGTAACAATAGTGTACGTGATTTTTTTAAAATTCAAGATGGAGGTTTAGCGGTAGAAGGTGGAGTGGTACTGACGGTAATAGCGGCAATGATTTATTTCCCTTTAATACTACGTTTACCTCGTTATCAAATACCTGATCCTTTTGATAAACACGTTCGTCAAGTTTCAATGTGACTATATGCTGATGCTGTTGTTCCAGCTATTTTATTAGGACAATTTATTGGTAGATGGGGAAATTATATGAACCAAGAATTGTATGGAGGTGTGGTAACGGATGATGGATTGGCTTGGTTTTTAAGACAAGTTTTGCCAAGGATGTATATAAACGGGGAATGACATCAACCACTATTTTTATGAGAAGGATTAATTAACTTAGGAGGGTTTTTTATTATTTTTGTTGGTTGTGAATTTATTCCATTTAAAAAGAAATTTTTTAATGATAAAAAAACCATTTATTTCAGAAGAGCAGGGAACTTAGCTATAGCATATTTTATTTGATATGGAATAGTTAGAATAATAATGGAACCTTTACGTGAATCGCAATTTGCTTTCCATGGAACAATAGTTATGTCTGCTGTTTGAATAAGTGTTGGTGTAGCCTTATTAGCTTTAAATTTCTTTGTTTTTCCTAGATTAAGAAAATATAACTTTGGTATTATGCTAGTTTCTTGTACTAAATATTTATTTAAAAAGAAAACAGAAATAAACAAAGAACTTTTTAGATTAGAGAAAGCAAAGTTTGTAAAAACTCCGCTTACAATGCTTTACTACCGAGAATAATTTGTTATTGCTTTTGTTATTTCCTGATAATATATCCGGTTAAATCAGGTTTTTCGTTGGTTTTTCCCCAGCAATAATCAATAAGTGACGTAACAAATTCTGAAGGAAGAAAATTGCCACCAGTAGTTCTACAGATATCGACTTCTTTTTTGGAGTGTTCAGGGAGACTTGCAGGAACGATTTTTAAAGGCATAAAGGAAAAATCGTTAAACAACTCGACTTTATATATATTTTTTTCTACTTCTTTTCTGTTTTGCATATTTTGTGGATAGTAAATATAATTTGGAGAAGTTCAATAAGCGCCAAGTATTTTAGCTCCATGCTTTAATGTAAAATCACCAAATATATCTCTCATATAACTATCTTTTTTTTCTCTATAAATTGCATACGAAGTTTCATATTTAATTTTTTCTTCTTTTCCATCAAGAGTAATTCTTTTTTGAGTATAAAAATATTTTTTAAATCTTGGTTGTTTTTTAATAAAAGGAAACTCTTTAATTCGTTTTTT
>JAITFH010000029.1 GCA_031281465.1 Mycoplasmataceae bacterium | reverse complement strand
ACAGTCTTCGGAGATATAAGCGTATTTAATAAAATCTATCTTCCTATTTATGCTGATGGAGCTGCTCCCATTTCTTGAAAAAAAACTTTTTCAGATCACAATGTTTCGGAAGAATTTGTAATTGATGGGTACAATGATTGTCCTACTTGATTTGGAGAAAATTGATGGTACGATGCAAAATATGTTAAATCAATTCCTATTACGACAGAATTTTTTATTCTTGAGTCAAGTCAAGGAAATGATACATTAGATACAGTTAAAGGATTTAGTGAAGCGGTTATTGCAAATCCAAACATGCTTAACGATTTTGATATTTTAGATTTTTCTTTTAATCCTAATATAAAATATATTTCTGGAGAGTGTAGTTTCGGAAAAACTAATGTTAAACAAAGTCCGTTAGAAACTTGAAATGGTAATAAAATAAGTTTTAGAGGTATGACGTTTTTAAACAATACAAATGGTGCTACCGGACTTAAGCTTTTTATGAACTATGAGATAAATTCTCTTGTAGAGTTGGATTTAAGCAATACCATTTGATCCGTGACAGGAACATCAAGTTCAGGCAATTACACTTTTTCTCATGCCAATCTACCAAATTTAGAAGTTTTAAATTTATCAAATGCTTCTTTTGCTTGCGAGAATATGAAGTCAAATGACGATAGCAACGATATTGCTACAGGTTTATGCACTTTCGAATATATGAATTTGCCAAAATTGACTACTCTAAATCTTTCAGGCACTTCGTTTGCTAAAGATGATATGGCGAAAACTAGTTGACTTAATACCAAATCTGCTAGTGCTACGTTTATCGGTGCAAATCTATCTATTTTAAAAAATCTAGACTTATCTAACACGACTTTTGCTTCAAAAAGTATGGGTTTTCAGTATGTCGTAGCTGGTGCGGTAACTTTTAAATCAGCTATTCTGCCAGAACTTGAAAATTTAAATATGAATGGTACTATTTTCGCAGTAGACGGAATGAAAAGCGGAACAGAAACAGGAAAAATCTCTACTGGCTCAAATTTTTTTGAGCTAGCTGATTTATCAAAACTAGATGTTTTAAATTTAAATGGGATAGTGTTTGCGACAGATGGAATGTGTAGCTTGTCGGAAAAAAATACTGAAATAGCAACCGCTGAAAATACTTTTAAAAAAGCTAAACTTACAAGTATGAAATTACTTAATCTATCTGAACAAACATTTTCAACCAACATATTAAAATCTTATAGTAAACTTGAAGTAGGAGCATATTTATTTTCCTATGCAGAATTTGATTTTGATAATTTCAATGCATTTTACCTAAATAATAAAATTACTTTAAAAGCCACCGCATTTTATACTTACGAAACTCCGACAACTTTTACCGTTTACGGTTTAGTAACTAAACCTAGTTGGTTCCAATTAGGTTGATTTTCTAATGTTTCGTGAGTAGAAAATATTCCTCCATCAGTTCCTTAGTTTCTATTAGATAAATTATCCTATTTTTTATTCTTTCCCTATCTTTTTCCAACCAAATATAATACAAAAAGTATGACTAAAGTATTGGTTATTTCTGACACTCATAGCAACTATTCTTTGATGAAAGAAATTGTTGATAAATACAAAGAAAAAGGGTATATTGTTATCCATGCTGGGGATTACGATAATATGAACTTAATCCCTATTGATTCTGGCAAAGAACCAATCAAAGAAAGGTTTGATCGAGACTGAATCAAAAACAATATCAACCATTGAGTTAAGGGCAATCACGACTTTATGGTTAAAAACGGTTTATTCGAAACAGAAGAACACTTTGAAAATTTCTTATTCAATTCTTATAAAATATTTAACATTGAAAATGTAAAAATACTTTTAAGTCATTTTCTTGATGACAGTCGTAAAGAAATATATTATGGTGCCAAAAAAGACTCAACTGTTATTGGGAAAGATAGCGGAGCTTTCTATTTAAAAGAAGAGAAATATAACAATTGATTAAATAACCTTCTAGCAACCGAAAAACCTAACTTAATTGTTACCGGACACACTCATATAGGAAGATTCTGAAATACGAATGGAACCGAAGTACTTAATCCAGGTAGTTTAATCTATGCTAAGAAACCTCAGCCAAGAGGAAGTTATGCAGTTATGACAATTGATGGAAATAAAATCGAAAAAGTTAAGATTATTTACTTAGATAATTAATTTACTGATTCTTTTCCTTTTTCAGCTTTTTGTTTAGTTAGTCTATCAGCACACTCTAAGCAGTATCTTATATGGAAATTAATTCCAATATAAGAAATATTAGTTTTTTCATAAGCTGTTCTTACTACTCTTTCTACCACTTCTTGAGAAGGATTGTCATCGAACTCAATATAAGAAATGTGTCCAGCATTACATAGTTTGTGATAAGGAGCTTCGATTTCTATTTTTTTAGAAATTGAAATAGGATAATCTACTGGTACATGGAAAGAATTAGTATAGAATCCTTTTGTTGTAATTCAGTCATATTTTCCTAATACTTTTTCATCTAACACATTGAATTTTCCACTTAATCCTTCAGCAGGTGTAGCATAACAAGAAAAGTTTAATTTATATTTTTCTTTATATTCATCTAGTTTGTTTCTTAAGAAACTAACTATTCTAATTCCTAAAGCTTGAGATTCTTCGGATTCTCCATGGTGTTTTCCTGTTAAAGCTTTAAGAGTTTCAGCTAATCCAATAAAACCAATTCCTCATGTACCTTGTTTTAAAATTGGTTCGATGCTATCTCCAGGTTCTAAATTTTCTGAACCTTTCATAATTTTTTGTCCAGCAACAAAAGGTAAGTCTTGAACACGAAGTTTTTTAACTACACTATATCTGTGCATTAATTGTAAACGACAGTTTTCAATCATTTCTTCAAATAATTTGAAGAATGTATCAATATTCTTATTAGCTAAAATTCCCAAACGTACTAGGTTAATAGTTACAGGAGCGATGTTTCCTCTTCCTTCTCCTCCAGCTGGACCATTAATATTAGCAATTACATATGTTCTACAACCCATTGTAGAAGGATACAAACCTGTATCAAAATATACTTTATTAAAATCAGCATCCATATTCATGAAAGTAGGGTTCATTCTTTCTGAAGCTACAGCTGTTGCTAATTTAAATAAGTAATAATATGGATCTTCTGGGTTACGGTTAACTCCAGCTTTTACACGGAAGATAATGTTTGGGAAAATAGGCACCTCACCATTTCCCATACCATTATAGTATTCCTCTAATATTGCTTGACAAAGCATAGCAGCTTCTTTGCTATCAGGAATACCAACATTAATAGAAGAGAACGGTACTTGTGCTCCAGCACGAGAATGCATAGTATTTAAGTTATAAATTACTGATTGCATTGCTTGTTTTACTTTCTTGATAACTTCTTTTTCAATTTTATCTGCATCCGTTACACCAATACTAGCAAATTCAGCTTTTATCTCATCTCTAGTCATTTTGACAAAAGGAGCTAAGTCGTTGTCAAAATTAGGGTGAGATTGTCCACCAAACATGTCGTTTTGTGATGATTGCATCATAATGCAACATAAAGCAGCAGCTGTTTCGATTCTTTTAGCTGGATTTGTCATACCATATCCAGTATTAAAACCTTCAGATAATAGTTTACGAGTTGGTAAATGTAAACAATTAATTGTTAAGTTATAACTATCTAAATCGTGGATGTAGTAGTCACCTGTTTCGTGAGCTTTAGACATTTCTTTTGGAAGTTTAGAAAGGATGTGTCATTTATTAGCTTCAGAAGCAATTCTTAAAAGTTTAGCAGAGAAGTTATTACCAACATTAGCATTATCTCTATCTGTTTCAACTCCGATTTTCTCAATGGAGTTCATTAGGGAAGTTTTCATTTCACGAGCTTTGGTTCTTTCTTCACGATATTCGTGATATTTTTTAGCTAACACTTGGTGTCCTTTAACTTTTAAGAATTTAATTACTAAGTCTTGGATTTCTTCTACTGTAGCAGCTGATTTACCTAATTCATCTAAGGCTTTTTCGATATCATCTGCGATACTTCTTACATCTTCTTTTAAGATGTCGTAACGATGTTCTTCGGCTGCTTTAAGGATGGCATTAGCGATTTTTTGTTTAGAAAAGTCTTTTTTTGTGTTGTCTCTTTTGATTACTGTTTTCATGGTTATGTTTAAATTATAAACCGGATATTTTTTTATAAAAAATTTTAAAAAATAATTGAGTAATATATACTATGTATATATTAACTAAGCAAATTGTTTAAATAAGAAAATTTTTAGCTGTTTGTTTTATACTTATGAAAAGGTGGTTTGGGTTACCACAGTTTTTAGCAAAACTTAATTGTGATCCATATAAACACGAATATGTATAGTTGCAAGAGTGTATAAGGCGACTCCGTTGAACACAAAACATATTTTAACCTCTATATCGTGATCAACAATTCCTTTTGTGAGTTCTTCTGACGAAAAACGGATTACAATTTGTACCAAAGTGTTGGTTGTATTTATTCACTCTCATCCGTCAGGTAAAGAAGTATATGTAAGAAATGCCACCGGGTATACCAATCCATTTCCATGTCCCTCACAATTTAGATTCGGTATTGTTACAGTACCGTCACCAGAAGAAACTTTGTAGTTGACAAAAATAGCATTGTTTGAAATACCGCTGCTACCGGTATAGAAATAAGTACTATTAATAGGAAAAGATTTAATATCCAAACTAAATGTTTTATTGTATACCGCAGAATATTTTCCTACAACTTTGACGATTATTTTATTCGTTGCGTTCGTTGTTATTTGTGTTGGTGTACCACTAATTGTTAAATTATCTGAATCAAATTCTAGTCCATTTGGTAAATTTCTTTCTAATTCGTACGAAATATGGCATTGACTAGTAACATCTTCGTCTCCATAGGTAATAATTGGAGTGGGGATTTGTATATTTTGGATTTGTACCCCAACATACCCAACAGTAGAAATTACATCATCCATTTCAACTGTTGCTGGAAGACTAGGTGTAGCACTAATAGCGAATGTATTAGAACAAGCATAAAAGTCAAATCCTTGATAGTTTCAAGATGCTTTGATAGCTGTTTCTACTGGGGTAGGTAATTGACTTAGTACAACTTTACCAGAAATTGTTCCATTGGCAGGATTTATTTCTATACCTGGCATTCCTTGTAATGTTGTTTTATTTGTTCCTGTTCCATTAGTAAATGAAAAAACAGGAACAGAAGAATTTATTGGTAAATTGCTTCCTCTAAAAAGTAAAGAAACCGGTTCAGCTTCATCAACAATAGTATCGTTTAATCAAAAAGTTTTATCTTCTACATCTTGGTTAAATCTTAGTGAATCAACTTCAATAGAAAACTCGTTAGATTCAACCGTAACACTTTCGCTTTCTGCACTTTCACGATAATGAGCAATAACTTTTTGATTAAATTTTGGTACATCGTTTATAGCTTTTCCATGTATAGTTCCAGTTAGTGGATCGAATTCTAATTCTTCTGGTAAAACAACACCAGGAGTATTAGAACATCATTCGAAAACTAGATGGGAACCAGAAACCTTATTTTCTTGATTAAGAACTTTACCATCCAGTTTTAGCTCCGGTAAAATATTTACATCTTCCAATGCATAATATTTTTCATTAGTAATTTGTGAAAACTTCAATCCTTTTTCTACAACAGGTTCCGAATAACAAGAAGTTAATCCGACAATAGTACATACACTAGCCGAAGTTACCAAGCACACAGCAATAATCGAAGCAATTATTTTGGATTTTTTTGTCATTTACTTATGTAAATTATAGTATAGTACTTGTTTAAACTTAAACAACACAAACTATATTTTAAACTTCATATAATTAAACCGATTATGAAAAAGAAAAACTATGGAAATATTTGAAAAAAGGAAAGTGATTTGTATCGACATAAGGAAGAAGTTTTAGTCCACCAGAGATTAATTAAATGAGCAAAATTAAAATACAGTCGAGAACACGATAACAAGAAAATATCAGCTAAAGAACTTTATGATTACTTATTAGATCTTTACACTAAGAAACAGCTTTAAGATTATTTTGCTGTGTTAGTAGCTACTACCGGAGTAGATACTTTACGGTTGTCATATTTATCTTTCTGCGCATTCAATTCCTCAATATGTTTTAATAGTTTTTCTTTTAAAATAGCAATATTGATTGATTCGTGGCTTCATTTGTCATCAGCAGCTGAAAGCATCTCAGAAAGGTTATCATAAATTTTTTGTAGGTTTTGAATTTGTTCTGATATTTTTTCAGGTTTACGAGAAATTTCTTTATGGATTTCAGAATCTGGGAAACGAATGTTGTGAGAGTGAGAATGTTCTAAAGAATTCAATAAAAGTTTAGTAATCTTAGCTTTGTTTGGTAAATTAGCGTTTTTTGTAGTTAAACGATAGTTTTCATATATTCTTGACAAAAGACGATAGTGTTCGTCGATATATATACGTTTCTTTTCTTTTGTATATTTGTTTTCATATAGTAGTACTATACTAATGATAGTAGTAAAAATTCCTCCGAAAGCAAATGCAAAAACAATAGTTTTAGTTTGACGATAGGAATGTAAAGATGAACGATAGTATAAAATAAAAAATATTAAACCATCTGCGATTAATAAACAAGAAATTAATGGACAAATAATATAAAATAATACTACATCGGAAGCGTCGAAAACTGTATAGTAAATTCCTAATACAGAAATAACTGTAGCTTGGTCAAAAATCGCATAGCTTAAAAGTAAAAGTCCGATAATTGTTAATAAAATTAAGTCGACAAAAGAAAAGTAAACGGCAAGTTTCTTTTTGAAAGACATAGTAACCATGGTTGTTATTATAACCGATTGCCAAAATTAGCACTCGGATATTACATACCATTCCACCTTGGTTTTTTAATGTTATTTCCTTAGAAAACAAAAACTGATTCCTATTTTAAACAGCAGCTTTTTGAGCAGGTTTTTTCTTATTCTTTTTTTCTAGTTTTGCTAATTTTTTAGCTTCCATTTTTTTCTTCATTGCTTCATATTTTTCATTTCTTTTTCTCTCAGCCGTTCTAATCGGAGCAATTCATTCCATTTCTTTTTGAAAGTTTAGTTTTTTATTAATCACAATTTTTTGTTGGGTTTGTTTTTTAGAAATATAGTTTTTAACAACCTCACATTCAAATGCTTCAGGGGGGTTGTATTTTCCATCTTTAGCGTTTTTTGTTTGAAAACAAACAACATACAATTCAGGTTTTGGTTGATAAGGAATAGGGTTAGCTTTATTCTTAGCTGCTTTAATTTTCTCTTGTCATGCACGAATAGAGTTTTCTTCATACTTCTTATCTTTTAAGTATTTTGATAAACTAGGGTTAACGTAGTTTACATCATTTCTTCTTACAACATAGGAGTTAACAATCTCACTAGCTCCCTGTCCAGATTGTTTAAGATATTGTTTGATTGTTCTTCAAACTTCATCTTTTTCTTTTCTTTGACTAATAATGTTTTTTTCTTCTGTAGATTTTTTCTTTTTTTTATAAATAAAATAAGCAACTAAAGCAATAACAAGTACAATGACTAATATATATTCGGTGGACATTGCATTAATTATATAATTTACCTATTGTGATTAAATTAGTTTGAGCGGAAGATTTACACGGAGGAATTGGACTTGGTAATAAATTACCTTGAAAAATTAAAGAAGAAATGGAACACTTTGTTAAAACAACAATTAACCAAGTAGTTGTTATGGGTTCAAACACTTATGCTTCGATTGGTAAACCGTTACCTAATCGTGAGAACATTGTTTTAAGTTTTAACGAAAACAAAAAGATTGATGGAGTTAAAGTTTATAACTCTGTTGACCAAATCCTTAGAGATTACCAAGATAAAGATGTTTATGTAATCGGTGGAAAAAAAACTTTTGAAGCTTTTTGAGATATTGCTGACGAATTAATCGTTAGTGTTATTCAAGAAATTTATGATTGTGATTTATTTATGGATAGAATTAACTTAAACAGATTTGTTTTAGTTAAAGAAGAAAATCACGATTTGTTTGTTGTTAAATACTATTTAAGAAAATATGGAACAAAGTAATTTTGATACGGTTTTAAACATTAAAATCGAACAATTTGATGGTCCTTTGGATGTGCTTTCTAATTTAATAAAAGATCGTAAACTTGATATTATAGATATTGATTTAATTGAAATTATTGATCAATATACTGTATTTTTCAAAAAGAACTTAGAATACATTAAAATTAACAGTTTAGTTGAATATTTATATATGGCTGCTTTTCTTGTAAATTTAAAATCTAGTAAGGTTTTATTATTACAAGAGCAAACTCCTGAAAACCAAAATAAGTTTGAATACGAAAGAGACAAACTTATTCAAAGAATTATTGAATATAAAAAATATAAATCTATTTCTGAAAACTTTGAAAGTAAAATGAATAAAAGAAGTCAAATGATTTCTAAAAAACAAGAAAATTTAGAAGGAGAAAAAAATATTATTTACGACGAATATTTACCAGAAAAATTAGATGTAAATAAGTTTGTTGATATTTTCAACTCATTGCTAAAAAAATTCGAATTTAATCAGTTAAAAAAATCTGACATGTCTAATATTTCTGAAGAATTGATTGAAGATGTACAAAACGATTTTCTAGAATATTTATCTTCTGAACCTCATACTTCTTTTGTTAAGTATGTAAAATCAATTCACCCCGATCGTTTAACTCACTCTTACCTAACAAGTTTTTTTAACATCATTTTAGAGTTATATAAATACAATACGATTGATTTAACTCAAGGTGAAAATGATATCCATATTAAACATAAGAAGTAAGAAAACTGGCACCGGTGAATACTTCTATCGTTTTTTAAATGTACAAATCTATTAATGAAATAACATTTATTTTTTCATCAACCTTAAAACTTTGGTTGCCAGAATAAATGATATTTAAACTTTTACATAATTGTTGTTTTTCATCACTAAGTTTTTTATAAAATTTTTTTAAATTTTCTATCCCAGTTTTTATGCCGTTTTCTGAACCTAATTTTATTTCAATTCCTATTCACTCATTATCTTTGTTTTCGATGATACAATCGATTTCACAATCATCACTATCTCGATAAAAATATATTTTTGTATCAGAAAGTGAACAATAAACATTCAAATGTTTTAAGACATATGATTCAAACATAAATCCTAACGTTCTAATGTCATCTAACAACTTTTGTGGACTAGCATTTAGTATTGCTATAGCAAGACTTTGATCGGTAAAGTTTACTTTCGGACTTGTTCTCAAAAGAGCTCTAGAACGTAAATGAGTATTTCAACAATAAAAAAATTCAATAATGTTACTATCAGTTAAATAATCAAGGTATGTAGTTACTGTTTCTCTCGATAAATTAGTATTTTTAGCAATCGAAGAAATATTTAACTCGGTACATATATTTCTTGCTAATTCTTTTAAAATCTTTTGTAATGTTGAATTAGTGATGTTTTTTCTATCATTAGCAGAAACGATACTATTTACATAATCGGTATTTAATTCAATACACTCTTCAACAGTGTTATCTATTAATCTAGGTCTATCCCCTTTACAAATTTCATCTAAATAAAACTTTATATCTTTATCATTTGTACTAGTTTGAATTTTATTTTCAAACAAATCGTTAAAATGAATTTTATTGGTAGTTAAACTTTTTTCTTGTAAAGTTAAAGTATACATTTTTAATTTAACTATTCTACCTGCTCCCGTATGGATTAGGGAACTTTCGTTCCCGGGAGTAGTAGAACCTGTGAGTAGAAAAAGATTTGGTTTTTTCACAGTATCGATATTAGCTCGAACAATATTAAAAGATTTTGGATAAACTTGTCATTCATCAATTAACCGAGGTTTTTCACCTTCGGTTAATAAACTACTATCTATTTCTATCCTTTCAATATGTTCAGTATCTAATTTTATCATTGACTTACAAATTTTATTAGCTGTTTCAGTTTTACCAACATCTCTAGAACCTTCAAGTAAAACTCCACCAACTAATTTAAGTTTGTGTAAGATTTTCTCTTCTATTAACCTTTTAATATACATATTCAAATTATATGAGATTTGGTTTGATTCATCACATTATGATAAATTGAATTTAGCACATTGTGATGAATTAATTTGGCAGTTTGGGGAATTTATTTATTATCTTCTCCACTTTTGAGAGCCTACTCTAATATAAGACAAGCTTGAAGATATGTTTTTTAGGAATTATTCAAATCGTATTGGACATCTCAAGCAGGATTATCTCTTAGAGATTTAACATTTCCTTGTTCACTTTCTGGAAAACTATTTTTAGTAATAGATGAAGTAACTGGAACGTGTATATAGTGAGTCCCGGTTTCTACTCATTTTGCAAAAGCGTTTCCTCATGTATAGTGACCAGTAGCAGAATCTTTTCCGCAATTCATTCACCCTTGCAAATAGAGAGAAGTAAAACTGGTATCCAAAAACACATTTTGGTTTATAGTAGTTACTGAATTTGGTATAGTTAAGCTACCATCAAAGCGAGTTGTAGCAAAAGCACTTTCTCCTATAGTAGTTAGGGTACTAGGTATAACAAGAGACCCTCTAAAGCCAGTTCCTCTATAGAAGGCATATTTACACAATTCAATTAAACTATTAGAAAGTTGTAAACTCGTAAAACACATATATTGGTTTACATCGCCAGCAAAAGCCGAATCTTTGATCTTAGTGACACTGTTGGGGATTTCTAATTTTCCGTTAAGATATATAC
Source organism: Mycoplasmataceae bacterium (assembly GCA_031281465.1). GTDB lineage: Bacteria > Bacillota_I > Bacilli_A > Mycoplasmatales > Mycoplasmoidaceae > Malacoplasma_A. The sequence continues at coordinate 8,122 of JAITFH010000029.1, read as the reverse complement.
AACAATAAAAAGCATATTCACCTATTTCTTGCAAACTTCCAGGAAGTTTTATTTTCCCAGTTAATCCTTTTATTTGGCCCGAATCAAAATGACTATCTTTATAGAATGCACCATTTCCTATTTTAGTTACTTGATATTTTTTACCATCTTTTACTACATATTCCGGTATTTCCAAATTTTCAGCTCAGTAACCAACCGTTGGATAATTGCTTCCAGTTTTAGTTTGTGGATTTACTACTGCATACCCAGCATATCCTTCGTGCAATTCATCGTCCGTTACGACACAATTAATCGTTCCATCAATATGTCCTTTTCAATTTGAGCCATCAGCACTTCATACTGTATTATCTACTGGTTCATTACAACTAGATAAAGAAAATAAAGCTACTGGAGCTAATCCTAGAAGCGGTAAAGATAATAATAATTTAAATACTTTCATTTAAATTATTATAACTTGTGTATACATATTTATGATTAAGAACTAAAAACCATACTTTTGGCTTATATTACCGCATTATTAACTAAAACAATGCCAAAAATACCACAAAACATTTATTCTTGGCATATAATTTTATTATGAACGAAATAGTACGCCAAAAATATATAGACGAACTGGATTTATTCTTTAATAAAAAAGTAATCAAAGTTATTACTGGAATCCGCCGGGTAGGTAAATCAACATTGCTAGAACAATACAAAATTCACTTACTTAAAGAAAACAAAATAACAACAAATCAAATGTTTAGTTTCGACTTCAATGATATAAAGCTACGCAAATTATCATATGAACAACTTTATGATTTGATAATCGCACAAGCAAATAGTGAGAAAACTAATTATTTATTCTTAGATGAAGTTCAAGAAATTAAAAATTTTGAACACTGCATTATTTCACTTTTTGAAAATAAACAATACAAATTTGATATTTACATTACTGGTTCAAATTCCAAAATGTTTTCTTCAAAACTAGCGACTTTGTTTACCGGAAGAAATGTTGAAATCAAAGTTTATCCACTTTCCTTTAAAGAATATTTTGAATTCGTCAAGATGAATTACAACATTCATGACAAATATCAAGTATTCGAAAAGTATTTAAAATACGGTGGATTACCAATTTGTCTAGATTCTTTCAATCAGCCTTTAGCTATCGAAACAAAACTATTGTCATTAATTAATGATGCTATCGAAAAAGACATCTTTTCTCGTCACAAAGTAGAGAATGTCAATGAATTCAAAAAAATCTTAAAATATCTTATCGTTAACATCGGACAACCAATTTCTACAACTAATATAGCAAACACCATAAAATCAAACAATAAAAGTATTGTTTCTGCAAAAACAATTGATAGATATATAGACTGAATTAGTGAAGCTATTCTAATTTATCGTTGTTACTTTTATTCTTTTTCCACTAAAAGCATCCTCAATACTGCGGGAAAAGTATATGCTGCTGATACAGGAATAAAAAATAGCATGCTTAATTTCGAAATTAACAACCGTGGAAGTTTGCTAGAAAATATTGTTTATCTCGAATTATTAAGGAGAAAGAACAAAACAATATTCGTTGGAAAAACCAAACAAAATAAAGAAATAGATTTTATTGTTGAAAACGGTTCTATTAAAGTATACTATCAAATCTGTGAAAACTTTTCCGAAACTACAACACAAGAACGAGAAATTAGTTCTTTTTCTTCTGTTAAAGATTCGTATCAAAAGTATATTTTAATATTGTACGGTGAAGAAAAAACTACTAAAAATGGAATTAAGATAATCAATATAATTGATTGACTATTAAATGAAGAAAACTAATTTTTGTTTTCAACTTTCTTTTGTTCTTTTTTAGCAATCGCTCTATCGATAAATTGTCACGCAACATATATACCTATAAAAAATAAAGTAAGTACTAAAACCATAGGTAATACATATCATCCAAATTGATCGATATCTATGAAAAAGTATGGATAGTAAGATTCTGATCCTCATGAAGAATAGTTAATAGCCTTAGCTAATCCTAACGGAATAACTATTAACAAATACACATATGGGAAAATAATACAATATAGAGAATCATATTTTTTAATCGTTCCTCTTTTATTAAAAAATATGTAATCAAATATCATAAATAGTGGTGTAAGTAAATGCACACAAATATTATCGAATCCAAAAATAAATTTTAACATTGCTCCTGTATCTCCTGCAACTAACATTTGTGGTGTTAGCACAAATCAAAAAACAAGCATTGTAACAAAAATATCTAACGAAATAACTGAACTTACTCTTGGATAAAAACCATATTGTTTTGAAGCGTTGTTATCTTGTTTATGCGCTATTGTTTTATAAATTAAAAACAAAAACATTCCGATTACTACTATATTACTTTGTACGGTATAAAACAATAAAGATGTAGGCTTAAAATTATTATTAAACACACCAGCAATCATAAGTACACCAATTATTGCAACAATAGTACAAACGATTCGGTAAGTTAAACAAAAAATTTTAGAATTGTTTAATTGTTTCATTGTTTTCAAGTCTTAATTAGGAAAAATGTTTCCTACAAAAACGATTATATATTTTAAAAAAATATAGGGTGGGAAATTACAATCCTTCTTTTAAAAAATCAATTATGTGTTTTCTTACAACTCCGTCATTTTTTACAGTCTCATTGTTGTTTTTAAATATAACAATTTTTCTTCACCCATCTCTTATTGATAACAAATTCCCGACTTCTCTTTTATAGTTTTCGTCATTTAGTTCAGCAGTAACCTGAATATAGAATGTTTTATTGTTTTTAATTGCTACAAAATCAATTTCTTTTCCTAATTTTGATTTATAAGTGTAAACTTCATAACCAAAATTAAGTAGTTGTAAAAGCACCGTATTTTCCATTCTAAACCCAGTATTGGTATTACTATTGAACCCTATTTTCGTACTTAATAATCCCAAATCTCCTGCATAATATTTACTAGATGTTTTAAGAACGCTTTTCCCTTTAGGGTTGTAATACTCAACTTTATGTAATAACAACGAATCACAAGCTCACTGTAAATAATAACCTATAGTTCTTACTGAAAGTGAAAACTGTTTGGTGTTTTTTAAAAGTGTAGGGACTTTTTGAATAGATATCGTACCACCAACATTAGAATAAGCATATTCAATAAGCTTATTAATTTGGTTATGGGTTTTAGTTCCGTGACGATATTTAATATCTTGGTTAATAGTATCATTAAAAACGTCCTTTAAAATTGCTTGCAAATCTTGTTGATTTTCATAATTATTTACCGTTATTCCTAGCCCACCATAACAAAGATATTGATAAAAGAAATTGTCTGGCTGTAAAGTAAAATATCTTATCATTTCAGCAAAAGAAATTGGAAACACTTTAATATCTTTATGTCTACCAGTTAAAAGCGTGGATAATTCGGTTGACAATAGTTTAGAATTACTTCCCGTAACATAGACATCGAATTTAATTTTTTTATTCTCAAACAATCCTATTACACATTTTTCTCACGCTTTTATTTCTTGGATTTCATCCAAGAAAACATAGTAAGTTGCTGAACCGTTTGCTTTGCTAGTAATTTCGTTATAGAGTTCTAAATAAGAAACGTTTTGGTTGTTAGGATTGTTGAAATCGTACTCAATAATTTGTTCTTGCTGAATATCAAAGTTTTTTATTAGATAATCCTTGTATTGAGAAAGGATTGTTGATTTTCCACTTCTTCTTATTCCTGTTAACACTTTAATAAATTGTTTATCTTTCCAATTTAGCAAAATGTTAATATATTCTGTCCTGATGATATTTCCCATAAATTGATTATATCTTGCGTTATTTTTCCATTTTGGCTAAATTCGGTAATATCCTAGGGGAAAAGTATTTAATTTTGGCTTTCAAATGATAAATTTAACCAAAAAGCAGTAAGCAAATTATTGTCGTTTAATTTTAATTTTCAACCAAACTCCAAAATTTTGGGAAATGCCTAAAAATTTGGAGTTTACTATATAATTTTTCCATGGAATATACCCGAAAAAACTATTTAGAATGACTTGAACACAAAAGAGAAAACCACTTTATTAAAATTCTTATTGGAATTCGTAGGAGTGGAAAATCAACTATCCTACGACAATTTGCTAACACATTAACAGATGTAAACATAATTGAATACGATTTCAACGATTTAGAACTTCAATCTTTAACTTATATCGAACTGCATAGAGAAATCATTAAAAAAGCAAATCCTCATAAAACCAACTACTTATTTTTAGATGAAATCCAAGAAATAAAGGAATGAGAAAAATGTGTCATTAGTCTTTATGAAAATAGAAAAATAAAATTTGATATTTATATTACTGGTTCTAATGCGAAACTTTTGTCAACAGAACTTTCAACCTTACTAACCGGAAGGCATCTTGATCTCTCAGTTCTTCCGTTAACTTTTAAAGAATTCAGCGAATTATCTGAAGCTAAAAATTACTTAGAAAATTTAGATAAATATATTGCTATTGGTGGATTAGGAGTGGTAATTCCTAACATCAATAGAACCGAAGATGCAAAACTTTCTTTAAAAGGTGTTCTAGAAGACACAATTAATAAAGATATTAAACACAGGCATAAAAATACCTCAAATATTTTAATTAATAAAGTTATTGAGTATGCGTTCAACAATGTGGGAGTCGAAATATCAACTGTTAAACTAGAAAGTTATTTCAAGAAAACAGAAAAAAATTATGCTACCTACAAAACTTTAAACAATTATTTGCAGTGAGCGGTGGATGCAATGCTTTTGTATCGTGTAAGTTTTTTTAATACCAAAACTAAAACAATTTTAAAAACAAGTTGTAAATATTATGCGGGAGACTTAGGATTATTGAACGCTAATATTAATGATAACAGATCAATGTTTGGTTATCAATTAGAGAACTTAGTCTTATTGCAATTGCTAAGCGAGGGGTATAAAGTCTACACAGCTGAAATTTACCAGAAAAACAAAGACAATAAGGGAATTGATTTTGTAGCTATTAAGGATGGTATTATTAAATATATCCAAGTTACATACGAACTTAACGAACAAAATTTAAAAAGAGAGTCAGATAATCTACTCTTAATAAAAGATGCTTACGAAAAAATAGTTGTTTTTGTTTACGCTAAAGTTCATCCTTTAAACAATGGAATCAAATTGATTAATTTATTCGAATGATTAATGGGTGAACAAAATATATAGTTATTAAGCAAGTGGTATTGTTCAATTCGTTCCTAACCCTTTACCTTTTGCATATCCCAACATCTGTTCACTAGTCATTGTCCCACCAGTAGAAACAACTGTTCCTGTTTCACCAAATCCAGCAAATATATCATTCCCAGTTCATGTAGGTAGTTCGTTTCATGATACAAAATCGATTTTTGTAATTCCAGAACATTCTTCAAAAGCACTATATTCTATTTCTTCCACGGTGTTTGGGATAGTTAATGTCCCGGTAAATCCAGAACATCCTTGAAAAGCATAATAACCGATATGTTCTACTTTGTTTCCAATAGAAAGTGTTTGGTCAAAGCCGGTGCAATAATAAAAAGCATAATCACCGATACGCTTCGTACTATCAGGAATAGTTAAAGAACCGGTAAATCCAGAACATCCTTCAAAAGCAGAAGAATCGATATATTCTACTTTGTTTCCAATAGAAAGTGTTTGGTCGAAACCAGTGCAACAATAAAAAGCATAATCACCGATATGCTTCGTATTATCAGGAATAGATAAAGAGCCGGTAAATCCAGAACAACTGTCAAAAGCAGAATCATCGATATATTCTACTTTGTTTCCGATTGTTAGAGTACTATTAAAACCAGTACATTCATAAAAAGCAGAATTACCAATGTATTTTGTATTATTAGGGATAGATAAAGAACCGGTAAATCCAGAACATTCTTCAAAAGCAGAAGAGCCGATATATTCTACATTTTCTCCTATCGTTAGAGTACTATTAAAACCAGTACATCCGTTAAAAGCAGAATCGCCGATGTATTTTGTACTATTAGGGATAGATAAAGAACCGGTAAATCCAAAACATCCATAAAAAGCACCAGGACTGATATATTCTACTTTGTTTCCTATTGTTAGAGCACTAATACTATCGCATTCACGAAACGCCTCAGTATCTATAGAAATCACACTATTTGGTATAGACAAACTACTTTCTAATTCTGAGCATCCAGAAAAAGCACTACTTCCAATATATTCTACATTGTTTCCTAACGTTACAGATTTTAGTCCAGTACATCCCAAAAATGCAACCCACCCAATGTAAATAACACTATCAGAAATAATTACTGTTTGGATAGTGTTGTTCTCTTTAAATGCTCCGCCACAAATTAATTTTGTTTTCCCATTAATTGTTATCGAATCAGAAGTAAAGCTCTCATCTTTTCCCACATTTTGAGGTTTTCCCAAACAATAATATTCGTCGTTGTCATCAACTAAATAGTAAACATTACTTGCATCATGGGAGATTTTGTTTTTTTCTCCGAAAGTGCTTGAAAACACATTAAGGCTCTTAAAAGCATTAGCTAATAAAGTTTTTAGTTTTGTTGATTCCATTTTTAGAGAAGTAAATGTTGTGCTAGGTTCTCCTGCTCCTTCTAATTCCTCTAAACCAAAACAACTATCACCAATTTCTTCTACATTTTTTCCTATGGTTAAAGTACCATTAAATCCAGTACAATTACAAAAACTAGCATCACCTAGTTTTTTAACTTTATCAGGAATAACTAAATCACCAGTTAAATAATCACATCCAGAAAAAGCTTCGCTACCAATATACTCCACATTGCTGCCAATTTTTAAAGTTACATCACTACTTTCAAAATCCAGTGTTTCTATTTTTTCCATAAAAGCTTTTCTAGCAATAATTCTAGTCTTTTCGTTTATTGTAATTTCTGAACCAATAACAACTTCAGCATCTATATCTAAATTTTGAGGTTTTCCTAAACAATAATAAATATTGTTTTCATCAACTAAATAATAGATATTGTTTTCGTCGTGGGAAATTTTATTTTTTTCACCATAAGTTTCAGAAAATAGTTTTTCACATCCGCTGAACGCATCCATTCCTATGTTCTCTAAGTTGTTATTCGTAACTATCTTAGTTATTTCATTACAATCTAAAAACCCACCTTGTCCGATATTTTTTAAGTATTGCGGAAGCGTTACTTCTCCTTTTAATTCAGTATCACCAAAACCATTTTTATCAGAAAGGTAATAATCTTCTCCAATACCAACAATTTTATATAGTAAGCCATCTTCTCCTTGTACAAAATCTGGAATAATTAAATTTTCTGCTTCATATTTAATGTTTTCAATTATTCCATCTTCAATAATAGCTTCTCCATATCCATCTCATTTTTCGTTAGTAGAATAATATCCTAGTGCTAAGCTCAGACTTCCACCTTTATAACCTTTTCAGTTGGTTCCAGTAGTATTACCGACATATGCGGTTGGACTAGGTATAAAAGGTGGATTAGTATTAGCACAGCTAATAAAAGAAAATGGGATTGGAGTTAAAGCTATTAAAGGGACTAACAAAGTTTTTATTTTTGAGCGTAAAATATGCATTGTAAATACATTATAAGTTGGGTGGTGGAAAGTGCGGTATTTTTCAGTATTTTAACGTTAATTAATTTCCTCAAAACCATGCATTAAAAGTCGTAAATTCCAATTCTGGTTACACCATCATTTTTTATTGACTCATTGTTGATTTTAAATATAACTACTTTTTTTCAATCATACTCTGAAGAAAGAAGTTTGTCATTAAAATCAAAATTAATGATTTGATTTTTTGAAACGCTTTTTTATTAGGAGTTTTTGATATTGTAATAGAATTGTGCTTTCACCACACCTTCGTATCCCTGTTAGTACTTTAATAAAAGATTTACCTTCTCATTTCTGTATTTTATCTAAATACTTTGTTCTTATTATTTCGTTTTGCATAAGTTAGCTCTATTACAAATATCGAGTTAATAGGACAAACTGCGCACATTTTTAAGCCATTTTACTTCCCGAAATAGCCTCGAACTATATGAAGAGTAGCATAGTTCATCGCTTATAATCTTTAAAATGGACAAAAATAA
>JAITFH010000036.1 GCA_031281465.1 Mycoplasmataceae bacterium | reverse complement strand
ACTGAAACATATACAATACGTCGCGATAAAATGACACAATTATGGAACACATTAGATGAAACTGAAAGACTTGCTATTATTAATATAGCCAGACTCGTCATTCGTGATAAGTTTGCTTTGTTTGATAATTCTGTTGGTAGCGAACCAGCACGTAATATGTGTTATCAATACTGACATAATGGATATGCAATAGAATATTTAAATAATACTATTTCATTTTTACAAGAATTAACTAGTGATGAAGTGTCGTCAGATGTATTGGACGCATTTCATTCATTTTGCGTGGACGCCAAAAAAGCATGTGTTGAAGCCAACGAAACATATAGAGAACGCCCAGGTTACGAACAAAAAACTATTGTTTCGATAAAAAATATTACTTCACCTTGATTAAATAAATATCCACCTTGATTAAACTCATCTGTTTCTAGTGATTATATTAGTCAGAATCAGGATAGCCCTACATTAACAAAACTTTCTCCTAATTTAAATGAATTAACTCAGATAGTACAACGAGAAGAAGCACGTACTCGTCCTAACGTTCAAGGTACTCCTAATCCTTCTAGAATGCTTATCTATGTTAGAAAAGCGTGCGCAGAAATCAATACAATTCTTAAAGAAGCGCGAATCGCAGCAATTAAAGCTAATAGTTACAAAGTCAAACAGGCTAATGCTTGATTTTCTTTGACAAAAAAATATTACCGCGCTGCTAAAAATCGTAACAAACAAAAGGCAGCTGAACTTATTCAAAAAAGTGACGATAGGAAAACTTCTTTGACAAACAGCTCAACTTTCGGTTCTTTACCAGAGCAAGTCAAAACGAGAATACAAACTCAACTTGGACAATTAAGCGACTTGACCCCTAAACAAGCAGTTAAAGAGTTGCGAACTGATCTCCAAGCATCTCAACAAATACACGCAACACACAGCGCCGCTACAATGATTAGTAGGAGAAGAACTAGAAGAACGTAATATAGACGCAAAAATAGACAAAATTAGGAGCAACTCAAAATAACTCTCTAAATATTCGTTACATGAAAATTATTTTGTAACTAAATAGATTGTTTTATTTACAATTAATTCACCAAATAGACATCGTGGAAAAATATACATTCCGTAGGAATGTATGTCCAAACTGTAAAACACAATATCTGGTTTCTCTAATACACTATTTAGGAGAAACATGAAAAGACTATTACGATCAAAAACATTAAGGTTTTCTAACCTTAATCTCTTACAAGCATCACGTAACGTACATGCATTAATTAATAAAGCTAATGAATATTTGCAGCAACACGAATTAAGCCGTAATTTTAAATCAATTCAATATCGGGTGAATAAATTTCCTTGCCGATTTCGAAAAATTTCAAATTTGCCTGTCTATTAGCGTGGAGAAGCGTATTAAGGTTTACGAAACCACCGGATATTATTGGAACCGGTATCGGAAAAAGATTTCCAAATCATGGCTATATAAGTTTCAAAAGTTGTTCATAGATAATTTTATTTACACGTGTACATATCCGTTTGAAAAATCTTTGAGTAAACCCAAGACACCTAAGCGACTATCGTACAAATATAGTTATGCGCAACGAAACGAACTTGCAACAGTATGACATGAACGAGACCCACTAAAGATTTTTAACTTGTCGGACTACTTGTTTAAACTTCGAACCAATCAAATCAAGCTGAGGTCGCTTAATGAACAATTGCAAAAGCATCTTTCTTTCCCCACATTAAAATTAATCATCAATGATTTTTATAAGCGCGTGCCCATGCCTAAACCATACCGCAAACATAGATTACAAAAATACTTATTACCACTTGGTCATTTGCAATTTGATATTAAAGTCATAGGCGCTTGTGATAATAAATTTAATTTAAATATTTATTGTATTGATATGGTTGATGAAAGAAGTGGTATGGTTTATGGGAAAGCATCACTTAGTTATCCGAAACAATTAATTATTAATGTAATCAAAGATGCATACAAATACTTTTCTAGTTTCTTCATAATCTCTAGAATTCGTACCGATCATGCTTTAACTTTTAAAAGAACTGAAGCTTTACATACGGGTGAGTTCAATGATTTATTAACTAGCATGAATACAAATCACCAATATTCCATTTGAGGCGAACCAGAAACTAATGGTAAAATTGAAAACGTCCACGAACAAATTGATAAAGAATTGCTTACTTACATTAACAAATGTAACACGATTGAAGAAGCCATTCAATTAATTAACGGTTGATATGCCGCCTACAATAAAGAAAGAACCAAAGGTTATAAATTGTGAAAATCGTACCCAACAAAAATGAGACTCATATCGAATGACTCCAATTGAATCACTAACTTTTGATTATGGTTTGTATACTTAATGAGTATTAGAGAATTTTTTCCACGATGTCTATATTCTCAGCAAGCATTGCAAAAATTGAAAAAATAATTTTGTTTTATGCTATACTGAAAACTATCAAAACCAACGTTTTATCAGGGACAAATATTAATGTTTAATAGAAAATATATGCAAGGGCTTATAAATGTTAATAATCCGCATGCGTTTTTTCCTGCTTTCACAATTCGAGTGCCCGATTCAGTATGAGATGTTTTATCTAGTGATGCGGATAGCGCATATAGTCAAGTGCAACAAATGCAGAATCTTTCAAATTTCGGAGCACCAATTCCATACAGATATATTGTTACAACTTTTGCCCCTACCCGATTTCAAGTTTCTTAT
>JAITFH010000021.1 GCA_031281465.1 Mycoplasmataceae bacterium | reverse complement strand
TGTAAAGTTTGGTTACCAACTCAGATATTAGAATTCTGTGTAGTAACTAAAGTTATTTTCCCTACTAAGTTGTTGAATGCATTTTGATCATAAATTTCTAATGAAAGTTGAGAAAATTGGTTAGGAGTTAAACAAGCTAAACCGTCACTTGTGGCTTGTGAAAATAATTGGTTAACGACATAATTTTTTGCTTCACTTTTACTCATAGAATATAAATCTTCTTCAAATGGATGAGTGAATTTAAAATTACCTAATCTCGCAGATAAATCATTAGTGCTGAAAATCGTAAAAGGTAAAGTTAGTTGTTCATTTTTAACAAAGTGATAGTTGTTTTTGTTTGGTTTTACAACAGCATTAATATTAGTAATGCTTACTATTTCTAATTCTTCCTTGTATACTTTTACCAAATCTTGACTATCAACATTTATTTTCAAAGAACTTAATAAAGTTGGAGCGGTAGGTTGAGTTTTAAATTGAATAGATTTATTTATATCCCCTATTAGTAAATCTGAGAAACTACACCAGTTTCCATTTGATACATCTATTACATCTGATAAATGGAGTAGATTAATAGAAGTATTAGTATTTATTGTACTAAGAGAGAGAGAGAAGCTCCGGTAATAATCGTTCCTAAACTCAAAGATACAAATACTATTTTTTTCGACATACTTATAGTATATCACGGGGTGCAACCAATTTGTGGGAACTTTTAAGATACTATAACCGCCAAACAAAAACGACTTCTTTCTTTATGTATACACTATCTTTTTGTTTTATTTTTGGTCAAACACATAAGTCACATTGCCTAAAACTTTTCCTTTTACATTAGCAGAAGAAAAATAAGGTAAATGTACTATAGTGTTAGAATAACAATTTTCATCATCACTTCCTTTAAATTCTCACACACTATCAAACGCATTAGTTAAATACAAATCCAATGTCATACCTAATCTTCCAGTTAATGTAATATTAGTTATTGGATCAGGATTACCAATTCTTAAACTAGTTAAAGCTGTTTGATTTGAAAGATTTAAAGTAGTGGTAGTATAGTCGAATAGTTTGTAGGTGGTGATGTCTGATTGGGTACCGTAGTTTCTTTCCGTTTTTTTGGTGTTAATAGATACATCGCTAGTATTTATTTGTTCTTTAGCGGTGCAAATTTGACGTCAGAAATTAGTGTTACCTACTTTTTCGTTATTTTGAAAATAACTAGTAAAAGTAGAAGCATTATTTCCCATTATTGTGTAATATTTGTCGAATTGCTTCTCAGTTGTGTTTCAACTACTGTAACTATCAGAATAAGAGAAAACATAATTCGCTCAACCATTCGGAAGTGTTCTATCGTAAGTTCAAAAATTACCGGTTTTGGCATTCGTAAACGATCTAGTGTATACATCAATATAAGGATCTGATGGTTCGTATGCGCGTTGTGTGTGAAATAAACCATCAATATCAGTAACTCCTGTCACAAAGTAAGGGAAAAATTTAAAAGTAGTATTATGTGGCATTCTTACTCTGCTTCCTGGTGTGATATTACCTCCGTTCCATTCTTTTATAACTGTTCATTCTCTCATGTCCACATATGAATATGCCGATATAGAAGAACTTCAAAATGTATTATTGAAACTTCCAAAAGTTATATATTTGACAGTATTAAATTTTTTGAAAAAATTTGGATAAAAACCAAGTTTAGGACAATTAACAAATATTTGTAGACCCGTCGTGTCGCTATTGTTTTCGATTACAACCGCATCTAAATTCATGTACTCTAAGCTTTCAAAGTTAGTCATAAACCCATTTGTTGAAGTTTTGAGATTTGTGCCAAGCAAAATGCTTTGAATACCACCGCTTACCGCATTCATTGGGTATGTTTTACTGGAATATGTTAATGTTCATCCTTTGTTATCAGGCCAATCGTCGCCTACCCTTGTCATGTAATTATTTGAAGTTCCACCAAAAGCTGTAACTTTAGCTCCTACCGGAATGTAATTGGTGGTACCTGTACTACTCTGAGATGATGTGGCTGTAATTAACAATTGCTTATCGCCTGGATGATCATTTGCAGAAAATCTTCCTTTAAGTTCAACGATATGGACACAACTATTTTGAGCTAAACTATGATATAAAGTGGTACCAGACGCCATCCCATCTGTTGAAGGACAAATATTGTCCATATCAGTAGAAGCGGTAATAATATTAGTAACCACATATTTAATATTCTCATTATGTTCAACTTTTAGTTTTTTTAATTTTGTTTGGTTAGTAAAATTTAGAGTACGGTTATAAGTTACACCTTCATTAGTAAGTGAACCGAATTCATTGTAAGAGACATCAATTTCTTCGATATCTTCATTTTTTCTAATATCTAATGAAGTTAAATTATTATGTGAAATATTCAACACTTGTAATTTATCATTAGATTTTACATCGATTGTTGTTAAGTTATTATTACTAACATCTAAAGAAGTTAAATTATTTAAAGCCATTAAATTTATTTTGTTTAATTTATTGTTACTGCAATCTAACTTTTCTAGTAACGGTGAATTGCCAAAGCTTAATTCTTTTATTTTGTTGTTGCTAATATCCAATTCTTTTAAATCCCCTAAATTACTTTGGAAAAATTGAATATTGTTATTAGATAAATCCAATGTTTCTTCTTCACAAACTCCACTAAATATTTCTCCTTCCGTTGTAAAATAACGGTAATGTCCATATTCCAAAGGAACAGGAACATCAAATTCTAACGTTTCACCACCCACTCAGATATTAGAATTTTGTGTTGTAACTAAAGTTATTTTTCCCATCAATCAATTGAATGCGTTTTGATCATAAATATCTAACGAAAGTTGAGAAAATTGATTGTACGATAAACAAGCTAAACCGTCACTTGTGGCTTGTAAAAATAATTGATCGGTAACATACTTTGCTGCTTCATCTTTACTCATAGAATATAAATCATCAGTAAATGGATGAGTAAATTTGAAATTACCCAATCTTACCGATAAATCATTGGTATCGAAAATTGTGAAAGGTAAGGTTAATTCTTCATCTTTAACAAAGTGATAAGATTCTTGTGTAGGTTTTACAATAGCGTTGGTGTTAGTGATATCCGTTATTTCTAATTCTTCCTTGTACACTTTTACCAAATCTTGACTATCAACATTTATCTTTAAACAGCTTAACAAAGTTGGAGCAGTAGGTTGAGTATTAAATCTAACAGATTTGCTTTCATCTCCGATTAGTAAATCTGAGAAATTACATCAGTTTCCGTCTTGTACATCTATTACATCTGCTAAATGGATTTGATTGATAGTGGGATTAGAGTTTAGATAAGGTATCGAGAGAGAGAGAGAGAGAGAGAGATGCCCCGGCAATAATCGTTCCTAAACTAAAAGATAAAAGTGCTATTTTTTTAGACATGTTTATATAAGTATATCACACAACACACCTAACTTGTGGAAACTTTGAGGTTAATTTCAGCTGTAATTTTAGACTAATTAGATAGAAAACAGAATAAAAGTTGATGCAATTAATTAGCTAATAATCAATCAATTAGATTAAAAATTTTTATTCCTGAAGGAGTTTTTTGAGACGAATCGTACAATGAAAGAATCATTTTGGGTTCGTGAATTTTTATCGCTTCAAGATTTCCGATTTCTCTTTTGTAATTCTTTGATTCGATATCTCAATCAATCTTTTCCGTTACTTGAATAAAAATTGTGTCCTCGAATTTTTTTGCCACAAAATCAATCTCACCGTTTTTTAATTTTCCAACATAAACTTTATATCCTCTTCTTAATAGTTCGATATATACAATATTTTCCAATTGGCTGCCATTATTAACATTTGAAAAATCAGATTCACAATTTCTTATACCAGTATCAACTGCATAATACTTAGAAGTGGTTAAAAGAACTTTCTTACCATTCAAATCATAGTTTTCACATTTATATACTAAGAGTGCTTCGCATAATCACAAAAGGTAACGAGTAATAGTATGGTGTGATAAAGTTTCTTTGTTATTACTTTCAATATAACTCGCTAAATTTAAAACTGATAACATTTGTCCTATTTGTAAAAAAACATATTTTGTCACTTTTCTAAAATTAACAAAATTACGAATTTTGTTTCGATTTCTTATATCCTTTTGGATACACCCATCAACTACCATTGCTAAATCTTTTTTATTCATTTCTACATTTTCGTAATGTTCTAAAAGAATAGGTAATCCTCCGAACATTTTATATTGATTAAATATTGTATATTTATCAATAACATTTGTTTTTTGTATTGAGAAATCATAAATTTCTTTGAATGATAATGGGAAGATATGGATTTCTGTTTCTCTACCAGTAAATAGTGTTGCTAATTCTTGACTAAACATTCTTGAATTCGAACCAGTGATATAAATATCAAAATCAATATCTTTGTTTTCATATAAGCCTATAACACACTTTTCAAAATCTTTAATCTCTTGTATTTCATCGAGGAATATATAGTTTTTCTTACCTTTGATAGAATTTTTTAATATGTTATCGTACAATTCCATATAAGAAAATTTTAATAATTTTGGATTATTAAAATCGAACACTTGAATTTGGTTTTCTCGAATTTTATAGATAGTTTTTAAAATATTAATATATTGGTTTAAAACCGTTGATTTTCCGCAACGACGAACACCAGTTATTACTTTTATACGTTTTTGATCTTTTCAGGTACATAGCTCTTTTAAATATGAATTTCGAATGATTTCTGACACAGTTTAATTATAGCCATATTTTGCAAATTTGGCGAAATATGGCTGTTATCTTGTTTATTGAAATAATGCTTTAATTACCGTATTTAACAATGTTTTAGTGTACAAAACCATATCTATTTCTTAGAAAAAGATACTTTATAACCAACTAATCTTTTTTATCGTTATTTCCTGATTTAGGTTTTCTTCCGGGTTTTTTATCAGTTTTCTTAACTTCTTCAGTAGCTGGTTTGTTTTCTACTGGAACCTCAGTATTTCCTTCAGCTTTCACTTCAGAGTTTTCTTCTTTAGCAGTATTATCAAAGTTTTCTACTTTGTTAATTTGTTTTAACACATGTTCAGGAAGTTGTTTGTGAGTATGGATATATTCGATATCTGTTCTTAGAATTGTTTCAATTGTTAAAAGAGTTTTAACTATTAAGTGCAATTCATCTTGGTGTTCAGAAATAATTGCTTTAGCTTGCTCGTAAGAAGTTTTAATAATCTTTTCTACTTCGTCATCAGCTTTTAGAGCAGTTTGTTCACTAAATAACTTTTGTGAATAAGGATTAACTGCTCCTTCACTTGGGATTAATTGGCTTAAGCTTACAGTACTCATACCTAATTGCATTACCATACTACGAGCTATACTACTAGCACGGTATAGATCGTTAGAAGCACCGGTAGAAATACATTCTCATCCAAACTCTACTTCTTCAGCTGCTCTTCCACCCATCAATACTACGATATCAGCAAGTAATTCTTTTTTAGTTTGAATAACGTGTTCTTGAGTTTGTGGATTAGAAACTGTATATCCTGCTGCCATCCCTCGTGGGATGATAGTTATTTTTTCTACCACATTACCATTAGGTAGGTATAAGCCAACTAATGCATGTCCTGCTTCGTGGATAGAAATTTGTTTTCTTTCTTCTTCGGTAATAACTTTGGTTTTTTTAGCAGGACCTGCTATTACTCTGTCAATACCCTCATCGATATCTTTCATAGAGATAGATGTTTTGTTTTCTCTTACTGCTAATAATGTAGCTTCATTTAGAATGTTTTCTAATTGAGCTCCACTCATTCCAGGTGTTCTTCTAGCAACTTCTTCGAAAGAAACACTAGCAGAAATATTTTTATTTCTAGCATGAATCTTTAAGATTTGTTCACGTTCACGGATATCTGGAAGATTAACTTGAACATGACGATCAAAACGTCCTGGACGTAAAATAGCATCATCTAACACATCTAAACGGTTAGTAGCAGCCATTACTACTACTCCGGTAGTAGTACTAAATCCATCCATCTCTGCTAATAATTGGTTGATAGTTTGATCAGCAACTCCGCCACCACCAGACATATCGAATTTACCACGTTTAGAAGCAACAGAATCGATTTCATCAATAAAGATGATTGAAGGTGAAGCTTTACGAGCTTTCGTAAATAAATCTCTTACACGTTTTGCTCCAACTCCCACCAACATATCATCGAAAGCAGAACCTGAAACTTGGAAGAAAGGAACTTTTGCTTCTCCAGCTACTGCTTTAGCTAATAATGTTTTACCAGTTCCAGGAGGGCCATAAAGAATAACTCCTTTTGGTGTTCTAGCTCCCATAGCAGCATATTTAGCTGGTTTAACTAAATAGTCAACGATTTCTTTTAATTCTTCTTTTTCTTCTTCAATTCCAGCTACATCAGAAAATTTAACATTAGAAATAGTAAGTTTAGCTTGGGATTTTCCCATACCAAAGATGTTGTCATCTCCAGTTCCTCCGCCCATCATACCACCAGACATTTTCTTTCAAAAATAAATCATTATTCCTAGAATTATTAATGTTGGTAATAAGTTAATTAATAATGTTAAGAGGATGGGTGTTTGAGTTGAAGGAACTATACTGTAAGAAGTGCTAAGTTGGGTAAATATTGTGAATAAAGGAGCATTAGTATCAGCAACACTTTGTGTTCCAACTTGTCATTGGATATTACCGCCAACAACGATTTCTGATAACATAAAATAAAATTTAGTTCCATCATCAGCTGTAGCAAAAACATATCAGTGAGCAATGTTAGAAGAAGTATAGTAATACTCAGCATGCATTGCTTTTGTATAGTCAGTAACTGTATAGACTTTGTCTGTGCCATTAGCATCATATGTAATAGTTAATGCTTTATTTGTTTCTACACCCACACTTGTAGGAACAATTAGTTGACTCTTAGGAGCGAAACATTGCATAAAAAAGAAGATAGCTCCAACTATAAGTAAAGCAAGAATTATAAATCCAAAAATATATTTCCCAATATTAGGGGGTGTCTTTTTTTCTTTTGAAATTTGATTGTTAGGATTTGGAGTACCAGTAGTATTCATTTTGTTATAAGTATTATATTGACTTATTGCTTATATTTAGTCCACAAAAGTGTAGGAGTTGGGTGATAAGTGTAAATATCCTACAAGTAGGTGATATTTACAAATAAAAGATAAAATTAGAGATAGATAACTTTCATCAATCTATTTGAACATTTCCAAAATAAAAGATTTATATACTTCGTAAGTTTTTCGATAAGTGTCTTCACTAACTTTAGAATATTTTTCCATCATTATTCCAGCATTTACTTCTACTACATAAAATTCTTTGTCAATTAAAGCAAAATCAATTGAACAAAGTTCAATATCAAGAACTTTCATTATTTGTTGAGAAAGATTTACCATTTTCTGGCTAATTTCTTTTTCCACTTCTAAATTAGGAACAGCACCTAATCCTAAATTATGTTTTCAATTAATTACTACTTTCTCGTCTTTAGCTGGAACAAAATTAGCTAATTCAGTTTTTAAACTACCATACTTATTCACAATTAAAGAAAATAGGTTCGTTTCTCCATCTCCTATTACAAACTGTCTTTCTTTTGCATAAACAGTTAACAACTGGTTTTTATGCATAATGATACGATATTCAGTATCATATTGATAAAAGGGAGAAAGAGCAACATAAGAGTTTTTGTTTACTACCAAACTTACTTTGTCCACTAATTCGTTTTCGTTGTCTCTAATATGGAACACACTTCTACCTCCACTTCCGGAATTAGGTTTAACCACCACATCTTTGTTAAACTCTTGATAAAGTGAAAATACTTTTTGGAAATCAACATATCCGGTAAACCAACAATAATGAGCAAACGCTTTAATTTGGTGTTGGTTTAAAATTTCATAAGTTGCTGCTTTATCATCAGCTACTCGAGAAGCACAGGAATTGTTTAAACAAAAATTGTAACCATAGATATATTTGGTAACATTGTTTTTAGTAATACCGATGATTCATCCATCAGCATAAGGAGTATAAATTAATGACAATTCTTGACAAATTTCTTTAACTATTTTTTCTAATTGTCTTTCTGGAAAAGTCATATCGAATATTATAACGAAACGGTAGGTTCTGAATCAGCTGGAGTGTTTTCTACTAATCTTTTTATTTCATCATTAATTTTTTGGTTATCTAATTTAGGAACAAAATTATGTAGTAAAACTGATAGTACAACAATCAAAAGTATAAAAAACAATACTGCTGAATAAAAAACAGCGATAGCAATGATTAATCCGTTTTGCATACTATCTCCCTCTGATGTAGCTACTACTAAAACAGCATATTCGTATAAATTTTTTACACCAGAAACTTCTGGACCAAAAAATACTATGAAAAGAACTGTTAATAAACTAAAAGCTGTATATCCTCCAATAGGACCAAATGATTTAAATTGGTACCCATATTTAAAATTATCGTTTTTATTTTTATAGTAATATTTATATCAAGATTGGAATCATGATACCATAAAGATTCCCACAGCCAAAGCAACAACTATCATTGGAGGAACTCCACCAGCAATAGCAGAAGTACTATAACTAATGTTGTAAATGATTGATAAAATGATTCCTGTTATAAAAACAACACTTTCTATTAAAAACACAATTCAAAAAATTTTTAGTAAAATGGGGACGATTTTTGGTTTACTTTTAAAAATAAACAACTCTCCAGTATAAATTTTTTTGTAAACTGTTGTTATTGCAATATATTTCTTTTGTTGGTAATTAACTGCTTGTTCAGGCGTACCAAAAAATTCATTAAATTTTTCTTGTTCTTCGATAGTGGCAAAATCTTTAGTTTCAGGATCAGGAGAATTTAGGTTAGGTTCATTATTAATTACCTGATCATCAGCAGTTACCAACAAATCAATATTGTATTGGTTACGAACATAAGTTACTAACCAATTAATTTCATCAATTGTATCAGTTTCATCAGCTAAATCATACTTTTTAACGATATAGTGGATTTTAGTAATTTCAGCAAATTTCGCTAGTTTTTCTTCAAGAAACGGTTTACCTTCAATTCCTAATTTATTTTCTGTTGCAGCCATAATGTCAAAATTCTTTTCAACAATTTCTCTCAATACATTATTTGAAGGCAAAACACTAACCAATTTTTGGTTATTAAACAAAGAACTAAGATGTGTTTTTATTAACTCATCTATTTTATGTAAATTAATATTATTTTCCATTAGTAATAAAAAAGGTTTTTATAGCAATATCTGGTTTGATACCTTTATACTTAATATTATAATCCATTTCCAACATCGTTTTTAGTACCTGGTTGATGTGTTTTACACTAGTTTTTCTAGCCAAACTAACCTTTTTATTAGCTATAAAACTAGCTATTCCTAGTTTGGTAGCAATAGTTGAAGAATTATTACCATTTTCTAAAGCTAAACAAATAATTTTGCAACTAAAAACTTGGGTAGCAAAAATCTGCATAATTTCAATTGGTTGAAAACTATTGGTACTAACTAAAAAATCATATAGTTTTATTAGTTCACCCAGTTTATTATCTAAAAACAATTCTACCATTTTAAAGATATTGTTTTCATCAGGAATATTTACTAATTGGTAAATATCAGATACGGTGATGTTTTTACCATAGTTAAAAACTTTTTTTAATTCATTATTAAACCCAAAAGGATTAGTGATATCTAAACCAATTAGTTCTTCAATAACTTCTGGAGTAAAATTAACTCGGTATTCAGCCACATATTTTTTCACAATATCAGTCTTATTTTTCTTAGTAAGTTTTTTAAGTTCTTCGATTTCAAATACTTCTTCGATTTCTTTGGGCAAAGTTTTAAACTTACAAAACAAAATTAAGTCTTTAGAAATGTTTTTTAAAGCAGGTAGATTTTTGTTCTTTTTATCAAAAAATAACTCAGCATTTTTAATTACTGTTATTTTAGAAAACAAAAAACTATCTTGTTCTAATAAAGCAAAAACATCTTGCAAAGACAATTCTTGTAAGTCATAAAACTCATAAGTGTCAGGGTTATTTTCAAATTCTGTAATTAGTTTAAATTTTAAAATATCAACATCATCTGCATAAAATATCTTTTTCATTGGTTGGTATTATAAAATAAGTTAAAAACTAACTATTTTTTTGCTCTTTCTTTTACGATTTCATCCACGATATTTTTAGGAACTTGTGCATAGTGACTAAAGATCATTGTATATTGTCCTCGACCTTGAGTGAAAGAACGTAAGTCAGTAGCATAACCGAATAAGTTAGCTAAAGGAACTTTTGCTTTAATAATTGAAGCGTTTCCTCTTTCTTCAGTACCTTCGATATTTCCACGTCTCTTAGTAACATCTCCCATTGCATCTCCATAGTAATCTTGTGGAACAATGATATCAACTGACATAATTGGTTCTAGTAATACTAAACCACATTTTTTAGAAGCTTCTCTTAAAGCTAATAAAGCTGCCATTTTATATGCCATTTCTGATGAATCGACATCGTGGTAAGAACCATCAAACAATGTTGCTTTAATATCAATCATTGGGTAACCAGCTAAAGGTCCAGCTTTCATTGCGTCTTGTAATCCAACGTCAGTTGGTTTAATATATTCACGAGGAACTTTACCACCAACGATAGCATTAACGAATTCATATCCTTTGCCTTCGTTTGGTTCAAATTTAATTAAAACGTGTCCATATTGTCCTTTACCACCAGATTGTTTAATATATTTACCTTCAGCTTCACCAGTTAAAGTAAATGTTTCACGGTATGAAACTTGTGGAGCACCAACATTAACTTGTACACCAAATTCACGTTTCATACGGTCAACAATAATGTCCAAGTGAAGTTCACCCATACCAGAAATAATTACTTGTCCAGTTTCTTCATCAGTTTTAGTTCTGAAAGTTGGATCTTCTTCAGCTAGTTTAGAAAGTGCGATACCCATTTTTTCTTGATCTGCTTTAGTTTTTGGTTCAACAGCTAAACTAATAACTGGTTCAGCAAATTCCATTTCCTCTAATTTGATATCATAACCTTCATCAGCTAAAGTATCTCCAGTAGTAGTTGATTTTAAACCAATTACTGCACAAATATCTCCAGCTCTTACTTCATCAATTTCATTACGGTTGTTAGAGTGCATCTTAACTAAACGAGAAACACGTTCTTTAGCATCACGGTTGTTGTTGTTAATGTATGTTCCACTTTTTAGTACACCTGAGTAAACACGTAAGAAAGTTAAACGTCCTACGAATGGATCTGTAGCAACCTTAAATGCTAATCCAACGAATTTGCTATCGTCAGATGGAGTAACAGAAATTTCATTTCCACTTTTATCATATCCAATTGCTTTAGCTACTTCTAATGGGTTAGGTAGGTAATCAATAACTGCATCTAGCACACCTTTTACACCTTTGTTCTTAAAAGATGAACCACATACTACTGGGAAGAAAGTACCAGTTAATACACCTTTATGAATACAACTTTTAATTTCAGCAACAGTTAATTCTTCACCATTTAAGTATTTTTCCATACAAGCATCGTCGAAGTTAACGATTTCTTCTAAAAGTACATTTCTAAATTCTTGTGCCTTAGCTAATAAATGTTCAGGAATATCACCTTTACGATAGTTTTCTTCTTTATCTCCATCATAAAATCTTGCAGTCATAGTAACTAAATCAATTACTCCAGCAAAATCGTTTTCTGCACCAATTGGATATTGAATAGCAACTCCATTAGCTGCTAATCTTTCTTTTAAAGAACGAACTGAATATTCGAAATCAGCTCCAATTTTATCCATTTTGTTACAGTAAACGATACGAGGAACTTTGTAGTTATCAGCTAGTCTTCAGTTTGTTTCAGTTTGTGGTTGTACACCTTGTTGACTATCTAAAACAACTACTGCTCCATCTAAAACACGTAACGAACGATTAACTTCAACTGTAAAGTCCACGTGTCCTGGTGTATCAATTAGGTTAAATTCAAAATCTGTTGGATCTTCTCCTGGTAGTGGATCACTACGTTTTCAGTTAGCATAAGTAGCAGCAGCAGTAATAGTAATACCACGTTCTTTTTCTTGTGCCATTCAATCCATAGTGGCAGCACCATCATGAACTTCTCCTATCTTGTGTGATTTTCCAGTGTGATATAACACACGTTCACTTGTTGTTGTTTTTCCCGCATCAATGTGGGCAATAATACCAAAATTACGGTATTTTTCCATCGGATATTGTCTTGACATATGAAACTATTATAATTCAAAAAGTGCTAGGATTTAAATGTATACATTTATATTGGGTTTGGCTGGTAAGAATATTTTCGTTCATCATTGGTGTGATAAGCTAGAAAATACAAAAATCTTAGATATAGGTTAGGTGAGAATGCACTTCTCACTATAGATAGTGTTGTGGAATTCAAAAGATAAAGTACTATTTTTTTACAAAGTCTTTTACATCATTAAAATCATCTATTTTAAATACTGTACTAACTCCATCATTTTGCATAGTTATTCCAAATAATGAGTCACAAGATTTCATTGTTCCGTTACGGTGGGTAATAACTAAGAACTGTGTTTTTTCACTGTAATTTTTTATCATTTTTCCATAACGTTCTACATTTACCACATCTAATGCTGCTTCTGTTTCATCAAAAATTACTAATGGGAAAGATTTGTTTTTAAGAATGGCAAATAAAATAGAGATTGTTACCAAAGTTTTTTCTCCACCAGAAAGTAAATTAAGGTTAGTAATTTTTTTACCAGGTAGATTTACACTAACTTCTACTCCACTGGTTAAATAGTTTTCTGGTTCTAATAAAGTAATTTTTGCACTACCCCCACCAAATAAATAATTAAATATTTCTGGAAGCGTTTGGTTAACACTGTTAATAATGTTTTCAAAATCAGCTTTTGCTTTGTTATCCATTTCTCGAATAATTTCTCTAATTTTAGAAACAGCACTTTGTAGTTCTTCTTGTTCGGTTTGCAGCATTTGTAATCTGCTAGATTTTTCTTCAAGTGCTTCAGCAGCAGCAAAATTAATTTGTCCAAGGCCTTCGATTTCTCTATTTAATTTATTAATGATTTCTCGAGCTTCATTATCACTATAAGGTAAATCAGCAACATAGTTGTTTAACACAAAATCAATTGTTAATTTGTATGTAGCATTTATTTTTTCTTTAATGTTGTTAATTAAGTTTTCACATTTAATTTTATCTTTTTCAGATTCATTTTTAATGTTTCTAAATTTATCAAGTTGGATTAACATTTCGTTTATTTTTCCTTCTTGATCTTCAATTTTTGAACGGTAAAGAATTTTTTGTTGTTTAGCAACGTTGATTTCAATGTTAAATTTATCTTTTCTCAAACTTAGAACAGATATTTTGTTTTCTAACTCACTTTCAAAGTTATTGTTTACTTGGTTTTTAGAAGAAGCTAGTTTGCTATAGTGAGATAATTCCATTTCGTAGGTATCTAATTTTTGTTTGTTGGTAGTAATGGTATTTTGGTATTGGTTAAGTAATAAATTTCTTTCGTTAATTTTATTAAACAATTGGTTGTATTCATTACTAAATCTTTCATGTTCAATTCTAGTTTCGTTAAGTACTTGCATATGCATCTCATAATCTTTACGTAAGTTTTCAATAGAATTGGCACTGAAATTAACATTGTTTTGGTTGAATCCACCGGTAATCGAACCACCTGGATTGATGATATCTCCATCGATAGTGATTATTCGATATTGTTGGTAAGTATATTTAGCAATAATAGAAGCGTTTTCTAGTGTTTCACAAACAATAGCATTTCCTAATAAATAACGATAAACGATATCATATTTTTGTTCGTATTTAATTAAATCTGCTGCAATGCCTAGATATCCGTCTAAAGTAAATAAAATATCTCTAAATTCATCTTTTACTGCTTTTGGTTTTAAAGTATTTAATGGTAAGAAAGTAGCTTTACCAGCACGGTTGTTTTTTAGAAACTGTACAGCATTTTGGGCATCGAAATTGTTTTCCACTATCACATTAATGTTTGATTTACCGATTAGGATAGAAATAGATTTAGCAAACTTATCATTAACTTGGTAAAAATCTTTAACTAATCCACAATAACCATTAATGGCATTAGAATTTTCTACGATCGTTCTTACACCATAATCAAGTTCGTTTCGTTTTTGATTTTCTAAAACTCTAATTTCAGAATTAATTTCTGCTAGTTTGATATTTTCTGTTCCAATTATCTCTGATAAAGCAGCAGTTTTTTCTTTAATTTTAGGGAATATTTCACTATAGGTATTTACTTCTTCAGTAATCTTTTTAACCATTTCTTCTAGATTTTCTTTTTCTGCTTTAAGGTTAACAATAATTGCATTTAATGCATCAACTTTTTTTTGCACATCGGTGGTGCTAGAAATTTCGTTTTCTAACATTAATTGCACTGACTTTTTTTTGCTATCTAAAAGATTTAATTCGTTGGTAATGTTGATTAATTCAGTAGATAATAAATCAATATTTTTATCACATTCATCATACTCTTTTTTTGATAAAGTTAATATCTCTTGAGCATTTTTAATATCAGGTTTGTATTTTTCAATAATTTCATTTGATTTGGTAAACTCTCCGTTAATAAAGTTTAGTTTTTGTGTAAAGTATTTTAAGTCTTTAGCAAAAATAGTTAATTCTATCTTTGATAACTCTTTAATTTTCTCGTTATAGATTTTTGCTTTTTCTGCTTGTTTTTCTAGTTTTTTTACTTCACTTGATAATTCATTAGTAATATCTTTATTTCTTTGTAAATTAATTTCCGCATTTTGTAGTTGACTTTCACTTTCTTTCTTTTTAGCAACATAACTTTTTACTCCAGCAGCTTCTTCGAAAATATTCCTTCTTTCTTCTGGTTTAGCTTCAATGAATCATTGTACAGTTCCCTGACCAACGATTCCTAATGATTCTTTGTTTAAACCAGAATCTAAAAAGATAGCATTGATGTCTTTTAATTTTGCTGGTTCATCGTTGATGAAATATTCGTTACTTCCTTCATCTTGGTAAATTTTTCGAGAGATAGAAATTTCTTCACAATCAGTATAAAGCACTTTACAGGTATTGTCAAAATATAAAGTTACTTGAGCAGAAGTAGCAGGTTTGTGGTTTTTTCCACCTTTAAAAATAACATCAGTATTAACTTTTCCACGTAGTTGTTTGTTAGATTTTTCCCCTAACACTCACTTAATAGCATCGATAATATTTGATTTACCAGAACCATTCGGACCAACTACACCGGTTACTGAATTTTTAATTTTTATTTCAGTTTTATTACCAAAAGATTTAAAACCATCAAGGACGATTTTTTTAAGAAACATATTAAGTATTATACCCGCAGGTGGTACTTTCCCCTTTTTTCCAAACAGAAGTGTAGACGAGAAACTTACCACCAATTTTACAGCCTAATAATGTTTTACATTATTGGAGAAACAGACTTTTGGAATAAAAGTTTTAAAAACCAAAAATTCAACTTTTATTATAAATAAACCGTAAAATGTGTTTTATTATTTATAATAAAATTATGGGCTCTTTGGCACAATATTTTTTAAGTTATTTCGTACTTGCAGATGACGATAACGAAAACATTTTTTCCAAAATTTTTGGTTGGATTATTGATCATGTAAAAATGGTACTTCAAGAGGTGTTTGGTTTTCTAACCGATTACCTTTTGAAGTATATCGAAGTTATTCCATACCAAATTATGGTGTGGATTCCTTTACAGTTAACAGCTGTTATGATTTTAGTATTTCGTTATTTCTGCGGTCCATTCATGCCAGAACTGTTTGGTTTTAAATTCGATGCTTCTCATCCGATTGGATGACAATGAAGTTCTCAATTAGGATACTACATACTCGTTGTTTTTGGTTTGAGTTTTTTGTGGTTTGGTTTCACCTTCATTCTCGCTTTTAACAAAAAGTCGATGGTAGATGAGTTTGGTGCTCCGATTAAGAGTAATTTCCAACGGCTAGCTAGTTTCCGGTGACCCGGGTTAATGGTAATTGCTTTACTCATCACCCCAATATTTTTGTCCATAGCGGATATGATTATTTCCACTTTAACCCTAGCTTTTTCTAACGAAAAACCAGTACCATTTACCTCCCAGGAAATTGTTAATGTAAAAAATATCCTACCAACCTTACTTCAAGATTACAAACAAATTAACAACGATGTCACAGGGACTGCGATGAATAATTTAATAAATTACATTAATGCTCTTGAGTGACAAGAATCTTCATTACAAAATTTAATCAATGAACCTGAAGGAACTGACTTGTATCTCGAATATAGTAAAATAGCTGGAGACGAATGGTGAAAATACCACGATATTTTAACTAGACAATTAGAATTATTGACTTCTTGTCAGGAATATTTAAAATCTGGTTTAGATAAAGATATCAATGCTCTTAATGATGTTTTAAGAAATATAAAGGAAGGTAGTTTTTTAACCGATGAACAAGGAAAAACAATTCTTAGTATTAAAGCTAATGTAGTTAACTTTACCGAAAACTGAAGACAAATATCTAATGGTTGAAACGAAGTTTCTGATTATGGTTTATTGTCTTATAAAAACACGGTGATTGAAATTTCAGATTTATTTCAAAAAGGTGTAGGGCAAGGATTATTTCATACATACAGAAAAATAAGTATAGTTGTATATCCAGACGATATAGATCCAATTTTCAACACTATTTACAATTCTTTTACCGGAGCTCCCGGAAGTAATGGATTATTAAAAAATCTAGTTAACTTCGAAAATAGTGATTCTGATTCATATGGTTTGTTATATGGTAGAAATGGTTCGCTCGGTTTAAGTCAAATATATTACAAACAAAACAAAATGATTGCTGGAAACCAGTTGTGTCAAACTTTATATTGTTTAGCTACTACTGATCCTAATCCTGAAAACTGAGATAACCACACATATGCTGCTGTTAACGGTTATTGAGCTAATCCATTTTTATGATTTGCTGGTGCTTTTGCTATCTTCGCATTCATGCGTATTGTTTATACTTTCTGTTTAGTAGCAAGTAAAAGGATTTACTTCCTACTTGGATATTGAGTCCTAGGGTTTGCTTTTTTAGCTAACGGAATAAACAAACCAGGAGATGTAGGTTCTTGATATAAAAAACTATTTGGACAATATGTAATGATTGTAGCAGTTTATGTGATGTTCATGTTCGCAAGTGCTTTAGCTACTGGTGAAATGATACAAACTATAAGACAACAATTAGACAACGAATTCCAAAGTACATTACTTTCTGGAAACATATTTGGTATAGCTGGAAGAACCGGAGCAATAATTATGTTTGAAGCTATCTTTACTATCTCCTATTTAGCAGGAACTTCTTGAGCTAGTCAAAACGGATATGCAGGAAGTGCGAATATCGGTTATGAACATTTCAACTTTATGAACGAAGGTGCATCTGTTTTGGCAAAATATGAAGGTAATTTAAAAAGTTATTATAAAGATGTAACTCAACCTGGACACGAAACCAGAGCTACATGAAGAGAAAGTTTTGTTGAGCCTCAAAGAGCATTACAAAAAGCTAGATTTGATTCTGAGTCTGCCAGAAATAAAGCAGTTAAACAAAGATTTGAATTAGAAATGTTTTTAAATGACAAGGCAAAAGAAGGATACAACCATTCTTATTTAAAAGCTAAAATGAATAAATATACCGAAGGGACAGATGATTATAAAAAGACTATTGGTAAATATAAAAAGATTGATAACCATGTACAAATTGGTCACCTTATCGATTCAGATCCTCGACTTCACCAAAGTTTAGTAAATATGGAAAAAATTGCCGCTGATAATAAAAAATGAAATGATTTTGAAAGAACAAGTCACGAAAAAGGTTTTACAGCTGATGAATACTTAAAAAATGGTTATAAAAAAGTTCAAACTACATACCGTATGGAAAATGGTTCGGAAGAAAAGAAAGATGTTTGAGTTCGACCAGGTCATCGTTTATTTATCAACCCTGACGGTTCTTCAGTAGCAGTTCACCCTTTAATGGCTGATGAGGTTACAAATAAATTAAAAGATAATGGCGTTAAAATAAAACAAGATCGAGATACTGGATTTGTTAAATTTGATAACAAGGATATTCCAAAGGATGTTCAAGTGAGATACAACCCAGATGAAGGTGATTACACTTTTGAAAAAAATACTCCGGATGCTAGTGGAAGGTATAAACCTAGTTTTGAAAATGAAAAACCTCAAACAAATGTTAATGCATCTGCAGCATCTGGACATGCTCCTAATCAACCAAATCATCCTTAATTAATAATGCGTTAATTCTTAAAGGGTGAGTCAAAGGTTACCGGTAGTAGTTTTGTGTAAACTCAATATATAGGTGTAATATGGGTATAATATAGGCGTAATATGGGTATAGATATAAACGTAGTATAAGCATACAAATTTTCGGTTGCAAACGAAGGGGTGTATATTGTGAAGCAGTTTAAAATAAAAGAACCACAATAAGCAGTAAAGAATAAGTCTACAAGACGTTTTATGGCTTTAAATTAGATTTAAATGTGTTGTTTGTGTTTGTAGAAATTAACACCCATAGAAAATAATGCTTAGTACTTAAACTAGATAATAAACTTTTATACGATAGAAAGTTTAACTACAAATTATTTTTTAAAAGGAATACCGATTGTTTGTAATAATTCGAAACATTCGTCATCGCTGTCTGTGCTAGTAACAAAAGTTATATCAAATCCACGAGTTCTTTTAATTTGGTCAAAGTTTACCTCGTAAAAAATAATTTGTTCTTTAATACCAATAGTAAAGTTTCCGTGTCCATCAAAAGATTTTTTAGGAATTCCACGGAAGTCACGAGTACGAGGTAAAGAAATGTTAATTAGTTTTTCAAGGAAGTTTCACATTTTGTTTCCACGTAAAGTAACTTTAACACCGATTGGTTGGTTTTCACGAAGTTTAAAACCAGCAATAGAAACTTTAGATAATGTTTTAACTGGTTTTTGTCCAGTAATAGCTTCGATTTCGTTGTAAGCTGCTTCGATGAATTTCGCATCTTTAGTAGCATCACCAACACCAGCGTTAATTACAATTTTTTCCAATACAGGAACTTGCATTGGTGAAGTGTAACCACGGCTTTTCATCATCTTGGTGTTAATCAATTTTGTATATTTTTTCTTTAGACTAGTCATAGGTTATATTTATTATATATTTTATTATTTTTTAAGCTCCACTTTGAATGATGGTCCCATAGATGAAGATACGTAAACTTTTTGAATAAATTCACCTTTAACTGTGGAAGGACGTTTAGAAGCTAGGAATTTTAGGAATTCGTCGATATTTGCAACAACTTGTTCTGTAGCAGAAGATACTTTACCAATACCCATGTGAATGTTTCCAAAAGTATCTGTACGATAGTTGTATTTACCTTTTTTAAATTCGTTGAATGTGTTAACTACATTAGTAGTAACAGTTCCTAATTTAGGGTTAGGCATTAACCCTTTAGGTCCTAGAACTTTACCAAGTTTAGAAAGTTCAGGCATGAATTTAGGAATAGTAATAATTAAATCGAAATCAAGTCATCCTTCTTTAATTTTTGTAATTTGTTCTGTACCACCAAATAATTTAATTCCGTTTTCTTCAGCTACTTCTTTAGTTAAAGAATCATCTAAAACTAAAGCTCTAACAGTTTTACCAAAATAGTAAGGAAGAGCGATTGTACCTCTTAATTGTTGTTCAGCTTTAGTCGTATCAAGATTCATCTTTACATTTAATTCGATAGTTGCATCGAATTTAACATTAGAAGTTTCTTTAGCTAAATTAACTGCTTCTTGAACAGAATGTAGTTGTTTAGGATCAACGTTTTGTTTTAGTTGAGTATATCTTTTAGAATGTTTCATTATTTCTTTTCTCCTTTGTGAACAACTGGATCAACACCAGTAATTTTTACACCCATTTGTTTAGCTGTTCCAGCAATACAGTGAAGAGCAGCATCTTCGTCATAAGCATTTAAGTCAACTAATTTAGCTTTTGCAATTTCACGAGCTTGAGCTTCTGTAATAGTAGCAGCTACATCAGTTATTTGGTTTTTTCCAGCTGTTTGAATTTTAGCGGCTTTTTTAATCATTACTGAAGCTGGTTCAGTTGCTTTGATTGAATATTCAAATGATTTATCACTATATGCATAAATTGTAGTTCTTACGATTTCACCATTTCTGTTTTTAGTTTTATCGTTGAACTGTTTAGTAAATTCAGCCATGTTAATACCGATAGATGCTAAAGCTGGTCCTGGACGTGCTTGTCCTCCAACTAATTGGATTTTTGCAATTCTTTTTAATTCTTTCTTTGGTGCCATAAAATTTTCCTAAGTTTGAAACTTTGGGCAGTGGTAACGAATATTATTCTCCTGCTTGTATATTTTCAAAAACAACTTTTGGTTGCTATTTTTATTATATCGGTATTTGGGAAATGTGTAATTAATTTTTATATTGTGGCTGAATTTTCGTTATTTGCCATCTTAAATAATGAACAGTGTTGTATAAAAAGTGTCGTTTATGTCATTTTTTATAGTAGTAAAAGTGACAATTATGTCATTTTTTATATAATTTCATTATAGAAAGAAATATCTTTACTAAACTCGTTGAATGGAAAAACAACCCTAACAAAAAGCCTTTAATAATCGAAGGAGCTAGACAAGTAGGGAAATCTTGAATAATTAAAGAGAAATTTTCCAAACTATACAAGAGTTTTATTCTGTGCGATTTTCTTGCTAACGAGAAAAAACTTAATCTAATTTTTAATCAAGAAACATCCGTTGATGAATTAATTTCTTCTTTAGAAGTAATGTATGGAACCAAAATTACAAATGAGACATTAATTTTTCTCGATGAAATACAAAAAAATAAATTTGCTTTAACTCTATTAAAACCCTTAGCAGAGAGCTATCCACAACTTCATATCGTATGTGTAGGAAGTTTATTAGGATTACACAAATCTATGATGCCTGTTGGAAAAGTAGAAACTTTAAAAATGTATCCTTTAACTTTTGATGAATATGTATTAAATAAAAATGTTTTATTATACGAAAAGATAAAAGCTGATTTAAAAACAAACAACTTATTTATTAAGAATGAACTTTATAGTTTGTATAAAGAATATTTAGTTGTCGGAGGATTACCAGAAGTTGTTGATAGCTTTATTCAAGAAAAAGACTATGAAAAAGTAGAAAAACTTTTAGAAGAAATATTTACTAAATATAAAGCTGATTTTAACCAATATTCTCTGGATGTAAATCCATTAAAAATAAAAGATATTTACGATTCAATACCGGCTCAATTAGCAAATGAAAACTCTAGGTTTTTTATAAAAAGCATTAATAAAAATGCTAGGATAGAAAGATATGAAGAAGCTAATTTGTGATTGGAAGATGCTGGGTTAATACATAAAGTTTATTTATTAGAAAATAACGCTTATCCCTTAATAAAAAACGTTAACAATAACTTTTATAAATTGTATTTGCATGATGTTGGTTTATTAAGACATATCTCTCAAATACACCCTTCAAAAATTATTAATGAAGAAAATTTTGATTGAATTGGTTATTTGGTAAAAAACTTTGTTTTACAACAATTAAAGCCTACTATTTTAAACAAGAGTTACTATTTTAAAGTAGATAACAATTATGAAATAGATTTTCTTACTCAAATTGTAAACGATATTATTCCTATCGAAGTTAAAAGTGGAAAAAGCAAAAAGAAGAAAAGTTTAACTCAATACAATAACAAATTCAATCCCAAATATTCCATAAGATTTTCACAGATGGATTTAAAGAAAGATGGATTGGTTATTAATATTCCGTTGTGATTAATAAGTTTTGTAGATTTCTTTAATTCGCCTAATCTTTTTGATTCGTAATAATAACACATTAAACATCGTACACATACTTCCACAACACATTACCATTGTTACGATTTACAAGAGTTGAATCTTGTGGAGTTTGTACTACGCTTATAGTAGAACCAAAAGGTAGGTGTATGTTAACGCTAGCACCTCATTTATAAGCACTTTGATCTCCATTATCACTAAATCATATTTGTTTAAACTTTAATGGTATTTCAGCACCATTTTCTTTTCATCCATATGAATAAAAAGTTATGTCAGTACAAATATTAGCGTTTCAGTTTGGAGCAAAACCTAAAAAATTATTAGCATCACTACTTGCTTTGTTGTAATAAAGTCAATTATCATTACTTGTATTAGTACCTGCTAAAAGTTTAGAAGAAAACAAATAAGGACTATAGTTTGTAGGGTCGGCGAATAAATATTTGCCAAAGGCTGAAGAATGGGTGTTGAGCATTTTTAAATTAGGAGCATACAAATAACGCAAATCTAACGTTTTGTCATTATTCGTACTGGTGCTACGCATAACCGTTGCATTTTCAACATTTGCAGTGTAACCAGCAAACCCTAAAATCATATGATTACGATTATCATTTGTATCAGCATATTCAGAAGTTAATTCTTTATTTGCTTTATTGTATATTAAAATTCTTCTTGGACCGGTTACGTAAATACTTATTCCGTCTGAAATATCTCTTCACCCATCAGTTCCTAATACATTAGGAACTGTATAAGTTTTGGTTCCATCATTCACTGTAATGCTGTCATTGGTATTAAATTTAACATACAAAGAATCATTCTTCGCTGCTAAATAACTAACAGTAACTTCTTTATTACTCATTCAAGTTTCACTGGTTTGAATTTTTACTGTTTTTGTAATTCCAGTGGTAGTAGCGCTACCGTTAAACGACACAGTACTTAATATGTCTTCATCAGCCAGTGGATTAAATTGTTTAATTTTCTCTACAATTTGTTCTAACGAAGC
This sequence comes from Mycoplasmataceae bacterium, assembly GCA_031281465.1. Lineage (GTDB taxonomy): Bacteria > Bacillota_I > Bacilli_A > Mycoplasmatales > Mycoplasmoidaceae > Malacoplasma_A. Next base: position 894 of record JAITFH010000021.1, on the reverse strand, counting down.
ATCTACCGCATTAGTGTTTTCACTAGTTTTTATTACCCCTAAATCTTTTTGTTTAATGATATCTGAAAGTGTAACACCATCTTTAATAAAATTAACAACAAAAGAATTACGTCAGCTAACAGCTCCTGGTTTAGTAGTTATTTTAGCTTTATAAACATAATCATTCATTTTAATGTTGTCTGAAGAACCAACAGCAGGTATCTCTAATTGGTTAGGAGAAAACCCTGCGTTAGCTAACCCAACTGCCATATCTTGAATGGTTGGTGCAGCAGTTTCATAGCTAATCATAACTCTTGTACCTGCTGCTGGTTCATTAGCTAGATCGACATATTCTTTTTCAAAAATAACTGAAACAGATGAGTCTAAAGCATAATGATAAGAAGAATCAGAAGGTTTGATAACAGCAGAATTTCCGCTAGGATTTACTTCTATTTTTAATTCATCCTTAAAATAAATATCTGGTGCAGCCACATAACTATCTAATCTTTCTAAGATCGAACTGTCATTAGGATGTTGGACAAATTTTTTACACGTTTCTACTGTTCCACCAATTTCTTCATAAATTGTATTTACATATTCATTAAATTTTTGAAAGTTGAAAACTTCATTAACGTTAATGGTATTAGGTATTGAATATAAGTTAGTTATTGTAGTGTTACTACAAGATGTGAAAATGGGGGGGGGGGCAGACTTACGATAAAGAAAATAGGTAACAAAACCGTACTATTAATTTTTTTGTTCATACTTTCATTATATTTTAGTATTCGGTTCAACCTAAACCTGGCGGAAAATTTTAGACAGATTCGTTGTATTTCCTCAAAAAATCATGAAATCAACAGTCGAACCAATCAAAAAACACTCCAAAAGAATAACATCTACATTCAAAATCAGAAT
>JAITFH010000038.1 GCA_031281465.1 Mycoplasmataceae bacterium | reverse complement strand
GCTCCCATTCAATCAACCTTGTTAGACCTCGATACTCGTGAACAACTTGAAGAATTGATTCGACCTCTACTCGTAGCAGAGTTAGCAGCAGAAGCTCATGATTTGCCCATGCATAATCCCAGTGCTTTCAAGGTGAATCTAAGTTGTTTAATATCAATAAGATACGACCAATTTTTTGTTTTAAATACTTGTTTAAAACAGAAACAAATTTCATCTTTTTCAAAATAAATTTTGTCCATTTATCATCTGATGATTATATGATTCTGTACACACTGTAAAAATAGGTATTTTGGAAATTTTGTTGTAAAAATGGAAAAAATAGCGAATTATTGTGTTAAAATAGACAACTTTGAAGGGTCATATTACACCTTGAATGCACTTAGGATAAGGGGGTGGTATGCACTTCAAGAAAAAAAATTAAAAAAAAGTCCCCAACTATTCCTAAGCAATCTACCCAATCTATCCAACTTTACAATAACAAAATTAACGTACAATATTAAACTAGAGATGAAATATGCGGGCTAGAACTGTGGTAAAGCAACATAATAAATTTCCTGTTTTGTGTACTTTGTCAAAATCTGCTATTGAAGTGATTGTTGTCAAAAAACATTGTTTTTACGCATTCTTTTGTATTATTATTTTAGGAAAGTGCATTTGAAATGTTAGAAATAAAAAATCTTTCTAGAGATTTTGGGCATAAACAAGTTCTCAAAAATATTTCTTTTATGGTTGGTGCAGGTCAAATACACGCTTTATTAGGACATAATGGCGCCGGTAAAACAACGCTTATTAAAATTATATTAGGCTTTTTACGTCCTTCCTCTGGCGGAGTGTATGTCAATAATATGGAAACCTGGGGAGAAAAAACCGGAATTCTTGCAAGAAATCAGATTGGTGTTTTGTTTGAAAATAACGGTTTATTTTCAAATCTTACAGCAATGGAAAATTTAGAGGTCATCGCTAGAATTTATAAAATTGATACAGTTACTTGGAAAAATCGAGCTGATAGATTATTAGAAATTGTTGGATTAGATAATGATAAAAAAGAACAGGTTCGAAACTGGTCTGCTGGTATGAAACGTAAATTGGCTTTAATTCGTACTCTTATTCACAATCCGCCGCTTATTCTTCTTGATGAACCCACAACCGGATTAGATGCTGAATCCAAAAAATCGATTCGATTACTTATTTTAGAAGAACAAAAACAAAAGAAAGCATTTCTTATCGCTACTCAAGATTTATTAGATATTGATCGGGTTGCATCTCATACAACCTTGTTTTACAAAGGTGAAATTCTTTTTACAGGAACAGTCCATTCCCTGAAAAACAAACTGCCATTATATAAATTCCGTTTTGATTCATTAGTTGATTATAATGAATTTATTTCAAATTATGGTTATAAAATTGAAGTGATCGATACAGAGAATGATCAATTTGGCGTAACTGTTCTTGTCAAATCAGAGCCACATAATAATTTACGTGAAGATGTTGCTAAATTTTCAGCGTATTCAATACCAATAACCCTCGAAGATGTGTATGTTAATTTTTCAAAGAACAATTTATAAAATTTTATATTAAAACATGTAGAGGTACTTAATAAATGTCTGATTTAATAATTTCTTTTTGGTTAGAGTGGTCTTTGTTTAATAAACAACGATGGACAATATTAGTTTTTTGTGGTGTAGTGTCAATGATAAGTATTTTATTAATACCTGTTTCATTGTATTATAATGTTCCACTAATTTTTACTACCAATGCTACTATTCTTCAGTTATCAACATTGTTTATCGTTCTTTTTTCTAATGGTGATTTATCCGAAATGCAGAAGGATGGAACATTACAAACCCTTTTAGCAACACCATTACCACCGTTAACAATATATCTAGGTAAATTTATGAGAGTATGTTTAATTAGTACATTATTGAATGTTTCAATTTTTTCCAGTCAAAGAATAACCGAATGTTTGTTAAGATGTCTTGGCTATGAATTGAATCTTAATGTCAGTTACTTTTATACCTGCTTTCTTATTTTTATCATATTAGTAAGTTGCTCATATTGGTATAATGCAATAACTGTTTTATCTGCATTATTATTCCCAAATTCAAAACAACTACAAGGAATAAGTACAGCTGTTTCGTTTATTTTTATAATATTCATTATAACAATTCTATTCCACACTTTCTCATATCAAAAATTAACCTTAGTTACAGCTATTATTGGTTTGGTAAGTTTAACCGGAGTTATATTATCAACAATTATTGCAAAATACGCATTTAGAATTGAAGGTACTAGATGGCAATAAAGTGAGATAATATGTGTATAAAAAATCATGTATGGTATGTTTGTTCAATAAATTTGAAATAGATTCGCATGCCCGACTTTCGGGAAATTCGAACTTCAATTCGTGTCCTTGTATTTTCCGATGACGATAATAATAAACTTCATGGTACTTCTAATAACTCAAAATTTAGTTTATACTGTTTTTATGAACATCGGAATTGTGTAGAATTATATTTTTTGAAAAAAGATAGTTTTGAAAATTCCCCTAAATGTTTTTTTGATGAAAATACTATTAAGTAAATCATTGATGAATTACCTTTGTTTTTGTTTTAAACCATAATTGACAATTTTACAAACAGGAGGTTTTATGCAAGTATTTTCTAATATAACCGTCCAAACAAAACTCGCTCATCCACACGATCTATTAACACGATATTTTCTTATCGATATTGAGTTATTTACGTGTTTGTTGGAGCATTACGGCGGTACAGGGGTGATTCGTTTGATCGATTTAAGATCATTACGGTGTGAATCACCAACA
>JAITFH010000063.1 GCA_031281465.1 Mycoplasmataceae bacterium | reverse complement strand
AAACCTAAAAAACTTATATATAATCATACTAATAGTTGTTTACTCTTTGATACGTTTGTTACTAGCATAATGAACGCGGGCAGCATTATTAAATAAAGAGACACATGCCAAAACACATTAACACATTCAAAACCAAAAAATACGCAAACGGAGTAACTCGTTTAGATTATGATAAGCTAAATACAAACTTCTTTGAAGAACCCAACTTATTACAAAACCAAAAAATATCATACGAATCATTTTTAAACAATGACTTGGAAAAACTATTTGCTGAATATTTCCCAATTGCAGCTAACGATAAAAACAATAAATGATCAATTACTTTTAGTGGTTTAAAACTTATTAAAGAAAAGAAAAACTTCATTGATGAAGAACGTTGCCGTATTGAAGGAAGAACTTTTGGTGCATCTTTATATGCTGATTTAAAAATCGTTAACAACGAAACTGGAGAAGCAAAAGCTTCTAAAAAGAAAACAAAACTTTCTGCTAACGGTATTTTATTTGGAATTATTCCAATGTTAACAAACCGTGGAACATTTATTATTAATGGTACAGAGAAAAATGTGGTTCCTCAAATTAACCGTGCTCCAGGTTTATATGTTTTAAATAAATCACGTGTAAAAATTTCTGGGAAGAAAGTTGAGAAAAAAGGATTCGTTTGTGAACTTCTACCTTCACGTGGTGCATTCATATTATTTGATGTTTCTTCTCATGGTATTTATGCTTCAATTAAAGGTGCAATGAACGATAGTGCTCCTAACTTCCGTGTAACTGAAATTCTTAAAGCTCTAGGTATGAGTGTTAATGCAATTAATTCAGTATTTGAAGGAAGTCCAATGATCGCTAAAACATTAACTGTATCTCCTCACGAAGTAGAAAAAGAACAAATCTATACTCGTGAAAACATTATTGATGATAAATTAATCCGTTCATTCCGTGCTGATATTTCTAAAGGACGTTCTGTGGAAGTTACTGGAATGCAAACTAAAATCCGTTCATTAGTTGCTGAATACGAAAAACTTAAAAACGATGATGCAGCAAGAATTAAAATTGATGCAGTATTAGATCAAATGATTTGTGAATGAACAGCTAAACATTTAGTTGATGAATTAAACATTTCTACAAGAAGTATCGAAAGTAATAAAATTGCTAGTTCATATGTTGATGTATTCTCTGATTTCATTATGAACAAAAGAAAATACGATTTATTACCAGCTGGACGTTATAAATTAAACAAAAAATTACAAATTACAGACCGTTTACTTAACCGTGTAATTGCCAAAGATATTTTAGATGATTCTGGAAAAGTATTATTCAAAGAAGGAACATTATTCTTTAAAGAAGAAATTGATAAACTTAAAAAAGCTGCTGCTGAAAACAAAGTTAACTTCATTAAAAAAGTTACTACTTGTATCACTCCTGCTGTAACTAAAAAACAAAACTTAGACTGCCAATCAATTTTAGTTTACGCGGATAACAATGAAAGAAAAGAAACAGTACAACTTTTATCACCTAACACAGAAACAGATTCTCGTGCTCTAGTGTTAACTGATATTTTATCAATTATTTCTTACGTTTCAGGATTACCATACGAAATTGGAAAATACGATGATGTTGAACATTTAGGAAACAAACGTATCAGATTAATTAGCGAACAATTAGTTACTAAATTAATTCCTGCTATGGCTAAATTAGAAAAAAATGTAAAAGAAAAATTAGCTGGTTTATACCACAAAAATGCAGTTGGTGAAGAAAAAGAACGTTTAGAATCAAAAGCTGAATTAACTTCAGTTGTTAACTCTAAACCATTCCAACAAGCTTTACAATTCTTCTTTAACACTTACTCATTAACTCAATTCGTTGATCAAGAAAACCCATTAAGTGAATTAGCAAACAAAAGAAAAATTTCAGCAACTGGAGAAGGTGGTATATCTCACGAAGATCCAAATGTAGAGTTACGTGATATTCACTATACTTTTAACGGTAAATTCTGTCCAATCGACTCTCCAGAAGGTCAAAACGTTGGTTTGTTGATGCATTTAGCTACATTTGCTAAAATCGATGACAGAGGTTTCGTAGTTAACCCATTAAGAAAAGTTGAAAACGGTGTAGTTACTGATAAAGTTGAATGATTAACTGCTTTACAAGAAGATGAATTTGCTATTGGTGAATCTATTCTTCCTTACGACGAAGTTGGAAAAATTAAAGATAACGAATACCCTTGTCGTTACAACGGAGATATTAAAATGTTCCACGCTAAAGAAATCGACTATATTGATGTAGCTCCTCGTGGTTCTTTCTCTGTTTCTACAAGTTTAGTTCCTTTCGTTGGATATAACGAAGGTCACCGTATTGAGATGGCTTGTCACATGCAGAATCAAGCTCTTCCTCTAATCGTTCCTCATGCTCCAACTGTTGGTTCTGGTATGGAACATAAAGTAGCTAAAGAGTCAGGATACTGTGTTGTAGCTAGAGCGGATGGAGAAGTAGAATACGTTGATTCATCTAAGATTGTAATCGGTTCTGAAAACTATTCATTAATCAAATACCGTCAATCAAACCAAGAAAGCTGTATTAACCAATCTCCAATCGTTTCAGTTGGACAAAAAGTTAAAACTGGCGATGTAATTGCTATTTCTTCTGCTATGGATAATGTAGAATTAGCAATAGGACAAAACGTTTTAACAGCTTATATGCCATGAAAAGGATACAACTTCGAGGATGCCGTAATTATTAGTGAACGTTTATTTAAAGAAGATTTATTAACTTCAATTAATATTTCTACTCACTCAGTTAAAGTATTACGTAAATCTCAAAACATCGAAGCTGAAGAAGTTTCTCGTGATATTCCAGGAGCTTCCGCTGAATCAACTCGTTTCTTAGACGAAGATGGTGTAATTCTAGTTGGTTCTGAAGTTAAAGAAGGTGATGTGTTAATTGGTAAAATTAGACCAAAGCCAACTGTTGATACTTCTTCTCAAACTTACGATCGTTTCTTAGCTAATATCTTTAACAATAACAATAAAAAATATAAAGATACTTCTCTTCGTGTTCCTTATGGTGTTTCAGGTACAGTTTGTCGTGTACAAAAATTAAGTGAAGCAAACGGTGATAAGATTGATGACGATGCAGTAGAGGTTTACAAAGTTTATATTGCTCGTAAACTTAAAGTTCAATCTGGAGATAAATTTGCTGGACGTTATGGAAACAAAGGAGTTTGTTCAGTAGTATTACCTCAAGAAGATATGCCTCATATGGAAGATGGAACTCCAATTGATGTAGTATTCAACTCTCACGGTGTGCCTTCTCGTATGAACTTAGGTCAAATCTATGAAGCTAACACAGGTATGGCTCTTAAGAGAATAGCTATCGATTTACTTATCCAATCAGCTTATGAAAAAGTTGACTTAACTGATAGATTAGGTATCGAAGAAAGTAAAGCTGAAGTTTTAAATAAAGTAGTTAAAAAATACTTTAAAGAATTAAACTTAACTTCTCAACAAGAAGCTGATAAATCTTTAGGACAAGAAAACTTACTTGCTCAACACTTAAGCTATATCCTTTCTCAAGCTGGTTTAACAATTGATGACTTAAACTTAAAAATTGCTTCTCCAATCTTTACGGGTGCTGATATCGAAGATGTAAAAGAATTGATGAACATTGCTGGAATTAACCCTGAAAAAACTCAAGGTAAATTTACACTAATCGATGGTCAAACTGGAGAAAAATTTGATAACCCAGTAACAGTTGGTTATACTTACTTGTTAAAACTTAACCACATGATTGATTCTAAAATTCATGCTCGTGCTGTTGGTCCTTATACTAAAACTACTCAACAACCATTGGGTGGAAAATCTAAAAACGGTGGACAACGTGTGGGAGAAATGGAAGTTTGAGCATTTGAAGCACATGGTGCAGCTTACAACTTACGTGAATTAATGACTGTTAAATCTGATGACTCAATTGCTCGTAACAAAATGTACCGTTCAATTATCGATGGTAACACAGAATTGTCAATCCCAACATTCGTTCCAGATTCATTCAAATATGCTTCTAAATTGTTCCAAGGTTTAGGACTTAACTTAACTGTAACAACTGCTGATGGTCAAGTTTGTGATATTAACAAATTTGTTTCTTCTAGATATACTGAAGAAGAAGATTCATTCAATCCACCAGAAGAAAAAGTTGGAGAAAAAGTTTCTGCTTACAGTGATGAAAAATTAACATTAAATGATGAGGGAGAAATAGAATAAATTACAAAATTTTAAAAGGAGAAAAATATGCAAAACAATAAAAACATTAATCAAAAAATCAAAACACTACAAATCGGATTAGCTAGTCCTGAGAAAATTTACGAATGATCTCACGGAGCTATAACTAAGAGTGAAACTATTCACCACCGTACTCATAAACCAATTCCAGGTGGTTTATTTGACGAAGCTATTTTTGGACCAGAAAAAGACTACACTTGTCACTGTGGAAGATATTCAGGAAAAAATGCTCGTAAATATATCGGTAAACGTTGTGAAGTTTGTGGTGTAGAAATCATCCCTTCTGTTACTCGTCGTGAAAGAATGGCACATATCGAATTAGCTGTTCCTGTTGCTCATATTTGATATATGCGTGATATGCCTTCATCAAATAAAATTGCTCTTGTTTTAGGAACAAAGAGAAAAATCGATGACGTAATTTATTTCAAAAGTTATGTAGTTATTAACAACAACAAAAACGAATTATTTGAAAACGGTGAAATCGTAGATTTAAATAATGAGACTTCTGAACGTCGTTACCGTTTAAAATTCCGTAAAGTATTTGAAGCTAACAAAGAAAAAATTGCTAAGAGTCAAATTAAAAAAATGAAGTATGAAGAATACTATTCAAAATTACAAGATGCAAGTGTAACAATCGAAATCCACGATATCGTTAACTTTATTGCTGAAATTACTGGAATTAAATTTGGTATTGGTGCAGAAGCTATCCTTGAATTACTTAAAAAAGTTGATGTTAAAAAAGAAATCAAATTAATTAAAGGACAAATCGCTGAAGCTAGTAAAGAAAACAGTACTAACGCTGCTACTAAAGAACAACTAAAAGAATTAAACTCTCGAATGGAATTATTGAGCTGATTTGATAAATCAGGAAATAAACCTGAATGAATGATTCTAACAGTTTTACCAGTTATACCACCTGAAGCTCGTCCTTTAATTCAATTAGAAACTGGAAACTTTACTTCATCTGATTTAAATGAACTTTACCGTTTAATTATTGCTCGTAACGAAAAAGTTAAAAAAATGATCGAAGAAGATTTACCTGCTTCAGTTATTAACAACGACAAACGTTTATTACAAGAAGCTGTTGATGCTTTATTAGACAACTCAGCTAAATCTAAACCAATCGTTAACAAAAACCGTGTTGCTCTTTCTTCAATTACTGACAAAATGAAAGGTAAATCTGGTTTATTCCGTCAAAACCTATTAGGAAAAAGGGTTGATTACTCTGGACGTAGTGCTATCGTTGCTGGACCAAACTTAAAATTATATGAAGCTGGAATTCCAATGGAAATCATCCTAAAAATGTTTAAACCATTTATTATTGCTGAATTAATTAGAAAAGTTGACCAATTTGGAAATGAAATTCAACCAGTTGCAGTTTCTCCTAAAGATGCTGAAAAAATGATTCAAAGACAAGATGCTGTTATTTGACCATATGTTAATGAAGTAATTAAAAAAAGACCAATCATCTTAAACCGTGCTCCAACTCTTCACCGTTTAGGTATCCAAGCTTTCGAAATTAAACCAACAAGTTCTAAAGCAATTAGTTTACATCCACTAGTTTGTACTGGATTTAATGCCGATTTCGATGGTGATACAATGGCTGTACATTTACCATTATCAGTAGAAGCAGTAGCTGAAGCTCGTTCAACTATTTCTTCTCTAAACAACCTAATCATGCCTAATAATGGTAACCCATCTATTACGCCAACTATTGATATGTTGTTAGGAAACTACTACTTAACATTAGTTCGTAAAGGTAAAAAAGGTGAAGGATTATTATTCTCTACAAATGATGAATTAAATGTTGCTTACAATAATGGTGCTGTAGAATTACACACTATCGTAGGAATTTCTGCACAAGGTTTCTATCCTAAAAAACAAAACTTACACGAAGGAATTTTATTAACTTCTGTAGGACGTGTAATTTTCAATAATGCTTTACCAGAAGACTTTGATTATATCGATGGAGAAAAAATGAATAACGTAAGCGAAGACTTATATTTAAATTCACCAGCTGAACTTGAAAAACAAGTTGCTAACTTACAATTCTCTGACGGATGTTCAAAAAAATATATTTATAAATTACTTAACCAAGTTTATGTTAAATATGGAAATATTGAAACTGCTAAATTTGCTGATCAAATTAAAGAAAACGGATTTAAATATGCTACTAAGTCAGGTATTACTTATTCTATCTTCGACTTCGAAAAATATACTGCTAAAGAGCAATATATCGAAGAAGCTAAAAAGAATATTAACGAATACAAACAATACTACGAAGATGGTTTATTAACTAACGATGAACGTTATGTTCGTGTATTGGATGAATGAAGAGCAGTAAGAGCAAAAGTTGGTAATGATATTAAAAACATGCTTAACGATGAGAAAAAACAAGATAGTGCAATTATCTTGATGAAGAAATCTGGAGCTCGTGGTAACGATGACCAAATTACTCAATCATTAGGTATGAGAGGTTTGATGGCTCGTTCTTATAACTACTCAATGAATGCAAACAAAGGTGTAGTTAAAGATACTATCGAAATTCCCGTTATCCACTCATTCGTAGAAGGATTAACTGCTTCAGAATATTTCTCATCATCTTACGGTGCTCGTAAGTCAATGGTGGATACAGCTCTTAAGACATCTAAATCAGGTTATATTACTCGTAAACTAGTTGATTCTTGTCAAGATGTAATCGTAGTAGAAAACGATTGTGGTTCTCACAAAGGAATCGTTGTTCACGCTTTAACTAATGCTGATGGACAAGTAATCGAATCATTATCCGACAGAATAATCGGAAGATATACTGCTAAAGCTGTAGAATCAATCGTTGGTAAAGATGAATTAATTACTGCTAAGATTGCAGAAAAAATCGAAAAAGCTGGAATTAAAGAAGTGGAAATTCGTTCACCAATCACTTGTCAATGTAAAAATGGAGTTTGTGCTAAATGTTACGGTATCGATTTAGCTACAAACGAAGAAGTTAAAATTGGTACAACTGTCGGAGTAATTGCTGGACAATCTATGGGAGAACCAGTTACACAATTGAACCTTCGTTCAAAAGCCACTGGTGGTGCTGCAACTGGAGTACAACTTTCTCAAGGTTATGAACGTGTTAAACAAATCCTTGACGTTGTAAAAATTAAAGAAAACGAAAAATCTTTAATCGCTAAAAAAGCTGGTGTAGTTCAAGAAATTACTAATGTGTTCTCAGAAGATAGAAAAGAAATTACTAATGTAAACATCGTAGTAGATTCTGAAGTTTATTCTGTTTGACCTGGATTAAAAGTTTTAGTTAAAGTTGGTGATCAAGTTCAACAAGGACAAATCTTAAACTACGGTTCAATAGATTTAAAATCTTTATTAGAAATTTCTGGTTTAGAAACAGTTCGTGAATACATTATTCAAGAAATCCAACGTGTATATCGTTCACAAGGTTTGGAAATTAACGATAAATATATTGAAGTTGTTGTTAAACAAATGACTAATAAATATGAAATCGTTGCTCCTGGTGAGTCTGATTACTATATTGGTCAAACTATTTCAACAAAAGAATACGACGACGCTATGGCTGCTGGTTCTAACTTAGTTGCTAAACCATTAATCAACGGTTTAGATGACATCCCTGCATTCAGTGACTCATTCTTATCTGCTGCTTCATTCCAATATACAAAACATATTTTAATTAATGCTGCAATTAGAGGAGATACTGACTACTTCGATTCATTAAAAGAAAACGTAATGTTAGGTAACTTAATCCCTGCTGGTACTGGTGTTGACACTAAATCTCCTGAAGAAGTAATCAGAGACGGTGCTGCTGCTTACAAAAAACTTTACTAGTTTATAATTAATAGTTAAAGATTATGCAAGTAAAAATTGTCATATTTGGTTTTACCGGAGATTTATCTAAACGTAAACTAATTCCAGCCCTACAGAATATCGATAAAGTTCATAGTATAAAACAAATCATTGGTGTTTCTCGAAGAGAGATTAATGCTCAAGAAATTATTAATGGTTCGATTGGTGAGAAAAATAGTTTAGCTAAAAAAACCACTAGTGTAGTTTTGGATAGTGAATTAGCTCAATACAAAAAGTTTAAAACAGATTTAAATTTACAAGATGACGAACAACTATTAATTTTCCTTTCTGTCCCCCCTAACGCTTTAGAAGGATATGTAACACTGTTAGCTAAAGCTGGATTGAATGGTAAAAATGTTAAGTTATTAATTGAAAAACCTTTTGGTACAGACTACAATAGTGCAGTAAAAATGTTTCACATTTTAAACAAATATTACAATCCAAAAAATGTGTATAAAATAGATCATTATCTTCTAAAAACTCCTGCCCAAAAGTTTAATAATTTCTGCTTACTAAATCCGAAATTAACTAAAGTACTTAACGCTAAGAATATTAGCCAAGTAGATGTTGTTGCTTATGAAGAAATCGATATTCAAGGAAGAAAAGAATTTTATGAACAAGTTGGATGTACAAGAGATTTTATTCAAGGTCATTTGTTAGAAATACTTTCTGTTTTTTTAGCTAAACCTGTGAGAAAAAACATATTAAATTCTCGTGTAAAAGCTAATAGTTTAATCAAACCTTTAAGAAACATTAATAATGTAAAGATTGGTAAATATCAAGGGTATGATGAAGAAAATAATGTTACTTCTAGCGCTGAAACTTATGCTAATTTTTTATTGTTTAGTGGAGATAAAAAATGACAAAAAGTAAAACTATTTTTAGCTTCTGGAAAAGCTTTATCTAGAAAAGAATCATCTGTCATTTTTAAATTTAAAAATGGTACTGAATTTAAAGTTGATTTAACAACTAATGTTTTGCCAACTTCTTTTGTATGAAAAAACAAAACAATTAATTTAAAAGGTGACAAAGAAAAAGTTTATGAAAGTTATGAAGGTGTATTTGATGCAGCTATTTTAGGAAAAAGTAATTTATTTTCTAGTCAAGAAGAAATTTTACATAATTGAGTAATTATCAACCGTTTCTTAAAAGATGCTAAAAAACTACTATGTGTTGTTTACCCTAAAACAACTACTCCTGAAGAAATGTTAAAACTAACTAAATCTAACTAATAATGGCGCGCCTGATACGATTCGAACGTACGACCACAGGCTTAGAAGGCATGTGCTCTATCCAACTGAGCTACAGGCGCACTCTTTTATTATATCGTTAGGGTTATATATGTATTGTAAAAATATAGGTTGATAAGCTGTAAAAACAAAGTAAAATATATAATTCTAAGTAATAATGAAAACCAAAGCTCTTCGTTCTCTCTTTTCTTCGTTAATAATTGGAATCCCGTGTGTGTGTGTGTGTGTGTGTCATACCTTCACTAACTAGTTGTTCTAATACTTATCAAACATCAAACACTATATTACCTCCTAAAGTAAATGTAAATACTTTATTTGATTTTAAAAAGTATGATGAAAACGAAAACACTATTTATCCAAAGTTGAAAGAAAATCAATCAGAACTAACATCTTTTATTTCTAAACCTAATAATTTACAAATTCGTAGTTTGCTTCATAACTATTTAGTTGAAGGATACGATTTCAGTTATGTGTCAGCGGGAATCGATATTAATGTTAGCCAAACTAGTGCTACTTTCAAAATAACTCCCACTAGTGATTCAGTACTTTTTAGTGGTGAAGTATCGTGTGGTTTTCCATTAATGAAAGATAATTTAAAAGACTTAATGGATTTACCAAAAACAGTTTTTGGAACCTTTGAAGGTGTACCTACTAAAGATCAATTTTTAGCAGCTTGTGCTACTAAAGGTTATGACACTAATCAGATTGAGATTGGTGATATTACTATGATTAATGACAAATCATATGCCGCTAATATCACTCCAATTTCAGGAAGTAATATTTACAAAGGTTTATCTTTTGTCAAGATAAATAAAATCCAAAATATTACTGACATTGTAACTAGTAATGTAATAGGAACGGTTAAATTGGAAGATAGTGAAACAACTCCTGAAATTCAAAGAGTTCGAGATAAAATAGCTGATTTGTTTCCGATAACATGTGATGCAGAGTTAGCAAATCATATCATATATTCAACCGGTTCTTTTACAAACATCAATACTTATGAAAAGAAAGTTAACATTAAATTTGACGATATGTACTCAGAAGAAATTACTGGGGAAATGGAGATAGAATTAATTCCTTTAAAAGAAGGACAATTTATTTACAAGAGTGCTTTTAATAAGGATGGTTTTACAATAGCAAGTCGTGTACCGGTATATAGTGAATGGATTGTTTTGCCAGTGGATGACGGCTCAACAAAAGATATTTACATCAACCAAAGCAAAACCGTAGTAAAAGGTGGGTGAAATTACAGCGGAAAATCCGGTGATGACCTTAAAACGATACCAATGGTTACTCTTGCTGGGGTTTCTAATACTTTAGAAGGAATAAATTTAGGTTTAACTGAACAGCCAAATATGATCTGAAATAAATATTTGCATTTTGATTTTACAAACCTTATTTCCCCAAACTTGAGGTGAGTTAAAGGCTCGTACAATATTTTTCCAGGATTTAAAGTAGGTAGTTTGAAAAATTATTCACCTGATTTATTTGCTTGAAATTCAAAGTATATAAATAAGCAAACGGATAGTAAAAATAGAGGTTTCTGTATGAATATGTTTCCAAACAATCCAAAAAACCAAAAAGGTTCTCAATGGCTTAATGAAATATGAGTGAATTCGTTTGAAGAAATTAATTTATATATGGGAAGATATTATGGTATGGATTCACCTACATGAGATGCAGGGTACGACGATCGATACGATTATAATTCCGAACAAACAATAACGATACATTTGCCCTTATATTCTAAGACTAAATTTGAATTCGCAACAACAATGAGAAACAATCAAGCTAAAAATTTCGATTTAAGTAATAAAAGTGGCAGCATAACTTATGTGTACGACAATAACTAAATAATTAAAATAAAATCCTATTAACTCAAAAATAAGTTTATTTTCCCAACAACCAGTTTACAATATTTTTATAGTGAATACCGTTCTCATCAATATTTTCCAATTCTTCCATCGAAAGCAACAATCTCTTATTTCCATCTTTTATTTTGCTAAAAGGACTAATTTCACGTTCAAGATTTTCACTTGATAAATTCTCAGTAACTTGGATATACAAAATTTCATTACCTTTTTTAGCTACAAAATCGATTTCATTGATTATCCGACTTGTGCCTATAAATACTTGATAACCGCGATACTTTAGTTCGTTTAAAACAATATTTTCCAATATTTTTCCTCGGTTATTTCATAAGTTTTTAAAAATAGCATTTCTCATTCCAAAATCTTGAGGATAATACTTGTATAAATTTTCCATTAACTTTAATCCAGATAAGTCGTACTTATTTACTTTCTGTATTAAAAAACAATCTAAAAGTAATTCTACATATTTGATAATAGACATTTGTGATAAAGAACAACCGTTTCTTTTATTTATTTCGTAAATATTTTTGTAGCTTAATTCTTTTCCAAGATTATCGAAAATGAAATAGTAAATATTGGTTAATTCGGAAATTTCAAAAACTTTATTACGGGCTAAAATATCTTTTCTTAAAATATCACTATAAATCATGTTGAGATATTCGTGAATGTTTTCTTCTTGAGTAAACTTAAGTCTTCCGGGCATTCCTCCGTATTTAAAAAAATCATCAAATTTTTCTTTAATATTGTTATCGGTTTTGTTGCATAATTCACTAAATACTAACGGGTAAACATTAATAACGATATTTTTACCTGTTAAGAGAGTGGAAATTTCACTGGATAATAACTTAGAGTTAGAACCAGTAACATAAATATCAACGTTTTCGTGATCAGACAAACTATTAAGAACAATTTCGAATTCTGGTATTTCCTGAACTTCGTCGATGAATACAAAGTTTTTTTTGTCTTTTAATAGCTTTTCTTCGATATACTTATTTAGTTCTTTTTTGTTATTAATTTTCTCGCGTGTATTAAAATCGTTTAAATTAATAAAAATCGTATTGTAATCATTATTTTCGTCTTGAAGCTTTTTAATGTATTGCCGCATCAGTGTACTTTTGCCGCATTTCCTAATTCCAACAATAACCTTAATTAATCCGCAAAACCGGTAGGCATCCAATTTGTTTAAATAACTGGTACGAAGTATCATATGGTTATATTATACAGAAAAATACAATCCAGAGTGATAAAACTGCAAAAATGTAAATAAATACAATCCAGAGCGATAAATCTGCGTCAATAAGGATTAATCCTGTAACTTTTTAAAATCCACAATAGTATTAGTTTTCTCAATAAAAAAACTATACCATGTATTAACTTGTAAAGTGTCATATTTCTCGTTACTATTGAAAATAGTAATAACTAACGAACCAGTAGTATCCGTTAAAAAAACCTTAGTTATTTTTTTTCCTGCATTATTAAATTTATCTATACTTACAACTTCAGCTAGAACATTTCCAGAAGTATTTTTACTGACAATTTCTTCGATTGTTTTAAAATTAAGTTCTTCGTCGTACTTACTTTTTAAATCGTAGTAATCACTATTTGGGATAATTTTACTAAAAGTCATCCCGATAGTATTAAGTTGTTGTTCTAGTAAGAAGGTTTGACTTTCTAAAGTAATGTTTTCTATATCCTGGATTTGCTTTCCCGGATTAATAATAAAGTTTCCATAAGCATCAGATGTTTTTAATGCTTTAGCTAAAACTTCAATATTAGTCACAAGTCATATACGAGAGTGATTTTCTTTTTCTAATAACAAATCAAAACAACCAGAAAAACATAGTTTTTTTAGTGTTTCAAGAGTTATCCCAATTTTAACTAAATCAGCAATAGCTCTATTGAGTGTTAAAAACTCTCCACCCGCTTCTTGACGAATAGAAATAATTTTATTTATAGTTTCATTTCCAATTCCTTTGATAATAAAAAAACTAGGGTAGATAGTTTTGTTGGTAGAAGAAAATTCGTCTTTTGATAAGTTAATATCAGGTAATGCCAATCGATACCCCATACTTCTTATTTCTTCTATTAGTTTAATAGTTTTTTCTTCGTTGTTAAAAGTAGATAAAATACATGTTAAGTATTGAACTGGATATTTGAATTTTAAATAAGCTGTTCAATAAACGATAACAGCATAAGCAATGGAGTGGGAATGGTTAAAACCATAACCAGCAAAATTTTCGATAAACTGATAAATTTTTGCTACTTGACTTTCACTATAACCGTTCTTTAAAGCTGCTGTTTTAAATTTTCCACCTTGCACTTCTAATTCTTCTTTCTTTTTCTTGGACATTATTCTTCGGAAAATGTCAGCATCAGCTAAAGAATAATTTCCAACAACTTTAATTATTTCCATAATTTGTTCTTGGTAAACAGCAACATTGTAAGTAGGACTAAGAATTTTTTCAAATTGTTCGTTAATATAGTTAATTTTTTCTGGGTGTTTTTTGTTTCAAATATAGTCGTTTAGAAAAGCATTAGCTCCTGGACGATAAAGAGCTAAAACTACAGAAATGTCTTCGAGATTTTTAGGAGCTATTTTTTTAATTAAACTAGTCATTCCATAACTTTCGATTTGGAACAAACCAAGAGTTTTTCCTTGGGATAATTCTTGATAAATAAAAGTATCATCATATGTGATATCATAAACATTAATTGTTTCTCCTAATTCATTTTTTATTAGTTCTATACAATGATCAATAATGGCTAAATAATTAAGCGAAAGCAAATCTAATTTTATTACACCTAGTTCTTCTAAAAATTCCATCGAATATTGTGTAGTTATGGTTCCGTCATAGTTTTGCTCTATTGGAACGATAGAACCTAAACTATTAGAAGTCAAAACTATTCCTGCAGCATGTTTTCCAGTTTGTCTGGGAACATTAACCAGATTAATCGCAATAGAAAATAATTCTGGGTACTTCTCGAAATATTGATTGTTTCGATAATCTCCGTTTTCTTCGTCTTCTTTTAATGTTTTGCTTATCAAATCTAATAATTCCAATTTGATACCCAAAACTCTTCCTGCATCTTTTAGAGCGGCTTTGATTTTATTTCTTTGGAAAGTGACGATAGATGCTACGGAGTTTTTACCATATTTCTCCGATATATAAGTTATTATTTCTTCACGACGGTTGCTTGGAACATCAATGTCAATATCGGGAAGATTTTTTCTTTCGATATTTAAAAATCTTTCAAATAATAAATTGTATTTTATTGGATCAACTTTGGTTATGTCCAATAAGAAAGCAACAAGACTTCCGGCTGAACTACCCCTTCCAGGACCAATAAGAATCTTTTGTTCCCTACTTCATTTAATAATATCGTAAACTACTAAAAAATAATCTACAAACCCCATTTGTGTTATTACTTTAAGTTCGTACTTTACTCGTTCTATATAAACTGAGTTTTTTTTGTTTTTTAAGTAATCACGAAGTTTAAGTTCGCAAATATTTTTAAGTAGGGATTCTGAAGCTTCGGGAGAGGAAGTAAAATTGACGAAATCAATCGGCTTTGGTAATTCAACAACCAAATTTATTTTATCAATAATTTGTTCTAGTAAAGATAATTGATTAGCTGTAAATAATTCATTAGCTTGATCTGAAGTTAATAAATATTTATCATTAAAATATGTAAGCTTATCGAAAGAAGATAAAGGAACATTTTCGTTGATAGCTTTTAGAACTTTTAAAGATTTGGTATCATTGCTGTCTTTCATGACTGATTCACGAATAGCTATTTCTTTTGCTAAATAGAAGTCTGGAGTTTTTATGTTAAGAATTTTATTTTCTAATGAAATTAAAATTACATCAGAAATATAATCGCTGAGGTTAAAATCATTTTTGCAATTAATTGCAGAAGAAACTTTGTTAATATTGCATAACCCGTTTTGGTTTTTAGCAATTAATAATATTTGAGCTTTTTCATAAGTGATTTGCATACCAATGATTGGTTTAATATTAGCTTTCAAACATTTTTGATAAAACTCCATATTACCATATGCTACATTAATGTCGGTAAGTGCGGCATATGGAATATTATTACTTTTAGAAAAATTGATAATATCATCGATGGACAAAATCGATTTAGAAAAAGAATAAAAAGAATGAGTTCATAGATTGACAAACATTTCAAAGACATTATATTTTATATAATGCATAGCAATTCCGTTGGTTAAATTTATGAAACAATTTTCTTTTCTTAAGTATGTACTCAACAAGAATAAAACATAAAATCCTGTCTCCTAAAAAAACATATCTGATACTTATACTACTAGCAAATTCTATATCTAACTATTGAAACTTAAATATTTTTTTCAAAAACAATTCGAATTTGACATCCAGTTTTCTTGCTGAAATAAGTCAAAAACATAAACCAGTAATGCTGTATGTCATGATTACATCAGCAAGGTTATGTTGATGTAATCCAAGTGTAGCATAAGTTATAAGTAGTCCAAGAATAAAAGAACAAGTTCGATAGTATCATTTTATTCCTTTAGAAAATCCAAAGAATACAAAAAGTGAAGCTCAATAATTATGGTAACTAGGACTAGCACCATAAATATTTAATGGAGAACTAGATAAAGTATACATTTCGTTGTAGAATAAATCTCCAGGTTTTAATAATGAATAAAATGTATTGTTAAGAGAATAAATTCCTCCTCATGCTACTTGATTGCCATCAACATACGCACCGGTTCCATAGTCCCAAGCTAAACCGGCATCAGTATTACATACCATAAACTCTGCTGGAGAACATGTGGTAGGCATAATCACATAAATTAATGTACCGATAGAGTATGCTAATAAAGAGTTTACACAATAACGATAGTATGAGAATTTTCCACATGCGAAATAAATAAAAGTAGGAAGAATGATAAACCAAGCATATGGTCAAAGAATGTAGTATGGTAAAGTTCAAGTTTGTCAAATAATAATTCTATCAAAAGGTAGCTGTAAATTAAGTGTATAACTTGGATCGATACTGGTAAACACTTGTCCAGATCAAATTGCGGCATAAAAATATGAAAATGTTTCGATTCCGTAAATTACAATTGTTGTCACTAGCATTGACACCAATAACATCCAATTAAATTTCTTTTCGTGTTTCCAACAAAACTTATTCTCTAAAATTTGTTCGCCCATTTTTTTATTATATAAAACCACAAAATGATAGAGTTTTTAAATGTAAACCTACCCTAAGAGTTAATAGGACAAACTGCGCACATTTTTAAGCCATTTTACTTCCCGAAATAGCCTCGAACTATATGAGGAGTAGCGTCGAACTTTATATTCTGCTTTTTTCTAAATCTCTTATTCGAATAAATTCGAAAAATATAATACCCTAAACAGAATGGAAACCAATCAAATAATAGAATCAGATAATAAGAAAAAATTCGTTCCTGTTCTAAACGAAATAGTTGAATATTTTGATGATTTTAAAAAAGAAGACTCATATCAGACTTCTGTGTACATGAAAATAAATAAAACTCCTTCTGATAAAAATTTTATTTTTAATCCTCAAAAAGGTACCGAAGGTTACATTTTTAATTTATATTTTATAAAAGCCGATTTTGCTCAATATTCTGATGCTAGTTATTTGTATCCATGAGATGTAATAACTTACATTTTTTCTAGAGTTTTAGTTTTGTTGTTATTTAATCTGGCAGAATATTTTGCTTTTGCTTTTATGTCCGGTGGAGGAGAAGAATATGCTTTGTATGGCGCACTTACAGTAGATGTTCTTTTTGTTCCTTCGTTAATTTTTTTATCCATGCTTTTGTTCCGCGTTGTAAAACAATTGTGTAGTAAGAAAAAAAGTTATTATTCTATGTTAAAAAAAGTAAAGTTTAATAAAGAAAACAAAGATGAGTTGAGAGAGTTAATGAAGGATAATGAAATACTTCGAGAAATATTTCAGATTAAATATGGAAGAAACATTTTTATGCTGAACTTATTAAGATACTGTTTCTTTTTCATAGGAGAAGATGGGGAAGTATGATATTTTACCAAAAAGCAACTTAAAATAAAGTTTATATCAAGCGTGGTTATTTTTACAGTATCATGTTTAGTTTTCTTTATTTCTTTTTTTCTCATTCCTGCACTAATAATAAATATCAATGATTCTTTGTTTTACAATTTTTTAGTAATTTTTTCAGGAGTATTATTTGCGAATTATGGATTGTCTGTTATTTATTGGATTATTGTGTACAACAAAATTTTAAAAAATCGTAAGTTTAAAATATCTTAAGTATAGTGGAACAAAAAGTGTAATATGTCAGTGAAACTTGAACCAAAACAAAAAGTAAATAGAAACACCATTGCCGTTAGACTAAAGGTGGAAAATATTAATTTAATTAAAAAGTGAGCTAAAGAAAACAACACAACTGATGTTTCAATTCTTGATGCTTTAATTGAAAAAGCAAATAGTGAAGATAAATAACATATTTTTAGGTAAGTCACAAAATACTTTTATAGTACTATTTTGTGTGTACTAAAATTCATTCACTTAAACCACCAATTTGCAGCAAAATTAAATATCAAAAAATTACCATATTCTTCGAATTTCTTAACACTTGTAAAAACACTAGGATTTCCTAAGTAAAAGGAAAAAATATATAATTCGTTTAGTAATGGACAATAAAACAATTAAATTAGAGCCTGAAGAATTCGATAAGGAAATAGAAAGAATAGACATTGAACCTACTCGAAAAATTGATATCAACGAATTACAAGATGAAGAATTAAAAAATTTATCTGTTGAAGAATTGAAAGCTAAATTAAAATCAAAAGGTACTTCTAAACAAGAAGCTAAAATAATTAAAAATTTATTAAAATCAAAAAAATAAAATTCCATAGAACACAAAAGAATAATCACTTTTGTCTGTTCTAGAATCATGCTAAGCTAAACCGCTCTTATAATTTATATTATGGGCATTCAAATAAATCGAAAAATTACAACTGGTTTAAACCTACTTTTTGTACAAGGAATTTTTACCGTTTTACTTTATGTTTTAGTTTTAGGTGTTGTTTCTTTTTCATTCTCAAGTCATGAGTTTTTAGTAGGATTGGTTAATGTCCTACTAAAAGTATCTATTTCGGAAGATATTATTTCATATGTAATTATTGGTGGGTTTTCTTTTTCTGTATTAATGATTGTTACTTGTCTTGTTTTTACAGTATTGTTATTTAACACTTTGCCAAAGCAAGGAAAACAATATTCTAATAAATTCTATGTGGGAATCACTAGCACATATTTAGTTTTTGCTGTTCTTTCGGTTATTGGTTTACTTTTTGGATTAGCAGGAGCTATATTAATTATCGTAGGATTAAACAAAAAGAACCAAACAGTTAATTCTGAAGTTAATAATTTACCATCACAAAACCAAAAAGCTGAAGATAAAAAAGAATTAGTTTCAGAAAATGATGCAGTACTTGTAGCTAATTACCAAGAAGAAAATAATGTTCAAGAACCAGCAAAACAAACTGATGAAGTTTCAGAGCAACCTGAAACCCAAGTAAAACCAGAACCAAAACAAAAAGTTTCAAAACCTAAAAAATCTAAAAAAGCACCTGTAAGTGTTGAACCTCTTGTACAAGAACAAGTACCCGAACAAGTTCAAGAAGAGGTTGTGGTAGAAGCTGCTCCCGAAAGTTCTAAACCCGAACAAGCTCAAAACGATAAAGAACCAGAAGCTGTTGCTACACATGTAATAGCTCCAGTTGTAGCGAAAGAACCTAAAGCTAAAAAACCAGCTAAACAAAAAGACCCAATAGTTGTTGCTTTAGTGGATTTTGATACACCAGAAGAAAAAGAACCAGAAACACCAAACTTGTTTTCTATAGGGAAATCACAATCTGATATTGTAAGCAACAAAATAAAAGATTTAGACGAAGTTCAAGATGAAGTATTAACAGAAGAAGAATTTGAAAAAGAAGATGAACTATTACCAAAACCTAAAAAATCTAAAAAAGTAAGTAAGAAAAAATCTAAAGCTAAATATGTTGCTAGCAAGAAAACTAAAGCATCTACGAAAAAATCTAAAAAATCAACTAAGTCTACAAAAACTAAAACATCTGTTAAAAAATCTAAAAAAAGTTCTGAGTCATTACCAAAAGTTTCTTCTGAACCTAAAACAGAAGAAAAGACAGTTTTATTACCTAATGGTAAAAAAATTAAACAAAGTAAGAAAGTTAAAAAGATTCCTAACTTTGCTAAAGTTGTTACACCTTCTGATGGATTAAACGAAGTACCAGTTAAAGAAAGCTCTTTTGTTAACGGTGATATTAAAGAATTAGAAAAAGAATATAAAAAGATGCAAAAAACAAAATAGTAGTTTGTTTTCAAATCTTCTCCCTATTCTATTCTTATTTATAATAAGAATAGAATATGAACCCTGAAAATAACCTAACAATTGCTGAAACTGATTTTGTCCCTACACAAAACATACCAGAAGTTTTATCACAAATATCAGCAAAGTACCACGAAGAAGTAAGCAAAAAGAACTACAAAACACCTAAGTTTTTATCTCAACCAAGCATTTTTAAAATCTCAAAATTTAGTACTGCACTTTACTATATTGATTCTTCGCTCGTTACCACTTCATCGAATGTTAAATCAAAAAAAATATCTGACATAGTTATACAAGTTGTTTACGGAGTACTTTTAGTAGCCGGAATTGCTGCAATGATTGCTATACCTATTGTTTCAGGAATTCCCATTTCTACTATGTTTGAAGAAGCATTTAAAGACTCAAGAACTATTATACAGTTTGTATTATTAGCAGTTGTAATATTTGGTTTAATATTTTTTTATATTGGTTTTATTATCACAAAACATAAAGCAAAAAAGCAAAGAGAAAATATTAATGATAATTCAATCTACAATCTAGTTAGAAAAATAAAATTTAGTGATGAAAATCGTGTACTACTCGAAGACTTAATGAAAACAAAACTTGAACTATGAGAAATATTTAGATTTAAATTTTATCAAGAAACGGTTTATTATGGAAATTTAAAGCCACTTCCACATGCAGCCTAATGCTATAATTGAAGTATGGATGTATTTAATCTCGAACAATCAAAACCTAATTACTCATTAGAAAATGCGCCGAGTACTTTAAATCAAATTTCACAAATATATCAAGAACAAATTACTAAGAAACACTATCGTACACCTGCTGGTATGACTCAACCAAGCATATTCAAAATAGGATTAGTACTTTTAAGATATGTTGATGGAAGCTTTGCTAACACTAGTCCAAGTGCACTAAAAATACAAAGAAATAGAATGATTTTGATGATTGTTGTAGGAATAATATTGGTTGTATCAATTAGTTGTGTTTCTATATTTACTATGGGAGCGGTTTCGGAATACGATTCTGACTACGAATACTATGGTGGACATATTTTGGAATTCATTGGATTTTTACCTTTTGTAATTGCAGGAATAGCTTTGATAATTTTTGTACCATTTATTTGAACATCAGTTGATCGATACAAAAAAATGGTACAACAGAGCGCACAAAAGGATGCAATAAATATTGCTAATCTAGTAGATAAAATAGATTTTAGTGAAGCTAATAGAATAGAGTTAGAAAAACTAATGAGTCCTAAAAAAGAACTTTATGAAATATACCGATACAAATACTATGACGATACAATTTTTAATGTCAAAGTTGGTTCAGGAATATTTAATTAAACCATGGATACATTTAATCTTGAACAACCTAAGCCTAATTTCTCACAAGATATACCTGATGTTTTAAACCAAATTTCTCGAATATACCACGAAAGTGTTTCGCACAAACACTATCGTACACCTGCTGGTATGACTCAACCTAGTATATTCCAACCTAAATCTAGTGTCTTACAGTGCATTGATGGTAGTTGTTTGGGTATCAATGAACAGGTATTAAAAATGTATAGATCTCGTTTAAAAGATTTGTTGA
Source organism: Mycoplasmataceae bacterium (assembly GCA_031281465.1). GTDB lineage: Bacteria > Bacillota_I > Bacilli_A > Mycoplasmatales > Mycoplasmoidaceae > Malacoplasma_A. Next base: position 4,765 of record JAITFH010000063.1, on the reverse strand, counting down.
TTGTATGGACACTGTTTTTTGTAATAATTGGCTGTGCAATGTTTTGAACTGTAAGCGAGTTTAATAAAAAAGATCCGAACGATATTAAGATAATAGATAAGATTACTGAATTTTTCCCATTAATAATTGAAGGAGTAACTTTTTGTATTTTCTTTCCTCTTTTGTTAATATTTTATAAAAGCTATAAAATTGTAAAAAAAGGAATAGAAAATAAAGATACAGTGAGTATTGCTAATCTGGTAAACAAAATAGATTTCAGCGAAGTCAAAAGAACAGAACTGGAAAAATTAATGAAACCCAGAACAGAACTTTATGAAATATACCGATACAAATATTACAATGATTTTTACTTTATGAATAATACTATGAGTTCTCCAATCACATTAAATTAAGCATATATTTTTATTTGAAAGTGACTAAAATACTGATACTTAAATTATGTGGATATTTCTATTCTTATTTATAATAAGAATAGAATATGAACCTAGAAAACAACTTTACAACTGCCGAACAAACATATGCACCATACGATAACATACAAGAATATTTAAATGATATTTCTGTCATATACCACGAACAATTAAATAAAAAAAGTTACAAAACTCCAAAAAATTTCTCTCAACCTAGTGTATTTATAAATGGTTTTTCTGAATTGAAGTATATTGATTCTTCACCAGTTGAAGTAGCAACCAAGAAAACTTCAAATGTATTTAAATACTTTCGGATTAGAGCTATTCTTTCAAGTATTGTAGGAATGATTGTTTCTGCTGCTGGAATTATTTTTTTAATTATACTTCCAAACATTATTGGTGTTGATGATTCAGAATTTTTTTCTATTTTAGCTCAAAGACAAGAATTTATTATAGGAGTAGTGTTTTTAGGTTTAATGTTTTGTTTTTCTACAGCTTTTCTAATTTATGTAATTGTTGCAAGAAATAAAAAGAAAAAACAAAGAATGGATACCGAAAGCAAAACTATTCATAATTTGGTTGAAAAAATAAATTTCAGTGAAGAAAATAAAGAAAGATTAGAAGAACTTACGAAATCTAAACCTGAATTGTGAGAAATATACAGATATAAGTATTTTAATGAAACAGTGTTTGCTGGTACTTTAAAAGAACCGACTGTTTAATAGTTAAATAAAATCTTAGCTATTTGTTATACTTGCTCATAAGTTTTTCAAAATTTACATCTGCACAAAATTCTTGTATTATTTCTGATACTTTGTTTGCTACATTTTCTAACTCTTTTCTTTCGGCTGAAGAAAATTTTCCCAACACATAATCAGCTAACAAAACTTCTTTTGGTGGATGATTAATACCTACCCTAATTCTTTTAATATTATTTGTCCCTAGAAGATTGATGATATTTTTGATACCGTTGTGTCCACCAGGAGTTCCGCTTACTCGTAAACGAAACTTACCCACATCGGTATCAATATCATCATAAATAACCAATAAGTCTTCCACAGGTATTTTAAAGTAATCCATAATAGCTTTTACAAATTCACCTGACAAGTTGATATATGTATGAGGTTCAGCAATAATAAAATTATCTCCCTTATAAAAAACACCATTAAATTTTGTTTGGTTAAGTGTTAGATTATTTTGTTGACAAAAATAATCTACACAGATGAACCCAGCATTGTGTCTAGTATTTTGATATTCTGATGGAAAATTCCCTAAACCTACTATTAATTTCATATCTTAAATTCTAGTAGCAAATTCGTTAGCTATTTTTTCTACACATTCGTCAATGGTAATATTTGATGTATCAACATCAAAAGCATCATCAGCTCTTTTCATAGGAGATACATCTCTTTCGGTATCTAATTTATCCCTAATAACAAGTTCTTTAAACACTTCGTCTAAAGATTGTTTTTTTCCTTCTTGTTCTCATCTTCTTTCTGCACGAATTTTAGGGTTAGCAAATACCCAACATTTTAGGGTAGCATTAGGAAACATTACAGTAGTTGTATCTCTTCCTTCAATAACGATATCAGTTTTATTGGCCATATCAACTTGTAATTTTGTTGCATATTCCCTAACTACAGGTATTTTAGCAATAATAGGAACAATAGAAGAAATTTCAGAGTTGTGAATTTTATCTGTAACATCTTCGTTATTTAAGAAAAAGTGTTCACCAACTTGGTGAATCTCCACTTTTTCTAAGATGTTTTTTAATTGTTCACTACTTAGATTTTGGTAGTCAATATTGTTTTGTTTAATGTATAAAGCGATAGCTCGGAAAAAACCACCTGAATTAATAAATGTAAAGTTGAGTTTTTTAGCGAGTAATTTAGCAACAGTACTTTTTCCTGATCCAGCTGGTCCGTCTAATGCTATTTGTTTAAAACTCATTATTAGTTTAATTATATTGTTCTGCTAATATATTAGACTATTAAAGGTAGATTAGCTGAAAGTAGGAAAAGCTTGACTTTCTCAAATACCTGTCTAACTGTCCGGTTCGCGAGTGAAAGTTAAATCAAAATATGCTAAATTTTTAATATTTCACAAATCGTTTTCTATATCTCATTCCTCATAAGAAATTATCATAGTTCTACTACCCTTATTGTATTCATTTAAAACCAAAGATATTTGAAGTGTGCTTGGATTAAAACTAAAACCGGGTTCGTTGTTATCTAACCTTATTTTTACTCTTTGGTTATATTTTAAATCACTAGATGTTCTTACTTCGCCATTCATCTTAAAAGTTAGTTGAAATGTAATAAACCTGCTGAAAGTGTTTCCGAATATAGTGTATTCATAAGCGCCTCAATTCATCCCTACATAATGTATTCTTTCATCTTTCTGGGCATTACCGTTTTGAACATCATTTGCATAACTCTCAGATAACGGTGGTAAAGGATTATCGCCACCATCAGGAACGATAAGTTGAAGTTCATAAACAAACTTGTCCATTAGAACAATTTTTAACAAAATATCGGTTTCTGCTTTTGTCGTACCATCACTTATGTTTTTATGAGTAGCTGTTATTTTAATCGTAATATTTTCGTCTAAAAAATCATACCAGTCTCCAGAACCTATTCTTAAACTTATTTTTCCCGTGTCTTCTTCGACATGAAGACATCCCCCTATTCCATCTTCTTCAGAATAAGTCATCTCTTCTCCATTGGAATCAAAAAACTCGAAAGAATATGATGTTTCGTATTCATTACTATTAAAAACATATCCTCCTGTAATGTCTCTTTTATTTAATATTGGTATTGGAAAAAATTCCATAACATCTTCAACTTCTTCAAATGAGGAATTTTTTACAAAAAGCTTTATCTCTTTTCCATCCAGTGATTTAACCAAAGGGATATAAGAACCATGGAAATTAGTCATGTTAACATTATTTATTCCATCTTCGTAGTCTAACTTAAAAGAGGATTCTAATTTTAAATTTATAACACAATGGTTTGAATTAATTGATTTTTGGTTGTATATTAAAGTGGCACAAAATTCAATGGGCGAAAAATAAATATCTTCTGTAGAAAGTTTGTTGACTGCATCTGGCATACCATAAAGTCTTTTTTCTTCCTCGTCGAATGTCATTCCTTCAGGAGGACTTGTAGTTGGATAAATAGAACTAGGTTCAACTTCTTCTTTGTTTAATTTTAGAACGAAATGAATATCAAATGGTACACCATTGATTTGTGTTACTTGACTGCCAATAACAGACAATTCTAATTCAATTGGTCCTACTTTAATACTGAAGAAGATTAAAAATTCAAAACTAGTTAGTTCGCCGGTAAATGTAACAGTTAAAACATAATTTTCATCAAATTCTTCGGTTTCGAATTGTCCATAAATTTTTCCAGTGTCATATTCTATTTCTATCCCTTCTGGTAAACTTTTATTTAATTTATATGTGGTTGTATATGTACCAATTAAAGCAGTTCCATCGCCAACAATTATAGGTTCCATCCATGTATTATCTTCATTTATGTCATTTTTGTTTCCATCTAAATAATGTTTTTCTAAGTTGGTAACTCCTTTAATAGTGAAAACATTTTTAGGATCATAAATAACAGAGATTTTGAATGAATTAGACAGAGCTGTATAACCGTGATATTGAGCTTTGATACGATAGTTTAATGGAGTGCTAGTGGAAGCTGCTGGAATACCACAAATTTGTCCAGCAGTATTTAAATCTAAACCGTCCAAAAAAGTATCGCTATCTTCTGTTAAACTTCAAGTAATATCGGAGTTGGTAATTTGTGCTCCTTTGAAAGTTATTTGAGGAGCATTGGTGGTTAAAAACCCATCCTCCATATAAGAAACGACATCTTTGATGGTGTTGGTAATGATTAGCCCATAAATAGCGATTGTGAAATCGTTGCTTTCACCAACAATACAATTGGTGCTATTTTTATCAGGATAATACAAAACCATAATATGCAGAGGTTCTTCTGCAGGAGTTATTTGAGTTGGTGTACCATAAATTTTTCCGGTGTCTTGGTTAAAATTCAAACCAATTGGTAAAGAACCTGAAAGTCTATATTTTAATAAAGAATTTTCGGAAATTGTAGATGAGTCAATAATTTCGTCATCTAACTTTGTTACAATTGAATTGCTAACAACTTCTGTACTCCCTTCTGTCATAACCCCTCATTCAATTGGTTCGATATTATCGATGGTTAAAGTTGAAGTGCTACTTGAAAAATTGTTTCCATTTCCATTTTTATTAGCACTAATAAATAACAATGCACAGGTTATAAATGGCATCAAGATAAAGATAGTAGAAACAATAGCTATCTTAA
>JAITFH010000049.1 GCA_031281465.1 Mycoplasmataceae bacterium | reverse complement strand
AGATGTCATTCTGGGTTATCTCAATTCCATGCGATGAAATTAGTGGAATTATTCTTATTTTCTAAGAGTAAATTTGGTTTAAAAATGTACTAAAATGTGCGCAGTTCGCCTATTAACTCACGATTTCAATGTTTTCTTTTTGACAAATTTCAGATCAACTTCTTTTTATTATTTTGTGATTTAGAAAATTAATTCCAGATAATTCTCCAATTCTCATTCCACTTGCCAATAAGCATTCAAAGCAATGGTAAATTCTTGTTCTGCTATGTTCGACAAACTGAATATAGTTAGGAACAATATTTGGATTATGAATTTTTATTCATTCTTGAAATTTTTCCCTAATCAACGAAATTTCTTCGTATCCAAACCTGGAAGTAAATTTTGATATTCCGTTTCCACGACTAAAAATAAGTTTCGGATTAAAAACTGAACCGTAAAATAATTCAAAGGCTCATCTGATAGTTGAAACACATCCGTGAGCAGTACTATTATTTTCTATTCGTTTTATTATTTCGTTAGCTTTTGTTGCATCTGAAACAACGTTTCCAGTAAAGCATTCGCCAAATTTGTTTTTTAAATCGTAATAACTTCTTGTACTTTTTCTAGTTTTTGCAAATTCTAAGATATTTTCGTACGATAATTTGGTTTCCATAATGTATGAGTATATAGGGGTATTTTGGGTAAATTTAGCAGGGTATTTATCATTAAAATGATTTTAAATTTCTATAATTTCCGCCCAGGTACAAATTACTGCTTTTCCCAGTTGGGATATACTTTAATTATGAAAGTAGATAAGGAATACGGAGTTTATTTGGAAGTAGAAGAAATTGCTGATAAACGAGAAAAATATGAGTTTGAAGAATTACTTAAAACTGCAGCATATACACTTATGTTAAGGAAACAAGACGATGGATGATATTATCCAGATGTCGAAGATCCGACTGCATTTCAAGAAAGAAGTGGTGTATTTGCTTACACAATCGGTTCGGATTTTAAAAAATTCATAAGTACATAAAAGAAATGCTATACAAAGAAAAAAATGAAATAACTAACTGAAAAGCAGATTGCATTTATGACGGAGATTGATAAAAATAAAAAAAAGCTTTATCGCTATGCTTTAACTTTTGACTTCAAAACTAAAAATTTAGAAATTTATGCTGATTCAAAAACCAAACCGTATAACGATATCAAAAAATATTTAGTTAATGAGTTAGGATTTACTCATCAAAAAGACAGCGATTATATTTCGCCTTTTGTTACGAAAAACTATATTTACGGTATTTCAGAAAAAATTTCTAAAAACTTTTTGTTTTTCTCATTGTGTGTAGAAAAAGCTAACATCAATGAAGTTAACGAGAAACTATTTGATGTCAAAAAAATTATGGAAAAACAAATTTCTTTAGATAAGAGTTTCTCTGAAAAACTTTAAAAATTCAAAGAAGAAAAAGAACATCAGTATGAAGACAAACAAGGTTTAGGCAAAAAGTAAATTACATTTCTGTTTGTTGTTGTTTTTCCAACTCCATTTGACTTTTCATTCATTCTTCACCCATTTTTCTCAAGTGCTCTAAATTTTCTCTTTCCATTTGCAATGCATAAGAAATCATTTTAGAAAGAATGTTCTTGTGAGATTTCTGGACAAATTTTTGTTCTTTGTAAGCATATTCTCTCGAAGGGCTTGATTTTTGGTTTGCAAATTTCGGATGGGTAGTTCTATATTTTCTAATCATTCTGCTATTTTCTCTATTTTGTTTTTTCTCAACATTAATATTTTTAAGTTCTTGTAAGATTGCATTAGCAATAACTGTTTTTGTCCCTTGAACGACTTGTTCATCAAAATAACGTTTACGGAGTTGAAATTTAAAAGCATCTCCAGGTTTAGTTTTGTTATCTTTTCCGATTCCCAGTACTTGTTCAAATTTACCAAACACATCAGTAAATTTAGATTTTACTTCTTTATTTTCCATAAAGTATTTTACAGAAGCATCAACTTCTGCTACAAGAATTTTCATATTCTTTTGATTTTCTACCGCTCCAGGAATTCTATCATCAGGTTTGATTTTTGCCCATTTTACTAAATTGGCATATTGTAATCTTCCTTCATCTCCTTTTTTCTCTTGTACAGAACGAGCCAAATCCAACAATACTTTATCTTCTGTAGAATTAGCTATCACGTGTTTAGTTTTAGCTTTTAGCTCATTAGTCATTCTTAAAAGTTCTCTCAATGGTTCACTAGCAAATGTTTGATCAAGCATCATTCCCAAATGATTTTGAACATTTTTAATACAACTCATAGGTGTAACTACTTTTTTTCTTTCTGCAACATATTCTTTAAATTCTTTTGACTTCTTATCGAAATAAGCATATTGTTGAGTTTCAAGAAATTTACTTTTGACTACTTTCTTACAGTTTTCAGGTTGGTAGAAAACAATGTGCAAATGATCATTATCTGTATTTGTGTGCAATGCAGAAAAGTAAGCTCATTGAGTTTTATCAAATTTGTGCTTGTCGCAGAATTGGTTGAAAAAGTATTCTGTAATACCTTTTTGTTTTCTTAACAAACCGATGTTTTTGGTATCTTCTTCACAAATTGACAACACACTATCAAAGACGATTGATTGTTCTGCTACTTTTCCATTTGTTGCATTAGCACTTTGACAAACAGGAATTTTTACCCCATCGTGCCCTTTTACATCTTGCATATATTTTCCGTAACTGTAAAAGTTTTCCGCCATTCCTTCTCTCGGTTGATGAATTTTAGCATTCTCACAATATTCTTTAATGAATTTGCCTGAAGCATAAAAGTCATATCCTTTAGTATCGGGAATATGAAAATTAATACGTAAAAACGGTTGAGTGAAATTTGTATTGTGAAATTCTTTAATTTCTTTATCCAATCCAGTCATTAGTCGTTTTCTCCTTCCGTAATGTTTTGTTTTAATTTGGCAGAAAATGTTTTTTTAGGTTTTTGAGCTTCTTGAGTTTCTTTTTCAACCTGTGTTATTATCTCAGCTATGTCCTGTTCACTGATTTCACAGTCATCCTTATCATCTACCATATTTTCTATTTTCGCAGCTTCTAGGGGTGTTTCTGAAGCTATTACAGGGTTTTTAGAATCTGGTGCCGAGTCATCTTTTGAATTTTCAAGAACGAACTCCGATTTATCAACTCTGACATTTTCTTTATATCAATTTGTTTGATAAATCGGAGTTCGGCGGCAAATAATAGGTTTGTATCCAGCCAATCAAATTAAAATCTTTGGATAAAGTTTTAATAATTCTGAAGGAGATAAAATTTCCTTTTCATATTCACTTGTTGATTTGGAAATTTTACCATCTGCATTTTTTGTTTGGCTGGTTTTTTTAACCGTATATGTCCCGAAAGCTCCTGATCATTCTCGTGCTTGTTCCAAATTTTTCACTTTTACAATTACTGACAAGTCACAGTTGTTAGCGATTACACTTCCGTTTTTACCATATCTATCCATTAGTTGCTGTTTGTCCTGAAAGATTAACATACAGAAGATGGATTTGTACAAACAAGTGGTTAATAATCCGTCTAGATTGTGAATTGGTGGAATGTTTCCAATTTCATCACCAATCAAATAAATTGGACGAACATTTTTATTGTTGCCCCTTTCTTGCTTACTCGTAATAGCTCGGATAATTTTCTTTAGATAAATATTGGTGATGTTTTTTAAATTTGGACGATCGTTATCGATGATAATAAATATAGCTGTTGGTTGGCAATCAAAGTTTTTCAAATCAACATCTGTAGTACTAGTTAGTTTTATTACCGAAGCATTGGAAATAAAACTAACTGCCATTGATGCGTTAGCTTTAATACTTTCGAAAGTTGACTTTGCATCCTTTCCAGTTGTCAAAATTGATTTGTACAAACTTACCATACTTTTGCCATTAGTTTGTTTTTCGACTTGAAAAATCGCTTCTTCTCACATTTCAACGTTCTTAGAATTGAAGTCTTCTAGAAGTTTCAAAAGAGTAAATTTGTCTTTTGTTTGTTTAGAGTTAATTAACAAAGACAAATCTAAGTTGAAGTACAATATCATTTTTCAAAAGTCTCTTCCTTTTACCGTTCAGATGTCATCGCCTTTTTTGGTGATATCATCTGGAACGAGTGCCATCATTAAGTCGTCAACCAAATCTGTTAGAGTTTGGTGTGCCGCATATTTTACATCGTCATCTACAGGAGATTGATAAACTTGATAAGCATCTCAAATATCACTCAATGGATTAATTCTGTTTGAGTGATTGGCGTTGATAATGTCAAGTTTATAAATTCTATATCCTTGACTTTTTAAAACACCTGCTGTTAGTTCATAAAGTTCTCCTTTTGGATCTGTAACGATAAAGCAAGGTTTGTCTTTGGAATACGCATTGGCGAAGATTGTTGGCAAAACATATCCAGAAGTTTTACCGCTCCTGCTCATTCCATAAACTAGCATATGGCAACCCGTGTAGTGTTTATAACTAACTTCACCCCTTTTGGATTCTGAGTCCAAAATTCAACCTTTGGTGAATTTTTTCTCAATTTGCTTTTTGTCTTCATTATAGAATTCAAAAGGGGTGTCGCCAGACGCTAGCGGTAAGTAATTCATAGAACCGATTTTAGAGAATTCTTTCTTATTCATCAAGCCGCCGTTTTTACCAGAACCTTCTTTCTTTTTAGTTCAAAAATCGATTAGCCAAACAGCAGCACCAAGTCAGAGAATTCCACCTATTGCATACGGAATAAAGTTGGTTAAATACAAAGTTTGACTTTTCAACCCAACATTAAAAAGTAAGTAGAATGCTAAAACCGTAGTGCCGATAATCAATACTCCTAAGGCTATCAAAATAGCCAATCGTTTGCCTATTTTTGCTAATAAGTTTTTGGCTGAACCCATAGGGGTTTTATATCCAAAAATTAATTACAGGATAATAGTGAATTATGGGACTTTTATCCTTGGGACTTATACTACGTATAAGTACCATAAAATCCCAAACACTAGACAATAACTTCTTTCGAAGTTTTTTATGAAATCAAAGAATATACTTCAACTGTAAATTTCAATATTTTTGTATCACTGCCTTTTTTTATTTGCATCTTAAAACTTTCCATTATTCCGATAGTTTGAGTTGTTGTTATTGCAAATTTATGAGTAAATGGTTCTGATTCTGGTGTCCAGTTTTCTTCTATTGCAATATTTGAATACTTTGCACCAGGAACTGCAACTGTAATAATATTGTAAGTACTATCCAATTCTCACTCGGTGGTTTGTTTGAATCCTATATAATGACCAGTATAACCGTGTGCCAAGGCTCTAAACGGATATTCAATTTTTTGGTTTGGTTCGTCAGGTTCTAATAGTCAGTCAAACTCAAAATACTGTGTTCAGTCATCGCCATAGTCTTGAGTTTCAGGATTAGAACCGCAACTCGTAGAAACAGCAACTAAACCAGTTAAACTAGTTGGAATCAAAACTAATCCTATTAAATTTAGCAACTTCATTATTTTTTACTCCCTAACAATTTGATTATAGTTTTCGAAAGTTCTTTTTGTTCTTCAATTGGTTTTGCGTAAGCTTTCAAATTTCTATTCAATTTCGAAGGATTAGCTAGTGTTAGCGGAACCTGTTCAAATTGCATTGCTGTATCGTACTGATCAGAATAGCTAATTAAATTTGAAACAAAAACGTTCTTGAACGTTTTAATTTTTCCCTTGATGTCGTCCAATAAAATTTTATAGCTCGAATTTTTACTTTCTTCTCCTTTTCGAGCAATCACTTTATATCTGTTAGGAATAATACAGATACCTAAATTCTTATTATTCATTCTAAAATCTTTTAAAGATTCTGAATTAACCATATCACTTACTGCTTCATTTGCATAACCTTTACAAGAATAAGGTATGCACACTAAATTTGCTAAATCCATTAATTCCCAACTCAAATCATCAAATGCTGGAGCAGTATCGATTACAATATATTTATATTTTTGAGA
>JAITFH010000048.1 GCA_031281465.1 Mycoplasmataceae bacterium | reverse complement strand
AGATGTCATTCTGGGTTATCTCAATTCCATGCGATGAAATTAGTGGAATTATTCTTATTTTCTAAGAGTAAATTTGGTTTAAAAATGTACTAAAATGTGCGCAGTTCGCCTATTAACTCGAATTTAAAGATAACATTGATGAGAGTGGACAAACAATGTATGATATTGTCGTTATGGCTCACGAATTCGGACATGCGATTGTAAGCAACAGAGATATTGTAGGAAGCCGAGCAGGACATGGTGTGATTTATTTCCACAGAATGATGAGAGATGTGGTTTGGTATGCAACTAATATTCCGATGATTGAAAAATTCAAGATGATTGCTGAAGAATTCACTTACAGTTGTAGCATTGGAATGTACAAAATAGTTGATCGTATTTTCCGTTCACAAAGTACAGTAATTGCTTTAGAAACCGATTATTTCACAATTGATGATTTAATTTCTGATGGACGAGATGATATCGTAGAACTAGGCCAATGATTTTGAGAAATATTGTCTCCATATCTTCAAGATAGAACAGATCGTAAACAAGAATACATGAGAACTCCTATTTATGATTTACTTAAATCAGCTATTAAAACTATCAAGGAAGACGAAAATCTTGGTGAGGGTTTTGACAAAAAACCGCTAAGACGTTAATAGTTTTGATAAGTCTCTAAAACGAACAGGATTTCATCGTTCTTTTTAAGTATTAAGTTTCAACAAAATATTAATATTTAACCTGTTCTATTTTTCAACCTAAATTTTTAGTCTCTTTTTTTCCCGTTTATTTACATTTGTATAGTATAACTATATCATTAGTCAAAAATGTATATTCATAGGGTTAAAAAATTTAGTATACTTTTTATTCTCAGTTTTGTTTTTATTTTATTGTTTAATAGTGTAATGTTTTTTAACGTTAGTTGTTCTACTGCAACTGAAGAAAAAAAATACGAAACTAATTTAGTGCAGTTAATTAGTAACGGAGCATCTCATCAAACCAACACTACTGAACTAATTTTAGAAACAAGCGGAGATTCGATAACTTTTGAAAAATCTGATATCGATTCTTTAGTTATTTCTGGAACAAATAAAGAATTAGAAATAGATGAAACTATTAATAATCAAGAAAATCTTCATACTTTTACCATTACCACTTCAAGCGAAGAATGAGATGAAAATGATGAAGTAGTAATGACAGTTAAGAAACTTAACTATACATTTGATGTAACTACCGTTACCACATACTTGCATCGAGATACTAATTATTACATTGAAGCAATTTCTTTAGTAGCAAACGGAAATACGAATGTGGCAGATAGTACTGAAATTACTTTAGTTACTAACACTTCCCGTTTGCCCAACTTACCAATCACTAATGTAAGTTTTGAAAATGTAAGCAGTGATTCAGAACCGGTAATTGAAAATATTACAAAAAACAATAGTTCTTATGTTTTTACAATCAGTGGTTCAGAAAACTGACAAGAAGGAGATATGCTTCAAATAATTATTCCAGATACTGCAGCTTATAGCTTTTCTATTCCCAGTTTGTATGCCACACTTCACAAAGATATTAGAGAAGTTTTAGAAATTTCTGAATGAAACTATAATGGTTCGGCAGGAACAGCTACAACTACATACTTTTCTTTCCGTAGTAGCACAATTATTCCTAATTTTACTTTAGAAAATATAAAATTAAACATTTCTGCAATAACTAAAACAAACTTTACACATAATGGCAATGTCTATACAATTTATGTTGGTGGAGAATGAACACAAGGAACAAATGTTCAAGTAAGCATAATTAATTTAGGTCAGACATACCGGGACATAATTAACGGAGTACATACTTTTCAATTTTGAGTAGATACTCGGGTACATGTTAATATTCCTAACATCCGAACCGATGGTACCGCTAACATATCTACAACAAAAGTTGTTTGGATAGTTACTAGTGGTGTAGCTTCAAATAAACTGCCTAATTTAAGACCAGAAGATATCGCAATAAAAAATGCCACTAAAACTAGTGATGCAATAGAAATTACTAAAGTAACCCTACAAGGTACAGAGTACAAAGTAGAAATTAAAGATACAAGTTTATTTGCAAAATGATCAGAAGGAAATACTGTTCAAATTACAAGTATTACTCATACCAATCCAATTTATATCTTTTCTTATAACATTTTAACAGCTGTACTTCACAAAGACACTCGTACAACATTGTTGTTTAGTGAGTGAACAATTGATGGACGAGCAAATGTTGAAACATCTCAAAAATTTAGTTTTTCTACTAATAAAATTGTTTCATTAACTTTAGCTAATATCCAATTAAGTATAGGAACGATTGAAATTCAAGATATCGTTTGAGATTCTAACACATGTAATGTTTTCCTTGGCGGAACATGAGAAAACGGAGATGTTTTAACCGTTACCATTATTGGTTTAGATGGAACTTATGCTGTAAACAACAACTCAGCTAATTTAACATTATGCAAAGACACCCGTCCTCGTATTTCTATGACTGGTTTGTCTAGTAACGGTTCACCCGGTATCGGAAGAACAACTACTCTTACTCTAACTACTAATTATTCTCCTTTACCAACTTTAGCACCTAGCAATGTAAAAGTGCATAGTGTGGGTAGCTCTTCTAATATGGCTATTAGTAATATTTCTATCGACGGTTCATCATATATTTTAACATTAGGTGTTAACAGCTGAACCGAAGGACAAACAGTTACTGTCGATATTCCTGAAACCGATAATTATGTGTTCATCTATACTCCAAATCTCTATACTGCTGTTCTACATATAGATACTCGACCAATCATTGATATAGTTGAATGACAAGTAAACGGAGCAAGTGCCACACAAAACTCTACAACTATTAATTTCCGAGTAGTAGGAACGATGACTATCACAGCTGAAAACATCCAATTTAGTAGTTCACACGTCTCTCTTTTCTCAATTACATCATCTAATAATGTTTATTCCCTTACTATTCAAGGAGAATGAGCTGATGAGGAATTAGTGACACTAAGTATAGTTGGCTTAAACACTCAATACAACATCACTAATACTTCCCACGATTTTTATTTGTATAAAGACACTCGGTTATCATTAATCTTGTATTCTTTAACAACCAACGGAATCGCAAATCATACCGAAACAACACAATTAACCTTAACATCAGATTACTCCAATTTAACTATCAGTTCTTTTACTTTAAAAAACCAAAGAACTGATAGTACATTAACTGTAAGTTCTTTAACAAATACTAGTCAAGGGGGATTAACTGTTTATACAATAACTCTTAGTCAAGCTGGACAAGCTATATGACAAGAGGGAGATGTTGTTACTTTAAATATTCCTAATACTAATTTGTGTAAATTCTTTTTTGATGGTTCTTATACTCCTCCTGCCTTACATAAAGATAATCGTCATCATGTTCAAATGTTATCACTACTAACTGATGGAAGTAGAGATAGAGAAAATACTACTACCGCTACTTTAACAATTAACACTGCTGAAAGTATTACATTTAATTCTAGCAATACACATTTATTTTCTGTTCGTTCTGGACAAGATGATTTAGCACTTTACATTAGTGAATTCCAAACAACTATAGTTAGTCAACAAACACAAATAGTAATGGCACTTAATTTTTCACATGTTCCAACTTGAACAGAAGGTTCTACATTAAAAATTGTGATTGATGATATTTTTGGCTATACTTTTGATGGTAGTCCTACAGCTATACTCCATGTGGATGATGGTAAACATGTTACGCTACAAGAGCTTACTTGTGATGGTAGTTACAACATCACAACTACAACATATTTGTTTTTAAAAACCAATAGAACAATAAGTGGTTTAACAAAAGAAAATATTTCTGTATTTATTGAAAATGATGTAATTTATTACCCTTATTCCGTTGAAGTTACATCTTTATCTCATGGTACAGGGGAAGATCATTACACAATTGGAATAACAGGAGTATGAAATCAAAATAGTGTCATACATTTATCGATTGTAAATATGAGCGATTATATATTTGAAAACAATTCGGTAACTACCACATTAAATTTAAAGAGAACTTGAGTTAATGTATCTTCAAATTCCATTGGAGATAGCAATCGTATTTCGAATAAACTATTCGGTATCTCTTTCATTTTAACTCATGATGTTTGAGTAAGTTTAACAGCAGTAGAAAGAGATAGTTTACATTCAGCTAGTTCGTATAAGATTACAATTGATGGCTATAGCTCTAGCAAATACTTTGATGTTGCTATTACCGAAGTGGCAGGAATTGTTCAACTATATGTGAGTGCGTATGTTGGGAATTCAAACGATTACCCTGCATTTAGTTCACAACTAATAGTTAGTTATGCAATCAGTAGTTTATTATTTGATTCTAATGTTTATGTAACCACTGTAAATATTTTAGTTTAGTTAACTATACCACTTAGAAGTAACACTTTTAGTTATTGTCATCAATGTAAGTAATATTTATTCCTACACTCCAATCATCATGTTCGATATCTATAAACTTGAGTGTGAATGTGCTGCCAATAGGACGATGAACTGTTACTGCAGTAAACCAAAAGAAAACTTTAGTTATGTAGCATCAAGTACTATTGAAGATAGCAGGCCGAACTTAATTTCAGCTTCGAAAACTATGAACTTTTAATTATTATCATTAATGTAAGTAGTGGTAATAGATATGGTTGCTCCACTTACATTCTTAAAAGTTAATGAAAAATTGCTGCCAACAGGACGATGAATACTAAGAGTAGAAAATCTATCAGCAGCCGCATCGGAAAGCGTTACAACTTTGCTTCCTGCCATATTGTTTAGATAAATATGTTGTAATTTAGGAGCTTTTAGAATCTCTTCTAGCTTAAAATCGTTACATATTATTCTTTCTGTAGAAGGTGCTTGTTTAAGATAGCTTGGACACATTTTACTGAAATCGATAATTTTATTGTTGTTTTCAGAAGCTAAATATAGTGATGGTAACTTAGCTGTTCGTTCTATATTAATAGCTGTTAATGGAGCTAGGGATGTATCATCGATATTTATATCGGCTAACGAATTATCATAAATATTAACAGGAACGGTTCCTAACATACTAAGCGGGATATCCCAGTTTAAATAAAAATTAAAATATGGATATTTTAAGTCGTTAGTGCTTCAGTAATTTCAAATGCCACCACTACTAAAACTTTTCTGCGTAAAAGCTTTATTAAGAAAACCATAATTTCATTTTGGAACACTAAATATGTAACCAGGATATCCACTGGTTCCACTATTATTATTTCTTTTCTCAAGGTTTTTTAAATCACAAATAACTCAACTAGTTTGGCTTATATTGAGCGGATTTTTATAAACAAGTGTTTTTGCAGGAATACAAACAAATCATAAATCAGACATTGAATTTGTATTTAAAAAAGATAAATTTGATGTTACTGTTGCTCTAAGTTGAGGAGTGTTACCTGTATCTTTAGCGGAAATTGAGTCCACTGTCAAACTTTTAATAAAAAACTCGTTTATAAAATTTTTGTTTTTGTATAGTACTTTTTCAAGTACCCAATCTTTTGAAATATTTTCGGGAGTTGGTGGGTTTATATAGTCATCAGCTAGACACGAATCATCAGTTAATAATGTTTCTCCGTCTTTTTGATAATTAATAACCTGTTGAAAATTATCACCAACATGTATTCTAGGATTAGTTTCTTCGCATATACCTAAATATTTTGCCATAATAAAATCACCAATATTTAACTTAACATCTTTTTTGACTACTATTAAAGTACACTCATTTAAATATAGGTTTGAGTTGGTTTTGGGATAAAGAGCGCATATTCCTGCTTTGTAATCAGAAAGGTAAATAATATCAGATTGTCTTATTTGTAATTGATTAAATGAAATTTCGGGATTTTTTAGCTGTGCCGATTGGAGAATTTGTTCTTCTGCGGGAAAATTATTATCTGTTCAAGTTAAATCATCGACTACCAAATCACCACCATAACTTCCTAAATCAAACTTTCTTCCACTATTGGTTGTAAAAGTAATATTCATAGTTTCATTCAACACATAGTGTGTGCTAGAATCTAAAGCAGTTATTTTTGCGGTTGATGGAGTAATATCTGTAACTTTTAATTCGTCGATAATTTTATCTGCTTCTTTATCTGGTTTGGTTTTTAAAGCATCTAAAATAGTTTCTCCACTTAAAGTGTTAGCGATAAAATCACCTAGTTCTGTTTCAAAAATATCAGCTAAGTGAACACGAGATAAAGTTGTAGTTTGAACAACAGTGTTTGATGAACAATTAGTTAATATCAGTAGGTAACTATACCCCTCAAAAGTAACACTTTTTGTACCCCTCAAAAACGTCTTTTTTAGGGGTACGTATACCCCTCAAAAGTAACACTTTTTTTTTTCATTTTTTTTCATTTTTTTCA
>JAITFH010000042.1 GCA_031281465.1 Mycoplasmataceae bacterium | reverse complement strand
TAAACTTTTTCGCTTTTCTCACAAATTTCAAAAGCTTTTAATAATGGTGTTCATTCGCAAAAGTCTTTGACACTATTTTCTTTAACTTTTCCATTTCATTCGTATTGTCTTACACTTCACTCTCCACCTTCTCAAAGGTAATTGTATTCTTGTCCGTTATGTCATCTCGCTTGTTCTAAATTTAATCAAACTTCACAAGGCGATTCACCTTTGCTAAAAATTTTCGTTGTTTTAGGATTTTCTTCAGTTTCGCTATATTCGCCAATTTCAAGCGTTTCGCCTAATTCACTAATCCCGCCTAAATCTACCAGCTTGTTTGCTAACTCTTCTGTATTGTAAAATTTCAAAAGTTTCTCTCCAACTCCACCTAAAATGTATCCATCTCAATGACAGTAAATGTTTTTGATGGTTCCATCCTTTTGTCTAACTGAAATCGAACTTCTTACTGCCATTATTTTTCACCCCTTTCTTTTTTATCTTCTGTTTCTACTAAATAATCACTAATTTTGTCTTTAGGAAAAGAAACTACCGTTACTTCTCCTTCACCACTTCCTAGTTTTTGTACAAAATTAACCGGTACTTCTAATTCTAAATTTAACTCAACATTTCCATTTTTGTCAACCTTAAATTTTTTATCGATAAATAATGCTTTATCTGCTGCTTTTTGTATTCTCATTTTATTACTCATTTTCTCCCCCTTCGTCTCCGCTGTCGTCTGTTACCGTTTCCAACCCTAACTCCAATTTTGATTCGTTCGTAACTTTAGTTAGTCATTCCAATTCTTTTTCTTTTTTACCTTCCTGGTGGTATTCTCATAAACCTAATAACACAAATAGCATTACTTGTAGGAATCCTAATAGTCAAAAAATTCAAAAAATTAATAAGCCGTAATCTGAAAATTTGTTGCCTAATGCTGTACATAAAGCTCAAACAAACACGCCTAAAATTAACTCTGCCCAAACAGTTTTGAACAAAAAATTTTTAAAAGTTTCTAGTTTCAATTTTTTTTTAATTACTTTTTCTTTATCTTTTAAATTACTCATTTTCTCCCCCTTCGTCGTCTTCGTTGTCATCTGGTACCATTTCCAAATTTAGCTCTAATTTTGATTCTTGAGTTTTTTCTTTTCCTAAAATTTGTTTTAGTTCTCCTTTTTCTTCCAGATAATCAGCAATTTTTCAAGCATCATTTATTGCTTTGAACAATTCATTAGGTTGTTCTTTTAAAACCTTGATTCAGTTTTGAACGTATGCTTTATGATTAGTATCTTCTTGAGCTTTATTTGGATCAAGATTTATTTCTCCTGCTACAAAGCTAGCAGCTATTTCTGCTCGTAATTCTTCTTTGGCATAACTTTCAGAACCAAATTTTCCACTTAAATCTCTATTCAATCTTTTAACACTTCCAGAAGCGTGTCCTAACTCGTGCAGAAGAGTTGCAGAATAACTATAGCTATCTTCGAAATTTTCTTTATATGGAATATTAATTTCATCTTTAGAAGGTGAATAATGTGCTGAATCTCCAACAGTGTGTATTACTTTAATTTCCATATTTTTAATTAGGGTTGGAAGAAATTTTTCTTCAACATCACTTAACTTGATATTATTTTCGTTTTCTTTTACATAAGGTGGAATTTTTTCAATTTGGCTTCCATTAAAAACCACATAGTTCTTAACCATCATTTTATAGTTTCCTTCTAGTTTTTCTTCCAAAGTCAACTTATTGTAGCTTTCCCAATCGATAGCTTTTTTATTTTTTGTATCATAAACACTTCAGAATTCCACAGGCATTGCTTTTTCTCCAGGTTTTACATTTCATCCTTTTTGTTTAGCTTGATTAAAAGTCAATCATCTTGGATCTTCTTTTTGTGCAGTTTTCAGAGCTAAGAAATTTACTCCATTGTATTTTTTCTTAGTAACTGGATTAAAAGGAGCTACAAAATTTCAAGTCTTTCTTCAAGGAACTTCGTTCTCTTCAAGTGATTTGGTGTATAACTCAACTAATTTTTCTCTTACTTTACTTTTCTCCATAGTCATCAGCACAAATATCTTCTTCGACAGTTATTCCTTCTTCTTCCATTTGTTTAGTAATTGGATCTTTTTCTTGTTCAACTACCAAAAATTTTTTTAAGTCGTCGATTTTAAAAGAAACAATTTTGCAATTGCCATTTTTGCTATCTTTTAAAAATTGTTTTGGTCAGCTAAACAACAACTTGTTAGAAACTGAATTGCCAGATTTACTTATTTTAAATTCTTTGTCTATCACAATTACTATTTCATCTTTTGTTACTTTTACGATTGCCATTATTTCTTTTCTCCTTCTCCGAATTTCAGTACGTGACTATCCTGATCGTAAATTTCTTCTACTTCTATTTTATTGTCTTTAATAAAAACTAGTAAATCTTGGTATGTATCAAAAAAGAACAAGTATTCTTTGTTATACAAACTTCATATCGGGTTGTTTTGTTTTAAGTGTTTTTCGTTTCTGATTTTGAATACCATTTATTTCTCCTTTTTGTTTTATGTGGATGTACTATCCGGATTGTATCCCATACTAAAAAATAATGGAATAAATACTTCTGCAGCAAGCACCAGAACAAGTGCTGAACCAAAAATTCCAAGGATATATCCTATCATCGATTTAGCAGCATCAACTAATGCGGTTTTAGCATCTTTATCGTGTTCTTTCATTCCGTTAAGCATTCTGCTAACTATCATTACCGAACACAATAAAAAACCACCAATTATTAAAGTTGCATAAACTCAGATGAATACCTGATGCACAACATTAGTTGTTGTTTTACCCCATAATTTTTCTAGAATTGCTCAATATCCGTCCATAGTTTTCTCCTTCCTAAATTCTACCTAGTTAAAAATCTGCACCCTTTCTGCAAGAATTCCAAGTTCTTTTTCGTTTTGTTTTTCTTGTTCTATCGTTTTAGTTAAATCTTGCACTTGTGCTTTTTCTACAGACAATTCTTTTTTATTAAAAAAACAAGTTCCTTTAACTCCAATTATGTCTCCAACTTTTAATACTTTCAACTCACTTTCAAAAACTTTGTTGTTAACTACAACAGGAACCAATGAAACTGTATTTTCTTCTGGATTATCTTTAAAAGCTTCGCATTCCAATTCTACAGCAGTAGTTTGTTCATTTTTTTCGATTGACTTTACTATACCAATCAATGCTACAAAGTTCATTATTTTTCTCCCCCTGTAACTTTGGCTCATTTTTTAACATCAGCAATAGCTTCTAGATTTGCTTCTGCTTCACATTTCGCATAGAACTCTTGTCCAGCAGGCGAATTCATTACTTCTTTTAATTTTTGATTTTGTATACTGTTGTTCATACGTAACTTTTTATCTTACATACGAAATTATAGTTCAAATTACTACATTTTTGGGATTTATAGTAATTAGTTTTCTTTATATGGTGTTTTGCTGATGATAAAACCATTTTCATCAACTTTATAAACTCATTTTCTAGGACGTCCTTTTGATAAACGTGTCGATTTTCTTTTTTTTACAGTATTCAATCCATTAGTGGTTATTTCTTTTTCTACTCCAGTTATTTTGTTTCTTACCAGATAAACAGGATTACCGTATTTCTTACTTTCTAGTTTTTCTATAATTTCCCAGTTGCCTACAATAACTCCGGTTTTGTATTTAATGTTCGCCATATTTACTTATTTGTCTTGTTCTATTTCTAATTCTTCTAACATATACTATGTATCTTAAATATTTTTTTGAAAATAAAAAACATTATTTATAATAAAACCATTAAGATTTTATTTCTAGTTTTATTTTCTTTCGTAGAAAATTAGAATCATCTAAAACCTACTAAATTGGCAGGGGTGGCAGGAATCGAACCCACAAAGTCGGTTTTGAAGACCGAAGTTTTACCGTTGAACTACACCCCTATAGTGATATTATAATCTAATGATTATAAACACTATTCTTCTTTGCCATCATCTTCCTCATCTAAATCTATTAGTTGAGTTTTAGAAACTTGTTCTTCTTCTAGGTTATCGTCAGCTTCTTCTAACATTCCTTTTTTAAACATTGTTACTGATTGTAATTTTTCATTTTCTGGAATGTTCATTAACCTTACACCTTGAGAGTTTTTACCAATGATGCTTACTTGACTTAAAAGGAATCTGATAACGATACCTTTTGAAGAAATCATTAATGCTTCTTCGTCTCCATTAACAGCACTAGTGAAAATTAATTTTCCAGTCTTAGGAGTTACTTTCATTGCTCTAACACCTTTTGCTCCGTGTTTAGTAATACGGTAAATGTGTTCTTCTAAATTTTCAGGATTATCTACATAAGATATTTTACCAACACCTTTTGTTCCAATAGAAAGTATTTTGTCTCCTTGTAGTGAAGAAGAAAGCCCAACAACTTCATCTTTGCTTTCTAATTTAGCTCCAATTACACCAGCTGCAGTTCTTCCCATTTCACGAATTTCTTTAGCATAGAAACGAACTAGATTTCCATTACTTAATCCAATATATATTTGATCAGAAATTTCGTTTCCTTCGTTAATTTTTATTACATTAAACAATTGGTCGTTTTCTTTTAATCCAAGAGCAATTTTACCATTAGAATTAATGTTTTCAAATTCTTTTAAATTAGTTCTTTTAATAATAGCATTTTTTGAACAGAAGAATAAAGAACCGGTATATTCATCAATTGGTAATATTGTAATAATTGTTTCAGTTTTCTCTAGTTTAGGTAAGATGTTGATTACCGGAATTCCTTTTGATGTTTTGTTACATAAAGGTATTTGGTGTCCACGTAAACGATATACCTTACCTAAATTACTAAACAATAATAAATCTGTATGGGTGTTAGCAGTAACTATCTTCTCTACATTATCATCTTCGTGGGTAACAGCTCCAGTTACACCTGTACCACCTCTTTTTTGAGCTTTATAAGCATCGATTGGTAAACGTTTGATGTACGCTTTTTTACTCAAAGTAATGATGATGTCAGATTTAGGGATTAAATCTTCGTTATCAATACTTGAAGCAATATCGGTTCTAATTACTGTTCTTCTTTCGTCTCCATATTTTTTATCGATAACATCTAATTGGTCTTCAATCTCTTTAATTTGTAATGTTCGATCAGCTAGGATAGAAGTGATGTTAATTATTTTAGCTTTTAATTCTTCTAATTCGTCTTCAATTTTCTTTCTTTCTAAACCAGATAAACTACGTAGTTTCATATCAAGAATTGCTTTAGATTGTACTTCGTCGATTTGGAATTTTTCCATCAAAGCTGTTTGAGCTTGGTTAGAATCTTCAGCATTACGGATAATAGCAATCACTTGATCAATATCAGAAGTTGCTTTATGTAAACCTTCAAGAATGTGTTCTCTTTCTTTAATTTTAGTTAAATCAAAATTTAGACGACGGTTTAGTACATCAAATTGGTGTTCCATAAATACTTCTAATGCTTCTTTAATATTCATTAATTTAGGTTCACCGTGCACAATAGCCAACATATTAACTGGGAAAGCAATTTGTAATTGTGTTGATTTGAACAATTGGTTTAATAAAACTTCAGGTACAGTATCTTTTTTAAGAATGATTTCAATATGTGTACCTTCTTTAGAAGAATAATCTTGTAAATCACTAATTCCATCGATTTGTTTTTCTTTTACTAAATCAGTAATTTTTTCAATCAAAGCTTTTTTAGAAACTAAGTAAGGAAGTTCTTTTACAATAATAATTGCTTTATTACTATGCTCATTAACAGAAATTTCACATTTAGCACGCATAATAACTGAACCTTTTCCAGTGTGGAAATAGTTAGATATTCCATCCAATCCAATAATTTCTCCATAAGTAGGGAAATCAGGTCCTTGTAAAACTTCAGCTATTTCTTCAATTGTACATTCTGGATTGTGAGCTAAAATTTTAATAGCTTTTATCAATTCACGTAAGTTGTGGGGAGGAACATTAGTAGCCATACCAACAGCGATTCCCGAAGTACCATTAGCCAAGAAGTTAGGAATAGCAGAAGGTAATACTTCAGGTTCTTGTTCTGTACCATCGTAGTTGTCAATCATTGCTACAGTGTTTTTCTCAATGTCTTTCAACATTTCTTCACCAAACTTAGCAATTCTAGCTTCAGTATAACGAGGAGCAGCAGGACCATCATCAGTTGTACCAAAGTTTCCGTGACCATCGATTAATGGATAACGAGTAGAAAAATCTTGTGCCATTCTCACCATTGCTTCATAAATTGAACTATCACCATGTGGGTGGTATTTACCCATTACTTCACCGGTAATACGAGCACTTTTTTTATGTGGAGCATTACTAGTAGCACCAATTCCATATGCACCTCATAAAATACGACGGTGAACTGGTTTTAATCCATCACGAGCATCTGGAAGAGCACGAGCAACTATTACACTCATTGCATACTCTAGGAAAGAGTTTTGTAATTCCTTTGTGGCTCCAATAGAGTCAATTTTAGTCTTTGTTAATTGTTCACGAACAATATCGGGATTTTTAGCGTTAGCCATATCTAATATATTATATCTAATATATTACCGTTTTACCAATATATTCGTACAATTTTCCTATAATTTTGCAGCAGTTTCGGGAACAGGATTAGCAGGAGAATTAACACTCGTCTTTTCTTTCACATAATCCTCAATATTAAATGTTTTGTTTTTAAATCTGTTAATACCTTCAATGTGTTGTTCATCAACCTTATCGTAGTTCTTTTGGAAGAATACTTCTCCTTGAATAACAGCTACTTTATATTTATGACGTAATTGGATAAATACTTTTAATAGAAGTTTAGTAACTGAGTAGTTGATTAGTAATGTTCCAATAAAACAAACAAACACAACAGCATATCCTAGAGAAAGGTTAACTGGTGAACAAATTGCTAACACTAAACAAGCACCAAAGATTGTACAAACAACGTATAAGAAATAACTGTTAATGTTAGACATAATTTCGTTATCTAAAATTTCAGTTAATTTCTTTTTATTTAAATAACGAGATTTAATTCAACTGCTATTTAAATTGTTAACGAAAGTGAATGTAAAGATAGCATTTAATCCGAAAGCTAAACAAGCAAACACTAATACGATATCATCCAATTTAATGTTGAATAAAATAAATGCAGCATTCATAAACAAATCAAAACAAATTAATTGTGCGAACACAGGAATAACAGAAGTATAATTACATCTTACTAAAGCATATGCACATAAGAATCCGGTAGCAATCAAGAATAAGTATTCTGTATTTTCCACCGCATCAACAATTCCACCCACTACTTCAGTTTGTACTAAATAATCTGTTCCAATCACTGCAGATATTAGATTTGCAGCTTTAAGAGCTTCAATAATTTGGTTGTAATCGAATTGTTGTGTAGAACTCAATACTCACAAATCAACTTCTTTACTTAATACTCATCCTCCGTTAGCAAGTTGGCTTTGAATAGCTTGAACAATTCCATCTCCTTCAGTAAGATTTAAAATACTTATTCTAGTTCCTTGGTAATAGCTAGAAACTCCACCAATAGTCACTAAGCATAAAATAATAATTCCCGCAATTACTGTGGCAGCAATTAGTGCTCCAGCTAGAATATTTTTTCATAGTTTATCTCTCACTACTTTTTCAAATTTATCAGTTGCAGCAAATGATGGATTATAAACTTCAGTTTTAATAGTATTGTTAACATCATATTTTAAATTTTTAGTTAAAAACTTTGGAATAAATATTGCTCGGTTAGCTGCATTAACTTTGTTAAAGAACAATAAATATACAGCAAAGCTTCATACTGCTACCATTGCCAACGAAACCAAACCACATATCATTAATGCAATACCCAATTCGTTAATGATATTAATTCCAAAAAACATCATACAAGCAGCTAAAATTATTGTTACGATATGCATATCAATAACTGGTAAAACAGATCTAAATAATCCTTTTTTTACTGAACCAGCCATTGCTGTTTCTGGTTCCAAATGTTTTTTTACTTTTTGACAAATCAAGAAGTATGAAAACATTGATAAGAATGTTCCCAATGTTAACGCAATAAATAATGCAAACGAAATAGTATGTAAAGCAAGTAGGAAAACAGTTGTAGTAATAAACAATGTAGCAACAATACTAAAGAAAGCAATTAAGCCTGGTACACGATAGAATACTGAAATAAACACACCGATTAAGAATAACACTACCATCAATGCAATAAATGAAGCTAATAAAGGGTTAGAAATAAATAATCCACTATAGAATGTAGCAGAGTTGTTTGTTACTCCAACTTGTGAGTTATAAACATAAGAAACAACTCCTGCAGGGTTTGCTTTATTACATACATTTTCACCACCATAATTAATATATTCACCAATAGCATAAGTAGTTGTTTCTTCTTGGATTTGGTTTATACCTTTGATAGGTAATGAAAAATTATAATCACCTGTAAGACTTTTTTTAAGTTGTTCTAATTCGAATTTAGAATCACATGATAAAGCTAAATATTTTCCAACATTATCGTCATCAGATTTATCTTCAGAATTGTTAGGATTTTTATCTGGAAAAAGTGTTTTAAAACCTGTTTCATCATTGATTGGGTTTACCACAATGTATGGTTTCATTCATCCTTTAATTCAATCTCCAGAAGTTGAAAAAGAATGTGGGTAAGGAAATAATGAACCATCGTAATTGGAATATGTTTCACCAGAAAAAGTAATTAAACGGTAAAATGTAGCATCTTCATCTGGTCCTCAATTAGTATTATTACCACTTGTAAAAGTTGTAGGTTCTTGTAGCAAACTGTGAGCTGTACGATAAACATTCAATGTTCCTTGGGATGTACTCAAATAAGCATCTTTGAAAGGTTTACGATCGTTATCCTCGCCTAATACAGCATCAGCTCATTTCTTTTCACTATCACTTAAATATACTCATGCTGTTTCTAAACTTGTTTCATCATATGCATTACGATCTTGACTGCCGTAGTGATAAGAAGCAGCTTGCAAAATAAAATGCATTCTGTTTTTTAAACTTTCTTTATCTCTAATCACATACATTGCTCATTTCTTTTTATCTGCACTAGCTGTTTCAGAGTCATCTTTTACAACTTTTTTGTAAAAATTATTGAAATCATCTGCTACTACGTGATTACTATCGTCAGTAGTTGAAACTTTTAAATTTAATGTATTAGTTGAGTAATCTAATGTAATATCATTATTACTATCAAACAATTGTTCAGAAGAAGCGATTGCTAAAAAACCGTTAGGGTTATTAGTAGCGGTTCTGTCATAGTAAGAATCAATAATAATATCAACACGGTTACTATTTAAACTACTAAAATACGCATTAAGTAAAGGTACATCTACTTTCTTATCAGCATCAGGAAGTAATTCTCCGTTAGTCATTTCTCTTTCTTGAACTAATGTTCGAGGAATTGTGAAGTTAATGTAAGCTTTTTTTGCTCCATTCAATTCGTAATATTCTGGGTAAACTGAGTTATAAGTTTCTACTCCTAGATTATTAAGGTAACGAGAAAAAGAACGAGCAGTATCTTCGGTTAGTTCTTTTACACTTTTAGTATTAGTTGAACCTGCACCACTTAGTGGATCATCACTTGTTGTACTAGTATCTAATTCGTAACGTAAATTAATAGAAGAACCATATTCACTATTTAATGTATAGTCACTGGTAGAATACCAAATAGCTACACTTGCACCAGCAACAATACTAGCAGAAATTCCTACCGTCCCTAAAATAGATAATCAATTTCTGATTTTGCCATTATTATTAATATTTTTTTGGCCCATAATTTATTATGTTTATTATTATATTGTATATGCCCCTAACCATTAAAATCCATTTTGGAGTTTGGGTTTAGGGGTTGATTTGCCAACGATAATAAAATTACTTATTTTTATTATTAATTTTATCAAATAGTTCTTCCATCTCATTCATTCGGTCTATTGTTAAATCTCGTTCGAAAAAGATATTTGGTATTTTTCTTAAATTTAAGTGACTAGCTAATGCTCTTTTGAAAGCCGGTTTAGCTTCGTTTAAACATTTTAAAATAAAATCTATTTTCGTTCTGTCATAAGTGTCAATGTAAACAAATAATTCATCTCTAGGTTTGGTTAATTTAACATAAGTGATTGTAGCTTTTTTAACATTTTCATCATAAATTTCATTTTTCATTACATAGTTCATGTAATTCATGATTTCTGATTCGATACGAAAATGTTTACGTTGAGCAACTTGTGAATTATTTTTTTGCATTATTTAAAAACTCTGAAACTTTTTTTAAAAATTCTGTTGTTTGGTCAATTTGTGGGCTGTGCTTAGCTTTTAAAATAACTTCAAATAATGAATGGTGTTTTCTTTTTAAAATTGGTAACATATATTCAGAACTTAATAAAGGGTTAATCACATGATCTGCTTGACCAAAAATTACTAATGTAGGAACAATTATTGATTTAAAACCTTTATCTAAACTTTTAATTGTTTTTTCTTCAAAGAACTCTTTGAATAATGAACGATAATCAGCATTTAATTCTGGTTTAGCTTCGAATCATCCTTCAAATCCTGGTGGATCAATTTTTTTGTCAAGAGTTTCAAAAAGTGCTGCTTTGTTTTCTAATACAATTCCACCTTTGTTTAATGGATCTACTAAAATAACTTTAGAAACATTTGGTAATTTTGTAGCAACAGCAGAAACTAATCCACCTCCCATTGAATGTCCAATTAAAATAACATCCTTTAAATTTAAACTAGTTACATATTGTTGAACAAAAGCTATATACTCAGCAAATGTATATTGGTGGTTAGCTGAAAAATTTAAACCATGATTAGGTAAACAACAAGCATAAACATTAAAACCTTTTTGATAAAGTGCGAATAAAGATTTAATTGATACGTAATAATTTGAAGAAAAACCGTGAATAAAAACTATATTTTTTCTTTTACCAAAAAAATGTTTCATTTTTAAATATTCAGTATATTTTGGATATTTCTTCATAGTTCTATTACTTAAAATTATATAGGACAACCTAAGCGAAACAAATAGTCTTGTGCTAAAAAGATTCCTAAATAAATTTATATTTTTTTACAAATCAAAACTTGTTACACGAATTAAAGGTTTTTTCTTCTTGTTTCTTCAGATAAAATACTCAGCAGTTTTTTCAGCAATTTTACGAATATCTCCATTTTCAATTGTTCTTCCTTGAGGTAATTCGTTCATATATTGTTCGATAGTTTCTTTTACACTATAAGCAATTTTGGTAATTAAAGAATTGGAAGTGTTTGATTGGAAAGCACCACGGATAGAAACAACAGGAACTTCTAAAACTTTTCTAGAAATACGATTGATAATTAATGTAATATTTACAACACCATCGCTTGATAATCGTTGTCTAAATTTTAATACATTAGTAGCATTATCACTTACTTGATTTCCATCAACAAACACATCAGGAATTTCAATTGACTCTTTTGTTAACTCAGCTTTATGATTTAACAGTTGTACAAACTGGCCATTAGAAATTTGAATAACATTGTTTTTTCTAATACCCATTAATTCACCATTTCTTTTTTGTCAAGCTAACATTTTAAACTCACCATGAATAGGAATTAAGTATGTAGGCATTAATAATCTAATCATTAATTGAATTTCACTTTGTGTAGCGTGTCCAGAAGAGTGAATTTTACACTCTGGTGTATCGATGAACACATGCACACCCATTTTATATAAACTGTTAACAACTTTTTCTACTGATTCAAAATTTCCTGGAATTGGGTGAGAAGAAAAAATAACAGTATCATCTTGATTAAATTTTACATAAGGGTGATTACTTGTACTCATTTGTTGTAAACCACTATTTTCTTCTCCTTGACTACCAGTAGTAATTACAAATATTTTTTCAGGTGGATAATTGTTAATGTCTTTCATTTCGATAAAACAACTTTCATCTACACTTAGTGTTCCGATTTTAATAGCAGCAGCTACGTTAGATTTCATACTTCTTCCACCAAGAATTACTTTTCTTCCTGAAAGAATAGCGATTTCTAATATCTCTTCTATTCTTCCCATCATTGAAGCAAAAGTAGTTAAGAATACTCTACCAGGAGCAGCTTGGAAAATTTTTTTAATTTGATCAACAACATATTTTTCACTACCACTAAATCCTGGTTGTAAAGCGTTTGTTGACTCACAAAGTAAAACGTCTACATTTCTTTTACCGATTTCTGAAATTTTTCAAATATCTGTTTCGTCTCCACGAGTTAAGAAATCGAAACGGAAATCAGCTGTAGTACAAATGATACCATTGATTGTTTGAAAACAAATTCCGAAATCATCTGGCACAGAGTGACAAACACGGAAAAAATCAATAGTAAAATGTTTTGATGATATTTTGGTATTGTCATCAATTAACCCTCATTCATATTTATTTAATCCTTTAAATTGTGCTAGTTTATTTTCTACGATTGCTCTAGTTAATTTTCCACCATAAATTTTAGGAATACTTACTTCTTTTAGTAGATAGGGTATTCCTCCGATATGATCTTCATGGGCATGCGTAATTAATAGTCCTTGGATTCTAGCTTGGTTAGCTTTTAAATATGTAAATGGTGGAATAATTGAACCAAATCCTAGATAAACGTTTTTATCTACGAATTTAATTCCACAATCAACAATTCAAATTTCATTGTCGTGTTCGACAACATACATATTTTTTCCAATTTCTTCAATTCCGCCTAATGCAAATATTTTTGTTGGGATTTTATTTTCGTTTTCCATAGAATAGTGTGTTTAGTAAAAGTCTCTTAATAAATAGTTTTGAAAAAATAAAACTGAGAATAAACTAATGTTTGATTATTGTTACTATTATATTGTGCGATGATAAAAAATATAATTAAGTTACATTTACTCTTTTTAATTATGAAACCTCTTTTCTCGAATAAAAAATTTAACTTAAATTATTTTCAAATCGAAACATATGAAGCAGGGATAGAATTAAAAGGGAACGAAGTTAAATCTATTGTTGCTAACGAAGCTAATATTGATGAAGCATTTGGAATTATTAAAAATGATGAAGTTTTTATTATCAACATGTATGTTCATCCTTATGTTAATGCTAATACTTTTCAAACAATCGATCCTGTTCGTCGTAGAAAATTATTATTGCATAGAACACAAATAAAAAAAATTCAAGGAAAAATAAAACGTGATAGATTAATTTTAGTTCCTACTAAAGTTTATTTAGATAAAAACCATATTAAAGTAGAGATTGCTTTAGCTAAACACAAAAAAGCTCCAGATAAAAGAGAAGATATTAAAAAACGAGATTTAAGTAGAGAAAAGAATTAATTTAAATCGTAGATATAGTTTCACTGAACTTTTTCTCCATAATATGCTTGACCTTGTGTGGCACCAGCATCTACTGGTATATCGGTAATTTTAGTTTTACTTCCAAAAGGTAGGTGGATGTTAACACCATCTGTCTTTCACCTATACGGGGCATGTGACGTTTCATTATACCAAATTTGTTTAAATTTAAGCGTTATGTCGGTAAACATATAAAAAGAAATATCTGTACATAAATTATTATTGTCTTCTGAAGCTATGTAGTTTGGAGCAAAACCGATATAGTTATCTCCCGTAATTACTTCTGAACCAGCCGCATATACCAAATAAGGAGAACTGTTTGTGACAGAAAATAATTTCGCGTCAAACTTGTTAATATTTGGAAAAATGTACTTTCCAAACCTACTCGAATGAGTATTTATATAAGTTAAATTAGGTGCAACCAGTAAATGTAAATCAAGTACAGCATCCCGTGCTCCAGTTTCCTCTGCTCCAAATCTCATAATAGTTAATTTTTTTAGAAAATTTTCGTATCCGGCAAATCCTGTTATAGGAGTGTTTGCTAAACTTCATTCCACATTTAATTTACGATAAACAGTACCAGACATTCCAACATAATTAAATGTAGTGCTTGTACCACCAGAAAAATTCATATTAGCGCATTTTCTCCACCCGTTTTCATCGATGACAGGGTTGAATGTATATTGTATGCCACTGATGTAAAATTTAATATCATCGTTTCTGCCAAATTTAACATACATTTGATCTTCATGTACTGACAAAACTTTACATTCAACTTCGCTACCATCAATAACTCAATCCAAATTTTCAATTTTCAGTTTTACTGTTTTAGTTATAGCAGCTGTACCTTGTGCTTTTGTTTGACTAATAATTTTCAAATTATTAATTACTTCATCATCCATGGTTGGATTAAATTCTTTTAATTGAGTTTTAATTTGTTCTAGAGTCAAATCTTTTCCAGCTTCGCCTGTCATTACCGTTCCCAAATCTTTTTGGGTAACTATTTCCGACAAGGTTACACCATTTTTAATAAAGTTAACAATAAAAGAGTTGGCATAAAATATCGAATTACCATTTTTGGGTACAATCTTTACTTTGTAGATAAAATCATTAACCCAAATATTGTCTTGTTCCCCTACAGTTGGAATAACCAATTGGTTAGGGAAAAAACCATTTTGAGATAAACCGTGTGCCATATCTTCGATAGTTGGATAAGCTGGAGCTCCAGGTTCACCATTACCTGTGAAATCAATCATCATTCTTGTTCCATCAATTGGTTTTTCTGCTAAATCCATAAAATATGTGGAGTAGTATATTTCATCAGTTTTACTAGTTTTAATGTAATGCACAGATCATTCTTCTGGTTCTAAAGTGAATAATTTATGAACATTATCAATATTCACTTTTATTTCATCTCTATATGAGTAATCACCTATTTTATAATCATCCAATAAACCTAAAATGGTATCTTTATTAAGTTCATTAATAAAGTTTTCTTTGGTTTCTTTATTTTTATAAAAAGTGTTAACTAAATCTCCACCTGTTTTAAAATTAAAGTTTGTACTAATATCTATTGGATTGAGAGTTGTAATATTAGAACTAACTGTAAAATTAGAACAGTTTGTTAAGAGAATTAGAATTGGGGGGGGTAGGGAAATTATTAAAAAAGATAGCGAAAATTTAATCGTTTTAGTCATATTTGGATTATATTACGAGTGCTAAATCTGGCGGTTTTTAAATAACTATCTCATCCATCAATCATCTCATTAAGTCAATTCTTCTTACACCATCAGTAGAATATCCTGTTTCATCATTAATTAGTATTATTATTTTTTCATACCCATCTTTGATTGATAAAAGGTTGTCAATTTCTCGTTTTTTATTTTCGTTTGTTAAAGTATGAGTAACCTGAATGTATTTAATTACTTCATCTTTTTTGATTACAAAATCAACTTCTTTGCTGTTTTTATTCTTTTGGTAAAGTTTCAAAGTATAAACTTCTCAGCCTAAAGAAATTAGCTGTAGTAATACGATATTTTCTAATTTATATCCTAAAGTGTTGTCTGAATATCCAACCACAGAGTTTAACAAACCAATATCACCAGCATAGTATTTTCCACTAGTTGTTAGAATAGTGTTTGTTTTGTGATTAAAATAATCAACTCTATAAAGTATCATCGCATCACATGCTCACTGTAAATAATTAGAGAAAGATGCGCGTGTCATTTTTTCGTCATCTTGTTTATTTACTTTTTTACATGTTTTGTATGGGCTGATTGAAACACCGATATTACTTAATGCATATTTAATTGTTTTGTCAATTAAAAGATTAGATGTATTGTGATGTCTCTTTCTTACATCTTTTTGAATTACATCCTGTAATACATTTTTTAAAGTTTCCTTAGCTTCTCCCGGATTATCTATGTGTGGGATGATAATTCCTAAGCCTCCTATTTCTGCATATTTATAAAAGTCTTTATTAAAAAAAGGATTGTTAGTGATTTCATTGAATTCTTTTAAAGTAAGAGGCATAATATGTACATCTCGATGTCTACCTGTAAATAATGTTGCTAATTCACTGGATAACATTTTTGAATTTGAACCAGTAACATAAATATCAAATTTTAATGTTTTGTGTTCAAACAGAGTAATGATTGTGTTTTCAAAGCCTTTAATATCTTGGATTTCATCTAAGAATAAGTAGTTGGTGTTAGTTTTATCTGCAATAGATTCAAGGTAATTAAGTAATGTTTCTCAGTTGTATTTTTTTACTAATCTGGAATCATTGAAATCCATATAGATTATTTGCTTTTCATTTATTTTGTAGTCGTTTTTAAGAACATTCATAAACTGTACTAGCACAGTTGATTTTCCGCATCTTCTAATACCTGTAAGCACCTTAATAAAGTGTTTGTCTTTTAAATTAAGTAATTCGTCTATATACTTTTTTCGGAAGTAGTACGCCATATTACTCTTATTATATAAAACCGTACAAAAATAGGTAAATTCCCAAAAGTGTCTAGTTTGTCGTCATATTTTACCATCGAAAGTCGTACAAAAATAGGCAAATGCGCAAAATTGTCTAGTTTTCCGGTAGGTTATTTAGTTTAAATCGTAAATATAGTTTCATTGGACATATCCAAGACTAGTATTCTTACAATCAATATAAGTATCTTTGATTTTTGTTTTACTTCCAAATGGCAAATGAATATTTATTTCTGGCTTTCATTTATACGTCGATGAACTAATAGTACCGCATACTATCTGTTTAAATTTTAATGTCACATCAGTAAACATGTAGAAAGAAATGTCAGTACATAGATTAGCATTACAATTTGGTCCGAATCCTTTGTAATCATCACCCATATTTGTTCAAAATTCAGCTTCAGTTTGAGTACTTGTTATCTCGTAATTTAAGATGTTGGAAGGATTATCTTTCGAGAACAAGTTGGAACTGAAATTTTTTACATTCGGAAAAATGTATTTATTGAACACACCTGTATGAGTGTTAAGACCAGCCAAATCTGGTGCTATTAATAAGTGTAAATCTAATGTTGTTAACACAGGATTTTGAGGTTGTCTCATTATTGACATTTTTTGCAATCCTGCGGGATGTCCAGCGACAGCTATAACGTATTTATTATTTCAGTTTCACTCGATATTTAATTTTCTGTATTGACTTCCTGTTTTGATTGCTTGATATATAAAAAACGCTTTTCCAGTATCTAATCCATTTGTATGATTTATATTCATTCCACTACAACTTCTCCAACCATTACTATCTATTACAGAATTTACAGTTGCTTTAAAATCACCATCATCAACATTTATTGTTTCATTTGTATTGAATTTAACATAAAGCGAATCTTTTGCTACAGATAGAACTTTACATGTAACTGTTTTATCACCAGTAATTCAATCTATCGTGTTGTCAACTTGTAGAGTCATTGTTCTAGTTATAGAAGAATTCGAATAACTGTCTCTAACATCAGATGTTTTAGTTAAATGCTCAACCACTTCATCATCTATAGATGGGTTAAATTCTTTAACTTGCTCACGAATTTGTCCAATTGTAAGTTCTTTTCCACTTGTGTCATCATCCGCTGCTACCGTTCCCAAATCTTTTTGGATAATCATATCGCCTAAACTTATGCCTGCTTTAACAAAATTTACAACAAAAGAATTAGCATAGAATATCGATTCATTATCGATAACTGAAATTTTTGCTTTGTAAATAAAATCATTTACTTTAACGGTATCTAAATTTCCTATTTCCGGAATCAATAATTGATTAGGGAAATATCCATTTTCAGCTAATCCTGCAGCCATATCGGCAACTGTAGGATAACTATATAGATCGTTTTCATCTTCACCTTCTCCAGTAAAATTAATTACCATTCTTACCCCGGTTTCCGGTTTAGTTGCTAAATCTGTAAAGTAAGTTTGGTAGTATATCGGATCTGTTTTTGAATTTTTGATGTAGTGAACAGAATTATCTTTTGGAGCAAGTGTAAAACAAAAAAGAGTAGGATCAACCGTTACATCGATTTCTTCTTTGTAAAATGGTTGACCAGATACAACATAATCAGGCAAGTAAGAGAAAATGGTTGCTGCATCTAATTTATTGATGAATTTTTCTTTTGTTTGTTTGGTTTTGTAAAAAGTATTAACATTCTCTCCATCGGATTTAAAATCAAAGCAAGACTTAAGAGCGACAGGTTGTAAAATAGTATTATTTGTTGTTTTTGTAGAACAGTTTGTTAAGAGAATTAGAAATGGGGGGGGTAGCAAAATTATTGACAGAGAAACAAGTGAACGAAGTGAAAGAAATTTCATTATGCTATTATTATATTTACAGGGTATTAATCTGTTGATTTTCTCAATTTCGATTTTATTTTTACTGTCTTTTCTTCCATTTTCTTTTGAGCAGTACCGTCAAATTTTCCCACTATATCTTTTCCTGCTCTTTTTAAAACTTTATTCGCTAAGTCAATCTTTGCATATTCAGCAGTTGTCATTTCAGTTAATGGTTTGTTTGATTTCTCTTCTACAAAAATAAAACCAAAACCATAAACTCCATTCTCTAATTTTTCCACCCCAGAATATTTAGAATCATATTTTTTTACAAGAGTTCCTATTACATTATCTTGATACATACTAAAACCACTGTTTGGAATCGTAATAACTACTTCAAATCCCATTCCATAACGATAGTTATTATTTTTCTTCGCTTTTTTTAAAATAATATCAAAGCATTCTTCCTTTGTTTTAAAAGTAGCAAGGTATCTTTCAATATATTCTCCAGGTGTTAGGGGGATTTCAAACAAATTCATTTCATCAACCATACAAATACAACCAGTTTGTTTTGATAAATCCATACTTTGTTTAAGAACGTCCGACATAGCATTGCTAGCAAGTTTTGGATATTTTATCTCAGTTTTAATATCATTTAAAGAAATAAAGTTAACATATTTTCCCAATGTTGGTTCTAATATTTTGACATACTTCTCGAATTTTTCGTTATCTTTTGTTGCTATTAAAAACTTTTTCTTTGTCATGTTTCTCATTATAGTTTAGAAAGTAAAACTAACAGGTTTACACTATGAATCTAAAATCTTTTGAGCTATCTCTTTTTTAACATATTTACTCAGTTCTTCAACTGTAGCTTTTTTTATTTCTCCTACATTTCCATAAACCTTTAATAATTTTTCTACCGATTTCTTTCCTAGTCCTGGAATATTGTTCAACACACTGTCTTCGAAAAATTGTTTAGATTTTTTATTCCTAAAGAAACTAATGGCAAAACGGTGAACTTCTTCTTGGATATTAAACAATCATTTGTACAAAGGACTTCTTATATCTAAAGAGAACGTTTCTTCTTTAGTTACAATTTGACTTGTTTTATGTTTATTGTTTTTACTTAATCCAATCACCCGAATAATCTTATCCAATTCTAAAGTTTGCAAAGCATTGATAGCAGCATTGATTTGATTTATTCCACCATCAACAATAATTAAGTCAGGAAAACCAGAGTTTTCTTCAATTACTTTCTTATATTCTCTAAGAACACACTCGTACATATATTCTGTATCTCCGTGTGATTCAGAATTTTTAATATTGAACTTACGATATAGTTTTTTGTTGAACTTGCCATTTTCTACTACAATCATTGCTCCAATCTTATTTTCTTCAAATAGATTGGACATATCGTACACATGAATTAAATTAAGTTGTTCTATTTTAATTAGTTTTTTTAGATTATCCATTGCGTCATCAGTTTCTCTACTTTTTGATTCGTAAATCAAATAGTTTGATTCGTAATATTTTTGAGCATTCACACAAGCTGTTTTTAAAATACTTTTATATTTTCCACTTTTAGGAGAAATAAAACTTTTCTCAATAGAATTATTTAATAAGTCAATGTCAGTTTCAGGTAGTTCCATATAAACAGTAGAAGAAGCAGAATGAGCTGCAATATAGTATTGATAAATATAATCTGTTATTCTTTCGTTGGTATCATCATATATAGTATTTATTTCTTGGTTCATTGCTAATAGTTTTCCATTAATATAAGAATAAATTACAATTGCTATGTGGGATTCTTTGATGTAAAATCCTACAAAATCTAATTGGTTTTTATTTTTTAACATTACATCCGATTTAATGGAAGTAGTAATGTTTTTAATAGAAGTGATTAAACTTGCATACTTCCCTGCACTTTCAAAATTTAATTGTTCTGCACTAGCTTTTTCTTTAGCTTTTAATTTATCAATAAGTTCTTTGTTTTTACCATGAAAAAAGTCATCTACTTTTTTAGCTATTTCCACATAGTATTCAGGTTGAATAGTATTGATACAAGGTCCAACACATTCTTTAATATCGTAATAGAGACATTTACGATGTGGGAGTTTGTAACATTTTCTTAAAGGAAAAATTTGATTAAGTAATATGTATATTTCGTATTTATCGAAATTTCCATAAGCAAAAGGACCATATACTTTTCCTTTAAAAAACTTTATATTTCTTGTATAAATAAATCTTGGGTGTTCTTCGTTGGTTAATACGATATACGGATAGTTATTATTTTCTTTTAACAAGATGTTGTATTTTGGTTGATATTGTTTGATTAAATTAGCTTCAAGAATTAGTGACTCATTTTCGTTTTTAGTTATTACAAAATCTACATCATCAATATTTTCTACCAATGCTTTGGTTTTATCGGAAACATTGTTTTGAAAATATTGATGTACACGGTTAAATAAATTTTTAGCTTTACCAATATAAATTATTTGGCCATCTTTGTTTTTTCACATATAGCATCCTGGTTCACTAGGGAAGTTTTTTAATTTAAAAACCAGTTGCTCTTTTAGTGCCATATTTTTTAAATTATAATATGGTGGAAATGGCTACTAAATTATCCGCTGTTAGAAAAAATTTAAGTTGAGTTGTATTAATTGCACTTTTAGTGCCAGCTGTTTGTGCGGTTCTTTTAACATTAGTTCCTTGAGGACCTATGTTTTATCTTACTAATTGTTTGTCTTTGGTTGGGTTATGTGCTATTGTTTATTTTTTGTTTAAAGCTAACAAAGACAAAAATCATAAGTTAGAAGTTCCTATCGCTTTTGTGCTTTCAGTAATAGTTGCTGCTGTGGTTGTACTAAATTTTTTCTTTAATTCTTTTTTCTTTTGATCATCTTATGCTATGTTTGCAATTTTAGTTTGTGCGATAGTTGGGATTTTTATTGAGAACTAGATAGAGAAATTAGACTCGAACTTTCCCTTCCTACACACAGGTTAATATAGTGCTTATCATATAATGATAATTAATAACTATATATATGAGTCAAACGGCTATAAATTCACTAATAGGCGACGAGCAAAAAAAGCAATTAAAGAAAAAACTTTGGGAAGCAGCTGATGTTTTGAGAGACAAAATTAATGTTGTATTTCAAATGAGCTACATCACCGGTTTTATGTTTTACCGTTACCTTTCTGAACAACTAGAAGAACATGTCAATGAAGACTTAAAGAATGATGGCTTAAAGTATATATATATATATAGTTCCCAAGTCTCAGACAAGTACAAAGACTACTCAATAAAAAACCTAGGATACTTTTTAGAACCAAAATATTCTTGGAAGGAAATTATTTCAAAAATAAAAAAAGGTGATGCTACTTGAACAATTGATTTTAAAAAAGGGATGAAACAAATTGAAGAAAGCGATGAATCTTTTAAAGGTTTGTTTGCTGGGGTAGATTTAGATAATCCTAAAATAGCAAAAGATTCCGCAGAGAGGAGAAGAAACTTTGAACAAATTTTAGAATCGATTGATTCAATAAATATTTCTTTCAACGATAAACACATTGATCTTTTAGGAGAAACGTACGAATACTTGTTAGGAAAGTTTTTTGAAAGTTCAATAAGTGAAGCTGGAAAATACTTTACCCCACAATCAGTTAGTGAAATAATGGCGAAAATCGTTACTTATGGAAAAACTCAAGCTAAAAGTGTTTACGACCCAACTTGTGGTACAGGTTCACTTCTTTTCAGAGTTTACAAAGAACTAAATGGTAAGGTTGCAAAAATATATGGGCAAGATACCGATGGAGAACTAATAGGACTTGCGAAAAAGAATATGCTGCTTCACGGTATTAAACATGATGGTTTTAGTTTGGAACAAGACAATACTTTAACCAGTCCTCAGCATTTAAATACTAAAATGGAAATCATCGTCGCTAACCCTCCTTTTAACGCTTCTAAATGAATGAATAAAAAATCTGCAGATGAATGATTAGGCGACGAGAGATTTAAAGAATGAGGAACTGTTTCCAACGACAGTAATGCGGATTGGATGTTTATGGCTCACATAATTTACCACTTAGTTCCTAATGGTATCGGTGCTACACTATTCGATACAGGAATATTAACCCGTGGTGGAGTAGAAAAAGAGCTGCGTACATATGCTGTAAAAAATAAAAATGTTATTGACACAGTTATTTTACTTCCAGCCAAAATATTTAACAAAACCGGAACGCAAGCTTGTTTAGTAGTATTTAAAAAAAATAGAACTAACAAAGATATTCTTTTTATTAACGCGGAAGACGAATTTGTTAAAGGAAAAGCGAAGAATCTTTTAGGGAAGGAAAATATTAATAATATCGTGAATTCTTACATTAATAGAAAAGATGTTGAACATTTTTCCAGAGTTGTAAGTTTGGATGAAGTTATTAAAAATGATTGTGATTTAAATATTAGTAATTATGTACAGAAAAAAGTTGAGGAAGTTGAAATCGATATCGTTAGTGCAAGAAAACAATTTGAAGAAAATGCTCAGAAAATTAATCAATTGTGAGCTAAAATTAAAGAGTTCGAAGATGAGTTGGTGGAGGTGGAAGATGAATAATTTACTAATAGAACAGTTTAAAAAACTCTGTTTAGAAGAAGATATTCAAACTTTAGATGAAATTATTGTTGAGTTAAAATCAAATCCTTTCAACGGAGAAAAGCAAACAACCCCTGGTTCTCTTAAAGAGAAAGCTGTAGAACTGCACTATAAAATTAACGGTAAATATTATGTTTTATGTCCTAATTTTTACAATAATATGTGTGGTTACATAGAAGCGCCTGGTTGAGGCGAAATAATTTCTAAAATTGATAATTTTTCATCAGAGCAATTCATAAAAAATTTTATTATAGCTAAAGAAAGAATTTCTTCATTTAATTTTTTAAAAACAGAAGAAATCGTTAAATTAGGTATCAATCAAAATTCGCACAGCATAAATATTTGCAATACTAATACAAATCAAAATGATATTGATATTAAAACTATTATCAAAAACATTCAAAACAATACTCATTTAAATGAAAATGAAAAAAAAGAAGTGGAAGAAAAAATAAAAGAGATTGAAAATATTTTAAAAGAACAACGTGATAAAAAAACCAAATGGAACAAACTAAAACATTTTTTGTCATGAATTTCTGATAAGAGTATAGAAATTGGTGCAATAATTTTACCATTAATTATGAAGGGGGCAATCTAATCGTGATAAAAAGAGAAGAAGAACTTAAAATTTTAGTACAAGGATTAAAAATCTTTAATTCTATTTGTTTGAATGGAAAATGAGGATCAGGAAAAACTACTTTTATTACTAAAGAAATCGTTCCATATTTCAGAGATAATGAAGATTTTATCGTTATTGTTTTTAACGCTTGGGAAAACGATTGGGAAAATGAGCCCTTCAACTCATTATTCAGGTTTATTGCAAAAGAACTAAATGACACAACGAAAAGATATTTTAAAGAATTTTTTGGAGGAATTTTTAATAGTCTAATTGAAAACATACCGTATTTCGGGAACACCTTAAAAAATGTTAAAAATTCCAAATTCAATACTATTATGACATCAGATTACATAACTACTTTTAAAGACGAATTAGATAAAAAACTAAAAGATAAAGAAATGATTTTGGTGATCGACGAATTAGATAGATGTAAACCTATATATGCATTAGAAATAATAGAAATTTGTAAACACCTTTTAAACTCCAAAATAAAAATTATCTATTCTGTAGACAAAGAAGTATTGAATCAAACAATAGAACATATGTATGGGTTAAAAAATAACGAAAACGAAACATATTTGTATAAAGTTTTTGATTTCAATATTAACCTAGAAAGTTTTGATTTTAGCGAGCTGATAGAAAAGGAGAAAGTTTTTGAAAATGTTTCGTTCGAACCATGAATTATAGAAATCATAAATAAAAATAAAAATTTAACAACACGAGAAAAATTTGATATCGTAGAAACTATAAATGTTTTATTAAAAGTTTTTAATAACTACTGTTGTTTCGAACAAAACTTAGCATTAGATAAGCGCGCATTTGAACAATTAATAATACTAATGTTTTTTTTAATAGTTTTTGAAAAGAATTTCGAACCTCTAAAAGATGAAATAAATATTTATAAAGAAAAAGTAAATAAAGAATATTCATACGGTTCTGAAAAAAATCCATGAGTATTTAATTTATTTTCGAAAGGAACTTACACAAAAGATAAAATATTTTTTGATAATGGTGTTGTTTCTCAAGAAGAATTTAAAAAACTAGAAAGTTTACTAAAATTTACCAAAATTGACAATTTTTCAATTTCTCATTACGAGTCTTTTACCGTTAACAAATTGGTTGAAAAGATAATACAATACATTCGAATTATTAGAATCGACAATGAAAAAAATTAGGTTCAGAGGTTTTTTAAATAAATGAAAGAAAGCTGTGGCTGGGGATTTTCTTGAAGGCAAAAATGGTTTTGCCTTTGCTTCAAAAGACTATAAACTAGATGGCAAATTTTCTGTGTTAACCATAAAAAATGTTCAAGGAGATAAAACTATAGATGTTCAAAATTTAACAAAGGTTGACAAAATTCCGTTAGGCGTTCAAGAACATCAAAAGTTGAAAGTGGGAGATATTTTGATTTCAATGACTGGTAATGTCGGACGAGTTTCTATGGTGCATATAGAAAACTGTTTGCTAAATCAACGAGTAGGTTTGATTGCACCAAATAATAAAATTTACAAAGAATTTTTATATTGAATGCTTAAAACAGATTCTTTTATTAATACTATGGAATCTAAAGCAACCAGCATACAGAAAAATATTTCTTTAAAATCTGTTGAAGAATACTCTTTTTTTCTTCCTCCCACAATCCAAGAACAACAAAAAATAGCAGAATTTTTATCTACAATCGACGAACTAGAAACCACGTTAAAAAACCAACTGGAACAAGTTGAATTAATGAAGAAATACTATTTAGAAAAATTATTCCCTAAAAAAGATGCAGATATTCCTAATTTAAGGTTTGAATATTTTAAGAGTGAAAGTTGAAAACCAACTACATTAAAAAGTATGTTTTTAAACAAATCTGTCTTAATTAAAACAGCAACAAAAAAATATTTAAAAGAAAATATTTTTACAGTCGGACTTTTTCCGGTAATTGATCAAGGTCAAACGTATATTAACGGGTATGTTAATGAAACTAGTTTCTTAATTCCAAAAAATGAATATTTGATTTTCGGTGACCATACCGAAATATTTAAATTTGTCAATTTCTCTTTCTGCCAAGGCGGTGATGGCTTAAAAATTATAGAATGTAATTCGAATTTTTTTTCTCTTAGATTTTTATTTTATTCGTTGGTTAGCAATTATAAGATCGTAGGTGGATACTCACGCCATTTTAAATATTTAGTCGAGACAAAAATCAGTATTCCATCCGCGTTCCAAGAACAACAAAAAATAGCAGATTTTTTATCTACAATAGATGAACAAGCTGAATCACTAAAAAACCAACTTTCAAACATCCAAGAAATGAAAAAATATTACTTAAGGAGTTTGTTTTTTTAATATGTTATTGTGGACAAAAGAAAGAGTTAAAAGAACAATTGCAAATGGAAATCCAACCAACCAAGCACTATTTGATGATATCTGACAAACAATTTATACACTAGAAAATTCAAAAGTTAGTCAAGAAAAATATTGAAAAGAAATTTGTGAAATTATGAAACAGTGGGAATGTGACTATATTGGAATAACATATAAAAAACTTTACGAACGGTTATCGGTAATTCGTTGGAATATTGCAAAAGATGAAATTGAAATTGAAAATAAAAATCAGAAAATGATTAAAAAATATAATAACAAAAAACAAGTTAAACATTATGCAATCAAATTAGCAATTTGATTATCAGGAACGATAGTTACAGCATTAATTGCAACAATAGTTGGTTTGTGAATAGGAGGAAAAATTTAATATGACAATCAAAGAAATTTATGGCAAACTGGATGAAATTTATAAAAAAGGAGAAAAAGCAACTATGCGATACGATTTGCAACCTAAAAAAGGAGCTGAGTGGAAAGATTTACATCACATTGACGAAGATAAACTGGATGATATTGCAAACAGAACAAAACTAGGTGTTTATCCAATTGATGGGGAATATAACAAACCAGAAAGATTAGTTTTTTTAACAAAAACACAACACTACCGAGTTCATTGATACATTCACTTAATCCGTTGCGGCGACGGTACACTTCAGCATCCGATAACCGAAGTACGTTCTGGCGGACCAATTTATTTGTTTTGAGAATGTGTTGATATGCTGTTTTACAATTATAGAAATTATTTAAAAACTCTTCAGGCAACCAAAAAGTTTCATAGCGAATGTGCTGAAGTTATTAAACACTTTATTTTGAATTATGGTAAAGTAATGTATGGCTGGAAATCGTTTGATATTCTACCTTTTTGCAAATCTTTTAATTACGGTGATAACGAATATAAAGAAACTTGTTTAGAATTGTGCAAAGCATTTAATGAAGGAAAAATACCAGAAAGTTTAGAAAGAAAAATTAACGAGAAAGGAGCTAATAAA
The DNA here is from genome assembly GCA_031281465.1 of Mycoplasmataceae bacterium. Lineage (GTDB taxonomy): Bacteria > Bacillota_I > Bacilli_A > Mycoplasmatales > Mycoplasmoidaceae > Malacoplasma_A. Next base: position 3,209 of record JAITFH010000042.1, on the reverse strand, counting down.
TAATGAAATACACAGTGGGTGAAGTTCAATTTGAAAAAGACTGAGTAGAAAACGAATTACCGAAAATTGGCTGAACACCAAATCTTGAATTATGTAATAAAGATGTTTCATCTATTCAAGAACATTTTAAAGAACTATTGGAACAAAAATACAATATCAAATTTAATGAAATAGAATGGTCAAAACTATGTGAAAAACTAGATGAACCATCTTTAGTTAAAAGAATGAATTTTTTAAGAGAACCAATAAATTTCGTATTAGAAGATAACTCTTCTATAGATTTAATTCTAATAGATTGATTTAACCCTCAAAATAATACCTATGAAGTCATATACGAAACCACCGATAATAACAAAAGATATGATGTAAGTTTTCTAATTAACGGAATACCATTATTACACTGTGAATTAAAAAAACCAGGATACATCGATATATGAACTGCATTTAACCAAATCAAACGATATAAAAAAAGCGGAATGCACTGATTGTATAAATATACCAACATGTACATGATTAGTGATGGTTTTAGCTCAATGTTTTTCGCTAACAACGATTTAATCAACGAAAAAAATCCTAAATCTTGAACTGATGAAAAAAACAACAAAATAGGTAGAATCCAAGAATTACACCAATATTTTTTAAAACCAGAAACCGTTTTAGACTATCTTAACAGATTCTGTTTGATTGATAAAAAACAATTAATTTTAGCACGTCCTTACCAATATTATGCAGTTCAAAAATGTTTTAACCAAATCTTAAATACAAAAGAGTCTGGGTACATTTTCCATGCTACTGGTAGTGGGAAAACATTAACTTCTTTCCTTTTATCTCGTGATTTAAGCAGACACGAAAAAATTGATAAAGTAATTTTTGTAGTTGACAGAAAGGATTTAGGAGATCAAACTCAAAAAGAGTTTTCTAAATACTCCGCTTTTGGTTCAAACATTCTAACTAAATATGATGTAGAAAATACTACAGATTTGATTGAAAAACTTCTTAACAAAAATGAAAAATTAATTATTACTTCTATCCAAAAATTAGATCGAGCTTGTAAGGCTGAAGATAAGCAAAAAATCGTAGAAACAATCAGAAATAAAAAACTTGTGTTTATATATGATGAATGTCACCGAAGCCAAGCAGGAGACATGCGAAAACACATTAATGATATTTTTAATAATCCTCAAACCATCGGTTTTACTGGAACACCAATATATTTACTTAGCCAAACTACTTCAGGATTACGAACTGAAGATATTTTTGGCGAATGTTTACATACCTATTCTATTTGTGATGCAATAGGAGATAGTAATATCGTTAGTTACAACATCAAATTCCCCGTTAATTTAAAATGAACAGATGAAGCGATGAGAAAAAAAGCTGACACTTTAAAATGGGAAGAATTTTTTATTGGAGATAAATGAATAGAATCTGTTTGCTCGTACATCAAAGATACATTTATGGATTTGACACAGAACAAAACATATGGAGCAATGTTAACTGTTGGTTCCATTGATGAAGCATACAAATGTTGAAAATGATTTAAAACAAATTTTCCAGATATTAATGTTGGGTGTATCTTTTCCGTTGAGCCAAACGGTGAAGAAACCGGTGAAGACAATAAAACAAGCTGTGAACGTTTAAAAGATATATTAGTTTCATTCAACAATGAAACCGGTGCTAATTACTCATTAAACAACTATTATTCTTATCAAGAAAATTTATCTGATAGAATTAGAAACGGAAATATTGATTTAACTATAGTTGTCAATATTTTTACTACTGGTTTTGATGCTCCAAGGATTAATACCGTTTATGTTGCTCGTAGTTTAAAAATGCACAATGTTATCCAAACATTTGCTCGAGCATGTAGAAATTATGAAAAAAAGCAATTTGCTAATGTTAGATGTTTACTTAGAACTAATAAAAGAGCGGTTGATGAAGCATTTAGTTATTATGCTAAAGGAGTAGAAATAGAAAAAATTATGCCGCCAGATGTAAATAATTATCAGAAAATTGTTGCTTCTATCAACCAAATAATTGATGAAATATTAGCTATAGCTCCAAACCCAAACGTTGCTCGTAATAATACATCAGAAGAATTTATAAAAAAATTCATGGTTCTAATACGAAAATTAGCATTTAATCTTGACAATTTTTTCTTAGTATTCGATGAAAAAAGCTGGACTGATTTACATATGACATATGAACAGATTTTAGAATACCGAAGTATTGCTGGTTCATTTTTGCAACAATACAAAGAAATAATAGCTAAAGATGATACCAGGGTTAATCCTGATAGATATATAGAAGAAATAACAATTGACGAACTTATTTCCAAATCTACAAACACTACAAATGATTGATTAACTAAAATTTCTAAAAGTAAAACAAAAGAAAAACAAAAAGAACTATTAAATTTGTTAATCAAAGAATTAGATAAAAGAGATATGAAAACAGTTGCAGAATTAATAAAAGAATATCTCGATTGATATATAGATAGTATGCCTGATATTACTCCTAGTGATACTAAGCAACAGATTGATATAAAAATGGAAGAAAAATGAAATGAACTAATCAAAAATCTTGCTAACAAATACTCTTTAGATTTTGAATATATGAAAGAGTATTACAAGAAATATAAAGACAACATTATAACAAAACAAGAAAAGGATAAAATGCACCAAAGGGTACGAGAAAAATTTAATGAATTTGATAAATTTAAAAAAGTAGAAGAGGAAATTTTAAATGTGTTTGAAACAATCAAAATTCAACAAGAACAATATGAGAATTTTGACTTGTGATAAAATAAAAATATCGTAGTACTAAACAGCTAGTTTTAAGCCCTTCCCAAAATAATTTCCACACAATTTTTAGGAGTGTTATAATTATGGTGTTCCGGTTTATTGTTCATATCTTGTCCCCAATAAAATTGAGCCAATGCCGGAACCCATTTTATTTAGTTTAAAAAGTATAATTCTACTATAGGAGTTTTCCTGACTTTAGGTATACTCTGGATTTTGTTATGTTATTTAGTAAAAAAAAAAAAAATTGGCTTTCAGCCTAGCAAAGAATCGCAAATAAGCGATAGAATTAAGATAGCTATTGTTTCTACTATCTTTATCTTGATGCCATTTATAACCTGTGCATTGTTATTTATTAGTGCTAATAAAAATGGAAATGGAAACAATTTTTCAAGTAGCACTTCAACT
>JAITFH010000041.1 GCA_031281465.1 Mycoplasmataceae bacterium | reverse complement strand
AGAAGAAAAGAACAAACTATTAAAACGAAAAATTATCAAAAATAAGAAAAATAAAAAAATTATTAAATTAACAAAAACTAAGTAGGGGCATTAAAATTTTACCACAAAAAGTGTTACTTCTGCGGGGTATGGTCTCTATTGGTGGGGAATGTAAATTTGAAAAAGAAGTGTTTACTAATTGAAATGTTTTGAAAATAGATTTTGGTAATTTAACATTTCTAAATAATACCGATGGTTGCACCGGAAACAAAACTTTTAGCGATAATAATGGTTATGATTTGAGTTCTCTTTTAGTGCTAGATTTTGGAACATCAACATGAGCAGTTGATAATACAAAAGTATCTGCAAACTCAACTTTTGCCAATGTCGACTTATCGAGCTTAAAAGAGTTAAAATTATCAAACGCAGTTTTTGCATGCAGCGGAATGTCAGAAAACGGTTATGTGGCTACCGCTTTTAACACTTTCGGAGGTGCTACCTTATCAAGTTTACCAAAATTAAGTTTGAATGGAACAATATTTGCTGCTGAGGAAATGACTAATGAAAGCACTAACACTATATATACCGCTATAAGTACTTTTTCTCATTCAACTATGGAAAATTTGGAAGAATTAGATTTATCTGGAGCGGTATTCGCGACAAGTGTAATGAGTAAAAACGGAGATATTTATACGGCTCAGCAAACATTTTACGATGCTACAATGAGTAATGTCACACGATTAGTCTTATCGGATGCTATCTTTGCTGCGGCAGATATGACCCAAGGAGGAGTGAATACCGCGAAATCTACTTTCCAAGAAGCTAATTTGTCAGGTATGTATAAGGATGAAATAATAGGTGAAGGAATTCTTGAAGTAACAAATACAATTCCTCCCTCAGGAGCGAATTATGGAAATGGTACTTTCGATAATACTATATTTAAGCAAAGAACAGCTATACCATTGTCTGATACATTCTTTAATTTTGCAAGTGAGGAGTTTGAAGGAGAAGATGTTCAAGCTATCACAGGATTTAGTGAAGAAGTCGTTAAAGATCCGACATTGTTAAAAGATTTTGATGCATTAGATTTTTCTAACCAAAACGAATACGAATATGTTAGCGGAAACTGTACATTTGATGAGTCAGTATTTGAAGTCTGAAAATGTGAGAGAATTAATTTTGGTAATTTAACTTTTTTAAATAATGATGAAGGACAAACAGGAAACCGTCTCTTTTACAATTGTAGCTTAGGATCGGTAACTACATTGGATTTTGCTAACTCTATTTGAGCGGTTCCTAACACACAAAAGTCTGCTTCACTTTCGTTTGCTGATGCTAATTTATCAGGTTTAGAAACTTTAGATTTTTCTAATGCGATATTTGCTTGTAGCGGGATGAAAGAAGGACGTACTATCGAAACCGCTGCATCAACCTTTTATTTTGCCAATTTAAACAATCTGTCAGAGTTAAAATTATCGGATGCTGTATTTGCTTGTAGTGGAATGTCTGAAGAAACTCAGATATTTACCGCAAATATAACTTTCTTTCATGCTGAGCTAGATAGTTTAGAAACATTAAATTTGTCTGGAGCCAAATTTTCCGCAGAAGGAATGACTGAATCAGGTGATGTTTATACTGCTAAGCATACATTTGAAAATGCAGAATTATCGAGTGCCACAAAATTAATTTTGGGAGAAGATGATAAAACCGCTGTCTTTGCTTCCTCAAACATGTCCGGAACTGGGGATATCTATACAGCTAGTGCAACATTTTATGAGACTATTTTATCAAAAATTTATCCGTATGATACTGACGAAAAAGGTATATTCGGAATAACTGGTATGACAACCGGAAAAAGTTTTATAAAAGACGACACATATAAAGATACTAAATTTAAAACCTTTGGTTTTAATCCTATCCCTGTGAATACAACATTTTTCAAATTCGAAAATAAAAATATTGACGAACAAAACACCGTACAAGCTATCGTAGGATTTAGTGATGCGGTTACGAATAAAACACAGCCATTAGATAACTATGATGCTCTGGATTTTTCTACACAAGAAGGACAACAATATTACGTTTCTGGAGATTGTCTTTTTAATAAAAATATAGTTGAATCATGGAATGTTTTAGAAATTAATTTTCATGGTACAACTTTCTTGAATAATAGTAATGGTGCAACAGGTGGTGGTTTGTTCAATGATTATGATTTAAGAAGCATTGTATTAATGGATTTAAGCGATTCGGTGTGAGCATCGAAAAATACAATAGCATCCGCTAGGGGTACTTTTTTAAATGCAAAAATACCAAACCTAAAAGAATTAAATTTATCCAACGCTGTCTTTGCTTGCAGCGGAATGGGAAACCTTTCGAACCCTTCAAACACTATCATCGAAACAGCTAGGGGAATGTTTAACTTAGCCGACTTATCAAGTTTGAGTAAATTAAATTTAAAAGGTACGAAATTTGCTGCTGAAAATATGGCATCAGTTACAACCGCTCGCGCTGTGTGAACAGCAAACGACACTTTTTCTAATGCCATTTTAGGAAATTTAAGCATCCTCGATTTATCTGGTGTGTTTTTTTCTACAAGCTACATGACTGATACAGGAGAAATTCGAACAGGACAGGGAATCTTTTCTGGTACTAATTTAGAAAATGTTACACAGTTAATTTTGGAAAACGGTGAACAACAAGCAATTTTTGCTTCAGAATACATGGCAACTAGCGGTGGAAGTGTATATACCGGACACAATGCTTTTCTAGGTGCAAAATTAAGCAGCATCTTCAAGACGGAAATAATTGGAACTGGAATTTTTTGAGTTAATAATTTAACTACAGGTAGTGTGATTTCCACAAGCCAAACTTACTCCCAAACTCAGTTCAAATCCAGTAGTTAATTTATAAAAATAATATTGAAAATATTAGAGTTTTTGTCTGACTCTGAAGTATTATTAAAAATAGTCGAATCATAAGAGGGGCAATTTGGTGCAACTTAGGCAAACAAAAATAACTGCACTATACTAAAACTCAACACAAGAAAATCAACAATAAGTAACAAAAAACCAATTGTTTTATAATTAATACTAAATGGAAAATACTATCGTCGCACTTGCTACCGCCCCCCTTAATTGTGCCATACATATTATTCGAGTAAGTGGACCAAAAGCTTATATTATTACTAATAAAATTTGTTTAAATAAAATTAAAAAAAATGGATACACTATTGAAAGAAACAAGATTGTTGAAAACAAACAAATCTTGGATGATGTTCTATTAATGAAGTTTGTTTCTCCCAAATCTTTTACAGGAGAAGATTTAATTGAAATTAATTGTCACGGAGGATTATATTTAGCAAAAAAAATCATTAGTTTATTAATAAAGAACGGATGTGTTTATGCTACTCCTGGTGAGTTTTCTAAAAGAGCGTTCTTAAATAGAAAAATAAGTATTGTTCAAGCTGAATCAATTAATAATTTAATTAATTCTGAAAGCGATATGGGAATTAAAATCGCTAACAACGGATTAAATCCCAAAGCAACTGAACAATTAAAAGTATTTGTAGAAGAATTATTTATGATGATTGGTCAAGTCGAAGTAAATATTGATTACCCTGAATACGATGACTATCCAGTATTAGACGAACCAACATTAGTAAAGAAATTAGAAAACATATTAACTAAACTTAAAAACATTAGTAATGAAAGCAAAAAGTTAATTAAGTTTATTAGTGGAATAAACGTTGCAATTGTGGGTAAACCTAATGTAGGTAAGTCTTCTCTTCTAAATGCGTTCCTAGACGAAGAGAAAGCTATTGTATCCAATGTTTCAGGAACGACTAGGGATGCAATTGAGGCTAAAGCTAGTATTAATGGGCTAACCATTAACTTTATTGATACAGCAGGAATTAGAAATAAAACTAGAAATAAAATAGAAAAATTAGGAATCAATAAATCTTTACAAATGTTGGAAAAATCCGATCTAGTTTTATTTCTTGTAGATGGTTCTAAACCAATGGACGAGCAAGATAAAGAAATATTTGCAAAAATAAAAAAACTAAGCTATATTTTAGTTTATAACAAATCTGATTTAATCAAAAAACAAAAATCAGATGGAGTTTGTATTTGTGCTAAACAGAAACAAATAACTCCATTAATTAATGAAATTGAAAAAAAATTTCAAACAATAAAAACATTAAATTACGATTCTGTAATTCTTCAATCTTCTACCAGTATTGCTACTTTAGATAAAACTATTAAAAATCTTGAATTGTGTTTAAAAAACTTAAAAGATAAAAAACACTACATCGAAGAGTCAATAGAATTGTTAAAAAGTTCTTATGAAGAAATTTTGCAGATTATTGGAGATCCTACGGAATTAGAATTTATTGAAAAAATATTTAGTAAATTTTGTTTAGGTAAATAATTATTCTGGTTGTTTTTTATCAAAATTTTTTCTCATTTTTTTAAGTCTTCATCCCATAGTTAAAAAGAAAGAAACTCTTTTTCATCAAACACCTTTTGGACATTTAAAAGGAAAATCAGTTTTATCTAAAATGTTGATAATTTCTGCTGAATATTTTTTTCATATTTCTTCGTACCCTGGAAGAGTGTGTTGTCTTCAAGGCCATTTAATTTTAAATGGCACATAGAAAAAGAAACCAACAAAATACATGATAAACAAGTAAATAGTGTTGTTCAAATAGTTTTTATATTGGGATTCTGATAAATTAGAAGTGAATTTATATTTTTTTTCTTGTTCTAAAAAGAAGTTAAACTGTGCCATAACTGCTTCTAGTTTTTTTGTATTCTTTTCCTTAATCATTGTATCAATATCACTGAGTGAACTAGGAGATTTTAAATAGTAATAAGTCCTTTTGTGGCAAACTCCTAAAGTATTAGCACGAGAAAAAATAAAACTTAGACTCATCAAATCTTCAAACATATTTATTTTAGATTTGTAAGCGAATCCGTTGCTAAAAAAACATTCTTTTTTGATTAATGTGTTTCAAGCAAACGGTGAGTTCATACACAGATATTGGTAAGGAGTTTTAACGAAGCACTGGGTGTTAGTTAATCACCAAATTTTCTTTACATATCTATTCCCTTTTTTAATTACTCTTCAAGTACGAGAAACAACAATATCTTTTTTTCCATCATCACTTTTTTCTACCATCCATTCTAAAGTTTTTTTATGAATTCAATCGTCAACATCAATCATGTAAATGTAGTGATTTTTAGCTTTTTCTAAAAGCGCTGCACGGACAAAAGAAATACCTTTATTTTCTTGTGTAATTATTTTAATTAAATCGGGATATTTAGCTTCATATTGACGCAAGATTTGTAACGAATTATCCTTCGATCCATCGTTGCAAACAATAATCTCGTATAAGCTTTTATCATACGTTTGATCGATTGCGGATTGTAAACATTTATCGATATACTTTTCGCCATTATAGCAAGGGATTAAAATAGAGATGCTTGGTTTAGCCATATTGGTTTTATTCTTATTATATTTTAAACTATAATAAAGACTTTTTTGGGGGTAAATCGATAGGTGAAAAATCTAAAAAATATTTTGCGGATAAGTGTTGTTTAAGTGATTAAATAGCAATGTCCAAAATTCTTTATTTTCCGTGCTTGAAATAAATCAACATATTTAGTTGCTGAAATAAAGTTATTCTGTGTAGAAAACCATTCAGATTTACTAAACCAAATATAATAAGAACATAATGGATTGGAAAATTTTTGAACAAAAATTTGAAGATAAAGGAATAAAAATTGTTGACTGATTAAACAACGAATACTGTAAAATCAATTCTGCTCGTGTAAACCCTAATATTTTTAACAGCTTCCTAGTAGAAGCATATGGAGAAAAGATGCCTTTAAACCAAGTAGCAACCGTAAATATGGTTGATGCTAGAACTGCTAACATTAAACCATTTGATGGTAGTTTGGGAAAAAGTATCGTTACAACACTTAATGATGGAAAACTAAATGCTAATATCCAATTGGATGGTAGTTTGGTTAAAGTAGCTTTCCCTCCAATTACAGAAGAAAATAGAAAAACCAACGCTAAAAAAGCTAAAGAATATCTAGAACAAGCCAAAGTACAAATAAGAAATATTCGTACTGATGTGCAAAAAGAAATTAAAAAGATTGTAGGACTTAGTGAAGATTTAGTTAAGAGTTATGAAAATAATTTAGATAAACTAACTAAAGAGTGAAATGCAAAAATTGAAAAAATTTATACAACTAAAGAAGCTGAACTAATGAAAGTTTAAAAGTATGTTTTCACAAGCTATTAATGTAATTGATCAAAAAACTAAAACTAATCTTGAAAAAAGAGGACGTGGAGCTGCTATTCTTATTTCTGTTTGTATCTTAATACTTTTGTGTATTGTTTTTTCTGATCCAAGAAGAGAAACTTTACCAGTTGGAGATAATGGTAAAGGTTTTGCTAGTTATCTACCTATTCAGGTAAGTATGATATTTGCTATACTTTTTTTTATAGCAATTATGGTAGGAACATATTTTGCTAGTAAAGAACTACAAGCCTGCTTTTTAAAAAACTATCAAGAAAAAAGCACAGTGTGATGCTTGTTTGTTGCTTTAGCTGTACCACAAGTAGCTACTTTTATTAATATTTTGTTAAGAGTATATTTGTTTGCGGATGTTGGCATCGAACTAACTAATAGAATTGCACCGTTTTTTCTTGTAGAATTATTTTGTTTCCCTGTAATTATGGGTGCACTTAGTTTAGTTTTAGTATTGGACAAAAAGAAACCAAATACTAAATTTAATAAAATTGCACTTCCATTAATAGTAGCTGGGATATCTTTTACTCTTTCTTGTTTATTGTACGTTGCTATCGTTAGAACTTTCTCCACAGTTTTAATCATAGTATTGATTAGTATTTTTTCAGATAGTGGTGCATACTTTATTGGTGTATTTTTCGGAAAACACAAGATGAGTAAATATATATCTCCGAAAAAAACTTGAGAAGGGTTTTTTGGTGGTTTAATTATTTCGTTAGTAATAACATTACTAGTACTATTAATGTATTCTATTCAAGACGGACAAAAAGTATATAGTATGCAAAGTAATTTTTTAGGAAAACAATATGGTAGTGATGCAATTTTAGATACTAGCCCTTTTTATGCTGGGGCTGAGCTAGTAAATTACGGCTGATGAATTGCTGTTTGTGTTTTTGTTTTATTCTTAATTGTGATGTCTGTATTTGGTGATTTGCTTTTTAGCTTATTTAAAAGAAAAAACGATATTAAAGATTATGGGAATATTATTGCTGGACACGGGGGAATTCTAGATCGTTTTGATTCTCATCTGTCTGTTTGTTTCTTCTATTCAATCATAACAATATTTTGTTCGATTGTTAGCTATTGTTTAGGAGCAGATGCGTTTTTTAACGTTGGTTTTACTTCACCATTAACACCAATAAGTAATACGTAAAATTATTTTTTAAAATAATTTTCTAATTGTTCTTTGATATATTCTAATGCACCTTTGATATTTCCATAGTTCATACGAGAAGGACCAACAATAGAGAATCTTTGCTTTGTTTCTCCGATTTCAAAACTAGTAGAAGCAATAGCTAAGTTTCTTACTCCTATTTCGTTTTCAAAGATAATTGAAGTTTTACCTGTAGCTTCTTCGATATAAGATATATGTTTTCACACATTAGTATCTTCTAAAAAACTAAGTACTTTATTTAGTGCTTCAATATCTTGAAACTCACGGTAAGAAGTTAAAAACTTTAATCCTTTAACTTTGGTTGGTTGTTGAATTTTTTGGGTAGAAAAACTAAAAATGTTTTCAAAAATTTGTCTAACACAAAATTCGTATTTTTGGACAGTTTTTCTTAACAACGGTTTTAGCAGCTCAGCTTTTTGGGGGATTAGTTTTAAAGGGGTGTCGATTAAGCGAGAATTGAAAATTTTAATACAAGTTACAATGTCGTCAAACTCCACAGAAGAATCGAAGGTTAAAACGTTTTTATTAATGTTTTGTAAAGAAGTGACAACTAAAACTACTGCTGTTTTATCATCTATTTTAACTAGATCAATCTTTTTCAAACTTTCGCTATCGTCTTCATTTGAAACAAAGATAGGCATTTGAAAAGTTTGTTGAATAATATCTGTGGTTTGTTCGATGATAGTGTTAATAGAAAGATCACGGTTATTAAAAATAGCATTTAATTTACTTTTTAATAAATTATTAACTTCTGGTTTAACAATAAATTCGTTATAGTATTTAAAAGCTTTTACACTAGGAATTCTTCCCGAACTAACGTGGTTTTTTTCTAGTAAATCATTTTTCTCTAAAATAACCATTTCGTTACGAATAGTAGCGGAAGAAACTTTCTTCATATATTTACTAACGATTATGCTGCTGCTAATAGGTTCAGGGTTTTCTACATACTCTTCAACAATACATTTTAATAATTTAATTTGACGATCAGTTAGTTTCATTTTTATTCCCGAAAACTGGGGTTGTAGATATTATAAGTCTGCTTTAAAACTGGTGTAATTTTTTAGATAGAGTTGTTAATATTAAAACTTTACTTTATTGTTAAAAGCATGTTTTAAAGTTGTTTCATCAGCATAGTCAATTTGAGAATTAAAAGGTAAACCAGCGGCAATACGATAAACATTAGCTTCAGGTAATATTTGGTTGATTACTTTTTTTAAGTAGATAGCAGTAGATTCTCCATTGAGGGTTAGATTAGTAGCAAGAATAACTTCTTCGAACTGTTTTTTTTCTAAAAACACTATTAGTTTTTTAATAGTTTCTGAAGAAATGTTTTTCTTGGTACGAACATCAATTTCATCATTTAAAACAAAAAACAAACCATGATAAAAATTAGTAGCTTCGATTTTGTTTAATTCTTCTACAGTTTTAACCACACATAGCTTAGTTTGATCTCTTGTTTCATCTAAACAAATAGAACAATATTTTTGACCATCAGTATAGTTATTACACTGAGTACAAAGAAAAACATTAGTCTTAGTTTCTCGAATTCTTTTGATTAGTTCTTCCACATACTTATCATCTTGGTTAATTAAGAAGTAAGCAATAGAGATAGCTTGTTTTTTACCAACACCAGGTAAAGATTTTAAAGCATCTATTAAGTACTCTATAGTTTTTACCATAGGAGAATTAATTATTGTTGGCTAGCAGGAGAAACTTCTTTATTTTCTTTATTTAAAGCTACACCAGAAAACACCACTAATGCTTGGAATTCAGCTGGATTGTTAATAGCCATTTCACTAATCATTTTTCTGTTAATAGCAACTTTTTTATCACTTAAAGCTTTAATAAATTGAGAATAGTTAGCTCCTAATGGACGAATAGCATTGTTGATACGTAGTACTCATAAACTTCTGAAGTTTCTCTTTTTTTGTTTACGATCTCTGTACGCATATCCTTTAGCACGTAATAAAGATTGACGAGCAATTTTATATGAAGTATGTTTTGTACCCCAGTGTCCTTCTACTTGACGTTTAATTGCCTTTCTTTTTGCTCTTGTTTTTGGTCCGTTTGTTGCTCTCATATTCTTTTCCTCCTATTAAAATTTATACATTAAACCACGTGAAATAAGTTTTCTAGAAGAAGCACTAACAACTTTGTCACCTCTTAAGTGTCTTTTTTGTTTAGTAGTTTTTCCATAAGCACGGTGAGAACGGTTTGTGTGCTTACAAATAATTTTACCTGTAGCAGATACTTTAAATCTTTTTACAACCGCCTTACGTGTTTTTAACTTTTGTGTCATATAGAAATAATTAGGTATATTATATATCCACCTTTTGAAATTAAGATGGATGCAATTTCCTAAAGAAAATATTCTGGTTTTGTTTATTAACAATCGTAAAAAACTAATGAAAAGTAAACACAAACGAGAGCGAATTTAATAACTGCTACGATTTAAGATTATTAAGTTTAATAATTTTCTTTAATTTCTCGTCAGTTTTTTTCTGAGAGGCAATTATCTCCTTCTGAGTTTTTATAACACCCTCAACTTTCTCGTCAGTTTTCTTCTGAGAAGCGATTATCTCTTTCTGAACTTTTATAACTCCTTCTATTTTCTCATCAGTTTTTTTATTGAAAACTTCTTGCTTGGCGTTGACTGCTCTTTGTTCTTCAATGAATGCATCCACTTTTTTTGAATGTTCAGTAAGAAATTGAACTTGCCCTGTAATTGTTTGAAGTTGCTTTAATATTTCTTTTAACATATCTGGTTCAGGAGGTGGTGGAGGTGGCGGTGGTGGAGGCGGTATTGGCGGTTCCACTATTATTTCATCAGGATCGAATTCTTTCGGAAGGCTCTTATATCTCATTATAAGTTCGGGAATTGCAAAAAATTCGTTAGCGAGTCTCGAAGATATTTTTTCAAAGAGTTTCCGATTTTTAGCAGAAAACTCCGGATAAGTTAGAATTTCTTCAGAAATCTTATTAATTATTTCTTTCAGTATGTCGTTTAACTTAATCTTATTCAAAGATTTGATTAAAGCTACCGAAATTGTTTTTTTGTTTTGAATAGGTTTGTTTGAATTAATCATTGTGTAAAAAACAGGATTGTCTCCTCATCTATATATATTACCGCGATTTTGGCCATTTACTGAAAAAATTTCAATTTTACAACCGAAAAAAAATTTTTTCGTTGTTGCAAAAAAATGGTGTTTTTTAAAAAATACCCAGGGTATTAAAATACTCAATTTTTGGTAGATAAAAAAAGAATTTAGAACATGACTTTTTCAAGAAAATATTATTACAAAAATTGGATGTTTTAAAATCTAATTCAAAGTACCACGACATAAGTAAGACTAGTATGACTTTTAATAGCTGAAGTCGGGTTATAATTTCTTAAAACTGATGCAAAACAAAACGTATAAAACAGCACTTTCTTTATTTTTAATTGGCATCCCCCCCCCAATTAATTTTTCTTACAACTTGCAGTAATTTTGCTAATAAAAATTATGCTCCTTTTCGACAATTTAACCTTACTGATGTAATAGAAAATTTCCTAGATGGACCGGAATTTAGCACTATTCCAACTGAAAAAACTATCTTAAATAGATTGGTTCCAAAAAACCAAGATTCAAGCAACGTGTATTTAGAAGAATTACAAGTTGATAACATCACAAATATAGGTTGTACACTAAAAGCAAAACAAAATTCGTATCATTACAAAGCTAATAGTCAAATTGTTTACACCTACCCTGCACCTTACAAATTTAAAATTAATGACTTTTTTCCTAATAAGGATGCAGGTACTTCGACTAATTCAGGTTCGTTGCCTAAAGTGTGTCCTGACACTATCTCAGCTTACGATTTGAGTATGAATTATCACGATATACCATATCAAGGAAATTGCTCAACTCAACCATACCATTTTTATTTCGATGATGAACATTTTGATTTTAACCCACTGCACGAATTGTATAAGAGCGGAATGAATGAATTTAAAAATTGTTTGAGTTCAATTAAAGTGAGTTTTAGCGGCGGAGATGAAATTCCTTTTAATGTTAACCAAATAGATATTGTAAGCGTTACTCAGAATGATAACACATATGACAAAAAATATAAAGTTCAGGTAAAAACTAAAAGTGATACAAATTTCTATGTTCCTAATACATATTTTGATTTTTACATTTGTGCTGATGTTTATACTCCATTAACTACTGTTGATGATATAGCTTCTACCACTTCTACCAGTTCTACTTGAACAGGACATTATTATTTAGCTAACGATATCACATGAGAAACTGCAGATGCACAAAAAGAAATTAGTGTTAAAAACTTGAAAGGTGTTTTCGATGGAAGATATCGAAGGGTGAAAAACCAAAATTTTACTGGTACAGATCATATCTGAGATAATAATGAATATTTGTTCGAAGGTATGAATGGGTGATTTAGAAATTTACATTTAACATTAGATGTCGAATTACACAAACAAAGCAGCAGGAACACAGTATTCAATTCCACTAATATTGAGAATGTATATTTGACAGAAATAACAGTTAGTTCTTCGGGAAATGATTACGGGATAGGTATTTTTTCTACATTGATGCTTTATTCTAATTCTTCTGGAGTAAAATTAGAAATTAAACGTGTAGCTGCTCGAGCGACTTTAAATCTTAAGGAAGATGAATGTACAGTAGGAATATTTGCAGCATGTATTCAAAGCGGTAAAGGCTCAAACAAAATTTCAATCAGCGAAGTAAATAATATGGTTGAATTTATTAATTTACCTACAGCATTAAAGACTTATCAAAATCGATGATTTGGGTATGAAAAATCAGAAGGATGAACAACCACTTCTAAAGCAAACGAATTAACTTTTAACAAAATTTTTGACGATTATTCTAATAATACGCGAAAGGTTACTCCGAAATATCCAGCAACTTTAAGTCCCGATCGGATAAATGTGACAAGAACCGATTGTGTTGATTATGGTTTAACGGACTCAACTAAAAATACTCCTCCGACAAAAAACGACTACACGATATTTGATTTCAATAATTATTGATATATCCCAACGACAGGAAATAGAGCGATACCTCAAAGAGCATGAGCAGTCTGAACCGGTAATTTTAGTTAAAAAAGATATAACAATATTATGCTAATATTAGGGGACAGTTTGGTTGAACTAAAAAAAATAAAATCAAATAGCATCGACTTAGTTTTTTCTGATCCGCCGTATTTTCTGAGTAACGATGGAATTTCTTGCCAGAATGGAAAAATGGTTTCGGTAAACAAAGGGGAATGAGATAAATCTCAAGGGTTTAAAGAAAATGTTAAATTTCATAAGCAATGAATCAAAGAATGCAAAAGAATTTTAAAACCCAATGGTACTATTGCTATTAGCGGTACTTATCATTCCATTTACCAATGTGGTTTTATTCTACAGGAACAAGGATTTGAAATAATTAATGACATTGTTTGATTCAAACCCAACGGTGCGCCTTGTTTGGCTTGCAAAAATTTTACCGCTAGCCACGAATCAGTTATTTGGGCAAGAAAAACAAAAAAATCTAAACACACATTCAACTACGAAGTTATGAAAAATTGAGATGTTTCTAATGATAAAATAAACAATCAAGGCAAGCAAATGAGAAGTGTTTGAAGTATTGGCTTGACACCAGCTAACGAAAAAAAATTTGGGAAACACCCAACCCAAAAGCCAAACGAATTATTGAAACGAATTATTGCAGCAGCAACTAATGAGGGAGACACAATTTTAGATCCTTTTATGGGAAGTGGTACAACAGGTGTTGTGGCTAAAATGTTAAAGAGAAAATTTATTGGAATTGAAATGTCTCCAGAATATGTAGAACTAGCTAAAAAAAGAATAGAAAACGTCAATGAATAGAAATTTTGAAAAATGAATAACTACCTTTAAAAACACATTAAGAACAAATGATTTTTGAGTGGATTGAGAAAGGGTATTTAGTAATGTTAAAAAATATAAAAAAGAGATATCTTTGTTAAACAAAATATTAAACAAAACAAACATAGAAGAAAAATTTAAAAAATTAGCAAACAAATTTCCGAGCATTACTAATTGTATACCTTTGTTGATAGCTGTTCGTTCATTAAGCATAACAACGGCTGAAAAAACCGTTAATTTTACTGGCTGAAAAAACCTAGACGAAATTTGTGATTTTATGAGAGAAAGTGGATTATTTAAATTTTTACAAGAAGGAAAAATTAAAAATTTAAACGACTATTTTACAGGAATAGAAGTTGGTCTAGATTCTAACGGAAGAAAAAATCGAGGAGGAAAAATTATGTCAGAATGTTTTGAATCATTTTTAAAAAAATTAAAAACTCCATATAAACAAGAAGTCACTCTTTTTGAAATTGCAAAACAATACGATTTAAATATCTCAAAAGTAGTTAAAAACAAAAGATTTGATTTTGTTTTTGTTATTAACGGAATCGTATATGGAGCGGAAGTAAATTTTTATTCCGCAGGAGGCTCTAAATTAAACGAAACAGCTAAGTCATACATTGAATTAAACAACGAACTAAAAAATGTTAAAAATTTTGAATTCTTGTGAATCACCGATGGTGAAGGGTGAATGTCTGCAAAAAAAGATTTGCAAAATGCTTTTAATAACATTAGACATTTGTACAATATCAACAATCTTAAAAATGGTATTTTAGGCAAATTAATTAACTGAAAAAAAGAAATTTATAACGAAATTGATTTGAAATTAGAACACGAATCAACAAAAAAAGAAAAGTAAATAGATAAAATAAAAAATTATTTAAAAGTTTTTCTTTTGTATAAAATTCAAACCCCAAACATTAAAAGTTGTGCTATAATCTTTTTAAAATAAATGCGTAATATATATAGTTTTACATTCAAAGAGTTCGAAGAAAAAGTAGTCGAGCTAAATCTTAAAAAATTTGTAGCATCCCAAGTGTTTGAATGGGTTTACAAACAATATGTTAATAATTGAGATAAAATGACTAATTTATCTCAAGAAGTAAAAAAAATTCTTTCAGAAAATATTAGTATTGGTTTATTGGAAATAGTGGAAGTTAAAAAAGATCCTGATGGAACTGTAAAAATGCTTTACAAACTAGAAGACGGCAACGTTATCGAAATGGCTATTATTAATTTCGAGTTTGGTTGATCTGGATGCTGCAGCACACAAATAGGATGTAATATGGGATGCAAATTTTGTGCATCAGGACTTTTAAAAAAGAAAAGAAATTTAACATCTTGCGAAATTGTACAAGAAATAGTTGGAGCAAACAAATATTTAAAAGAAAATAATTTGCAGCCAATGGGTTCAATTTCTTTCATGGGTATAGGTGAACCTTTTGACAACATTGAAAATGTAATCGCTACAGTTAAACTTTTAAATGATAAAAAAACTTTGAACATTAGTACAAGAAACTTTACTTTGTCCACTTGCGGCTTAATTGATAAATTACCACTAATCATTAAAGAACTTCCGCAAACTAACGTAGCTATCAGCTTACACGCTCCAACTGATGAAATCAGAAGCAGAATTATGCCTGTTAACAACGCATTCAATGTTAAACAAGTAATTGATGCTGCTAAAGACTATACTAAAAAAACTCGTAATGACATTACTTTTCAATATGCCTTGATGCAAGGAATTAATGATAGTAATGAATGTGCTGAACAATTATCTAAACTACTTAAAGATGTTAATTGTCATGTAACACTTATTGAATATAACGAAAACCCAGAGTTTGATATCCATGCTTCTAAAAACGTAGCTAATTTTAAAAATATTTTAAAAAAGAACAACATTAGTTTTTCGCAAAGATTAAAACGTGGAAAGGATATCGATGCCGCTTGCGGAACGATGAGAGCAAACTATGACAAATCTAAAAAATAATTCTTAAAATTAAACAAAGTATACTTTGTTTAGAGAAACCTAACCTTTGTTTATGGTATAATTAAATTATGACAAAAAAGAAAAATGCTTTCGTTTTCGATTCTTGCTCGGGAGTAAAGAATGGGGAATATGAAAATGTTTATATCATGCCCTTAATTTTAACTAAAATCACTGATGGTAAAGTTGTCGAATATAAAGACGGCGTTGACATTGAAATCGATAAATTATTAGTAGATATGGTGAAAGGAGAAAAATACAAAACTTCTCAAATTAATATCGGAAGTTTTATTGATTTAATAGAAAAATTGCAAGAGTCTTACGAAAACATTTATATTTTTCCTATCCCATCCGGATTAAGTAATACATACTTTACTATCAAAAATTTTTTAGATAACGAAAAGGAAACTTATCATAATGTGCATGTATTTGATCAAACAATGGTTGCACATTTACTTAAGTGAACTATTCTTGATTTATTAGATGCTGATAGTAAAGGTTTAATTACTAAAGAATATATCGAAGAATATATAAGAATATCTAATAAAAATAAATTAGCTTTCTTGGTTGTTCCTGATCCTAAATATTTAGTAGCTGGTGGAAGAGTAAGCAATTTTAAAGGTGCTATTTTAAAATTATTTAAGTTAAAATTAGTTTTATCTCTTTCAGCTAATGCTTTAAAATATTATGATAAAGTTGTGAAGTTAGAAAAAATTCCCGAAGTGCTTATTAAAGGCGCAAAAGAGTTAGCTCCTTCTTTCTCTTTTGAAAAAATTAAAAGAGAATGTATTTTGTATAGTCCACAAATTACTGATCCTGAATTTGATATTGAAAAAATCAAAAATATTGTAGTAAAAGGATTTTGTGGACAAGTGCCAAATGTTACACCAGAATACGATCAATTAACTCCAATTATTGCGGTTCATACTGGACCAAACTACTTTGTTATTGGATTCGAACTTAAGTAGTTTAAACACAAAATTTATTATGGATAATTCACAATTCAAAAGAGAAATAATTTTAGAGCACTACGAAAAACCTAGCAATAAGTTATTGGAAAATCAAAATATTGGCGAAGGATTTTGTTCTTTTCATAATGCTTCTTCTAGTTGCATAGATAATTTAACAGCACATGTTAAATTCTCTAAAAACAAGATTATAGACATTAAATTTGATGGGGTTGGTTGTGCAATATCAACTAGTTCAACAGATATTGCTTGTGAACTATTGAAAAACAAAACTAAAGAGCAAGCAAAAAAAATTATTGAAAATTATTTTGCAATGCTAAATAATCAACCATACGATGAAAAGTTGCTAGGGGATTTAAATTTATTTAACGATGTGAACAAACATTTGAATAGGATCAAGTGTGCTAAAATCGGTATTGAAGCTATTTATCATTTATTAAATAATCAATAATTATTTTTCGTAGATAACTATATTTTTAATATCAATAGGTTTGTTTTTTTTGTCAAACTCTAATACTACGGCGTTAAACTGATAACTAGAATTATCCTCGTTAAGTTTAAACCTATGACTCTTACCTTCAAACATTTCGATAATCGAACTTGGTTCTCCACCAATAATTCCATGACTAGGTCCTGTCATTCCTACATCAGTAATATATACTGTATTATTGTAAATTTTTTGATCATTAGTTTGTACATGAGTATGTGTTCCTAAAATAGCAGAAACTTGTCCAGAAAACTCACTTAAAAAAGCATTTTTTTCACTAGTAGTTTCAGCGTGTAAATCAACTATATGGATATCTTCTTTTACAGCTGGAAGCAAAGCTTTTAAACTAGCAAAAGAATTAGTTAAAAAATTTTCATCATTCATATAAACAGTATTTCCTAAAATATTAGTAAGTCTAACGGAAGTATTTTTGTATTTGAAAACTAGTGTTCCTACTCCAACACTTGCTTGTGGACAAGAAGGGTTGATATTGATTGGTCGAACAACATTATTTTGTTTTAACATTTCTTCCCAATCTTTTTGTTTTCATGTATGATTACCCATTGTAAAATAATCTATTCCTGCTTGAGAAAGAAGTTGATAATCAGCAATGCTTAGTCCACGACAACTTGTGCAGTTTTCAGCATTAGCAATTACTACATCGATTTTGTATTGTGATTTTATTTTTTTTATTCGTTCTTGGCACGCTTGTATTCCTTTTTTTCCAAAAATATCTCCGATAAATAAAAATTTCATTAGTTAATGGATATTATAAAATACCGATGCAATTTGTGAGTAAGAATGTGTTCGGTATAGGAATTTTGAGATTATTAAAGACTTTCCAAAAGTTTAATCATTTTATTTTTATCTAAACTAATTACTTTTTTAGATAAGTATCCAAAATCTTTATCTTGATTATCGAAATTAAACACTAACTTATAGGAAATTAAGCCTAAATTACCTGTAGGTTTATTTGGTGATCGAGAATATTTTTTCTCATTAATTAAAGGATGATGATAAAAATTCATCTGTGCTCGAATTTGGTGCTTTTTACCAGTCAGTAATTCTATCTCCACAATACTGGAATTAGTTTTGTGATTGATGTTTAGTGTACGATAAGCAGTTTGAATTTTTACATACTCAGTATTTACTTTTGTTTCGCTAATTTTTACACAGTTTTCTTTGATAGTCAAGTAGTCTTCTAACAACCCTTCCGGAACATCAAAATAACCTGTAATTTTTGCTAAGTAAAATTTTTGAATTTCTTTGGTAGCAATTTTTTGGTTAATGAAAGTGTGAGTTAATTGGTTTTTAGCTACCAAAATTAATCCTCTTGTTTCTTTATCTAATCGGTTACAAAGCTGAGGTAAATAACCATTAGTTTTTTTGGTTAACACCGGATTAGATAAATAATAATCTTGAACCTTTTTTAGTACCGAATCTTCGTTATTAGAATCAGAATGACTTGCTAACCCTCATGGTTTGTCTAATACGAGTAAATTATCATCTTCGAATACAATGAAATTTCCAAAAGATGGTTGAACTGGTTTTTGAGAAGAAATAGGTATATAGGTTTTATTCTCTTTATCATCATAATTTTCTACCAAGATTGTGTCATTCAACTTTAACCGATAATTAGGAGTTGTTTTCTGATTATTAACCAATACCTCACCTCCTTTTATTTTCTTTAAAATTATTTGATACGAAACATGTTTTAAATTCTTTAACAAGAATTTATCTATTCTTTGATCTTGATTAATTAAAGTGATACTTATAGCTTTTGACATTTTGGACAATAAACAGTTCCCCTTCCATTAACTTTAATCTTTTTTAGTATTGTCCCACATACCACACAAGGTTTTCCTTCTCTCCCATAAACCTTTAATTTTGTTTGGTAAGAACCGATTTTGGAGTTAGCACTGGCAAAAGTAGCAAATGTGGTGCCACCGGCTTTTATTGCAGTTTGGAGAATTTTTTTGGTAACAATAACAATAGTAGCACATTGTTTAAGAGTTAGTTGTTTGCTTATTTTTAGCGGATTTAGTTTTGCAGCAAATAAAATTTCATCTGCATAAATATTTCCTATTCCTGCAACATTTTGCTGATCCATCAATAGAGTCTTAATTGATTTACTGGTTTTACTGGTAATAGAAAATAGGTATTGAGAATCAAATTCTTTACTTAATGCATCTGGTCCTAGTTTTGTTAATTCGGGAATGTTAGCAACACTTATGTTTTGGTAAATATGAAATGTTCCAAACATTCGTGAATCATAATAGTTAAGGAATCAGTTATCAGAGAATGATAAAGAAATACGTAAGTGTTTAGCATAAGGGTGAAGATTAGAAAATTCTGTTCCTGGTAATTTCTTTATTAAGTTCCAATATTCTTGTTCGCTCATGCTTTGTTGTTCGGCAATTTCTTTTTTGTTTTCACAAAATAATTTTCCTTCCATTCGTAAGTGTATTAAAAGAATTTTATTATTGCTTAATTCGCAAACAATATACTTTCCTACACGAGAAAAATTATTAATTTTTTCGTTCACTATAAATTTAGTAAAAGTTTTAACAGTGCAGTTTTTTAATATCTTAGGAGCAAATACCTCTACTCCAAGAATTTTTTTGTTTACACAATGAGAATCATTTAATGTGGTAATAACAGTTTGGACTTCAGGAAGTTCTGGCATAACGGAATTATAACTTTAAAGGTTTTACAATAAATGTGTTGTGAGTTAAGATTACTTTTTGCTCACTTTATTGTTAATAAACATATCTACTGCTTGACCAACGAATTCGCTTGGTCCAAAATCTAAAACTACAGTAGAAACTTTTTTAACTTCATCTGGAGCAGTAAGTAAAGTAACGGAGTTAGGACAAACTTCTAACATTGTTAAATCGTTAAAGTTATCACCTAAACATAGAGTTTCTGATAATTTGATTTTAGATAGAGCACATAGTTTTTTAACAGCAGCTCCTTTAGTAATTCCTTTAGGGTTAACTTCACCATTGTTTTTGTGACTTGAAGAAAGTTCAACATCATATTTTTTAGCTCCTAGTATTTTGTATAGGTTAACACGATCTTTTAAGTCTTCGAAATACAAAACGAATTTAGTAATATTTTGGATATCATTAACACTATCGATTTCAATATCTTTTTTTACTGGTCAATTGTTTGCATATAAATTTTCTCCTTCAGGACCAGTCATTTTATAAGTAAATTCTTTATTTCATCAGTAGAAAGGCATTGGTTTAGAAGTAAAATCAGCAACATCTTTGTTTTTACCTTTGTAAACATCTTTGTCACTAATACAGTGGATGTGAGCACCAATTTTTCCTTTAGCTTTAGTTTTAGCGAATTTTTTCACTTCTTCAAATATTTCTACAGCATGTTTATGGTTAACTGTTTTTTGGTAAATAATCTTTTTGTTTTTTACATCATAGATTACTCCACCATTAAAGCAGCAACAGTAAACATTTTTTGCATCTTTTAATCCAAGAACTTTAAAAATTAACATTGCTTCGTCAACAGCACGAGCTGTACAAATAGAGAATGCGACACCGTTTTTTACAGATTGTAAAACTGCATTTTTAGTTTTGTCAAGAATTTGTTTGTCTTTTGTTAGAAGTGTTCCATCTAAATCGGAAAATATTAATTTAATCATATTTAACTATTATAACCACCGAAACATTCTAGCGAACTTTAAACGGGTTTTTTGTATTCTTAAATAATGACATATTATTAAAATAAGAGTCAAAGAAAAATTCAACATAACTACATAAAAACATTTTTGATATTGCATATAATCCCTCATATGGCAAGTGAAAAAACTATTAGATTAGCTGGAATTAGTCGTGATTCATTAACTAATGGACCTGGACTGAGAAAGGTATATTTTGCCCAAGGGTGTAAACATCATTGCCCAGGTTGTTTTAACGAATCTACCTGATCTTTTGATGATGGAAAAGATTTTAGTGTAGAAGAATTAGTTGATGATTTAAAAGACTCGTTAGATTACTTGGATGGGATTACTCTTAGCGGTGGAGACCCATTAGAACAATATGAAAATTTTATTCCATTAGTAAAATATGTAAATCAACAAAATAAAAATGTTTGAGCTTGAACAGGATATACATGAGAACAACTAATGGCAAGAGTACCAAATGAACCTAAACTATTAGAATTTTTACAAGAACTTGATGTGCTAGTAGATGGTTTATTTGTTTTAGCTAAAAGGTACGATGACAACGATATGCATGGAAAATTTAAAGGCAGTAGCAATCAACGAATTATTGATGTAAAAAAATCTTTAGAAAACAATAAAGTAGTTTTAAGTAAATACGATACATAAGCAAACTATTTCTAAGTAGATTGTTTTAAATAACTATCATAAAAACCATCCGAGCCAGTTATTAAGTTATAGTTGTTGTTAATCAAAGAAAGGTATACGGACAAAATAGTTGTGCCACTTTCCGTTGAGGAACCAGCGAAATTTATACCAATTAGTTTTTTATTTTCATCCAATACCATCGATCCAGAAGAACCTCCTCGTGTTCCTTGAAAGTAATTAGTATAGACCAAATTTCCTCCATCAAAGTAATAATCATTTTCATCTCGATAAACATATCCAGTATCTCCTAAAGCTATATAGCTATTTGTATTGTATAAATCCTGAGTTTGTGCAACTGTGGTGTGTTTAGCGGAATATCTAATACCACCATTCGAAGTCGAAGGGTAACCTGCAACATACATATCCGTTCCTCTTGTGTAACCTTGAGTCGTACCTAAGTCGACAGCTAAATGAAGATCGTTTCCTGCTTTTTCACAAAATTCATTAACTCTTGCTAAACTTTCGTTAAGGTTTTCCGGTGAGCGTCCAACAGTATTCATATAAGGAGCTAAATCTAGTTCGTAAACCGAGAAATCGGTGGTAACATATCCGGTTCCTCCAGCTGGTAAATATTGACTACCACCGTTTAGTGCTTTTTTAGTAGCGAACCAGTCGTTGGTATCGATATCGTCTGCAAAACTATAACCGGTTTCTGCTCCTATCTCATCATTTGTTAAGTATTGTGTATGACCATCTTCATTATTCTTTAACAAGAAAATGTCGTGGTGTGCAGTTATAGAAGCAGCAATATCTGCTCGGACATGAAGATTGGTAGCCATTCAATAATGGTAAGGGTTGACTTCGTCAAACACATATGTTTCTGTATCTTCATCTCATTCACAATATTTCCCTAAAATCCACGTTGTTCCTATATAACCACTTTCGTTTATTGGATTGGTTATCGAGAAGATTGAAAAAGTTCGATCAGAAATAAAATTAGTATAATCCGAAGACTTGGAATCTAAAAAAGCATTAGAGTCGTCATTAAATTTAAGAACTTTTAATTCAACAGTATTTGTTTCAATCACTGGGTTTTCTGGATCGAGACTAGAATTGTATAAAAGAGAAAATTCGATAATAAAATCTTTCGTAAGAGCTTGAACACAGCTATCTGTGAAATTGCTTCCTCCATAAAAAGACTGATAAAAAACGGTTATGTCGCAAATCCCGGTATTTGGTGACCAATTCGTTAACTTTGGTGATAAAAAATTATTAGGAGTAAAACTACCAAATTTCGTTTCATAATCATGGCGATAAACTAATTTTGCTACGAGGTTACTTGAATTAAAA
Source organism: Mycoplasmataceae bacterium (assembly GCA_031281465.1). Lineage (GTDB taxonomy): Bacteria > Bacillota_I > Bacilli_A > Mycoplasmatales > Mycoplasmoidaceae > Malacoplasma_A. The sequence continues at coordinate 6,875 of JAITFH010000041.1, read as the reverse complement.
GTAGGAACCTCGGCATCAGGAAATTTTAATGTAAAAGAAGCATAAGAATCTGTTCCTCCTACTTGTAAATTATTAACTATTGGACTAGAAAGTTTAAAATCCGGATCATTAACATCTATTAATTGAATATTAGCATAAGGAATTTTGGTAATAGTAATGCCGTTTTCTAAATAAACGTTATAGAAAGAAGCGACTCTATAATATTCAATACTTTTAACATCTCTTATATAAAATCTAGTTCAAGTTTCATCTTTCTCTTTTATTAATATAGAACCATATTTGGTTAAATCAATATACTCAAGATTATTAAAATCAAAAATACAACTTGTGCTAATTAAAGGAAGAGAGAATAATAAAGGAGCAGTAAAAAAAATTTTGTACTTCTTGAATGGCATTTTATTAATTATATTAAAGTATAAAAAACCTTATTTGTTTCCGCTAACAATTTTATTATTAACAACGGTTAAAACTTTTTTATTACCGCTAGCATAAGCTTTAACGATATCTTTATTTACTGATTCATAGTTTTTCTTAGCTTCGTTTAAGTTTTTAACTAAGAATGGGTGAACTCCGAAATATACTCCGTAAGAGTTGTATTGAGTTACATCATCAGTAACGAAAACTACAGCAACTGGTAAACGTGCATTGCTAAGTGTTTTTAATAAAGCGTTATCATTATCGTAAAGAGCAATAATTTCATATGGATATTTAGCTTCAGGAGTAGCACAATTTTCTGGTTTAGTGTTTTTAAACAAGTCGTTAGCTAGTTTAACTTGTTTAGCATCGTATCCGTTTTCTTTAGCTAATTCGTTAAATTTAAGGTTTTCTTTACAGTTGCAGTGAATGTATTCTCCTTCTTTATCGATAACTGACATAGTATTAATAGCTTCGATAGGGAATAAACCGTTTGCAGTTTCACCTGAAAGCATAGTTGCATCAGCAGATAATTTTGTTGCATAGAATACATCAGTTACTTCAGCTCTAGTAGGGATTAGATTAGCTTCCATAGAGTCTAACATTTGAGTAGCAACGATACAAGGTTTGTTTGCTGCACGACAAAGATCAACCATTTTAGCTTGGTAGTAAGGAACTTCGATAAAAGGTATTTCTAAACTTAAATCACCACGAGCAACCATGATTCCATCAGCTGCTTCTACGATAGATTCTAAGTTTTTAATTCCCATAGCTGATTCTATTTTAGCAATAATTTTAACATTTTCGCCACCATTAGCATTAAGAATTTTACGAACATCTAAAACATTCTTTTTAGAATTAGTAAAACTAATAGCAATATAATCGTATTTTTCTTTAGCACAAAGAATAATATCGTTTCTATCTTTTTCAGAAATAAATTCCATTGAATAGTTAGCACCTGGAAGGTTAATACGTTTTTTAGTACTAACTTTATAGTTGTTCATTGCAGTAGCAAGTACAACAGAAGATTTTCTATCAATATCAGTAACTTTTAATTGTCATTTTCCATCACCAATTAGAATAAGAGAACCAATTTTTAAGTCTTTAGACATATCATATTTACCAGTTGAGTCAGTAACAGAAATACCTTCTTTACTTCCTAGTTTTTTGTCTAAACAGTAAATCTTAACAACATCACCTTTTTTAAATTCTACACCATCATCTGGACAATCCCAAACACGAATTTCTGGTCCTTTAGTATCTAATAATACAGAAATTGGTTTGTTTAATTTAGCAGCTGTTTCTTTAAAAAGTTTTACACGAATTGCATGTTCTTGAGCATCACCGTGAGAAAAATTTAAACGAATTACATTAATACCAGCATTTAAAGCGCTTTCTACTAATTCGTGAGCTTTTTCAACTTTCTCTTTATTTTTAGGATCGTTGTACATATCTCAAGACCAAAGTTTTTGAGTAATTGATGGGCCTAGAGTGGCAACGATTTTTGTTTTACGTAAATAATTTTTATTCATGCTCTAATTATAGCTTATTTACGATTTTTTTGGTTTTAAATCCTAATATTGGCTAATCTTTTTAAAGAAGTTTTTTACATCGTTAAAATTCAACACAAAAACAATTAGAATTAATGTAAATTGTAATAAGTCAAAAACAGCAACATATTCATTAAAACTAGTGATAATTCCAACGTTGTTAGTTCCTTTTCCAATGATAGCAATTAAAAAATAGATTAGTTCATAAGCAGTTACTGCCACTAATAAACAAAGTGAAATTAAATATTTTTTAAGGTTAGATTTTTTAAATTTGTAGTACATAATAAAAATTTCATAACCAAAAAATACAACTGTAAAAATTAAAAGCTCAATCATTACTCCTAAGTGGTTGATGTCATATACAAGTGAAACAAATGGTGAGATATGAGAAATAGAAATTAATAAAACAATAACTAAAGCAATAAAGTCAAAAAAGAACCAAATTTTATGTAAAAGACTTTTTTTGATGATAATATCACCTGATTCGTTTTCTTTTTGATTAAAGCTTCCTACTTCTTGAATATCTGACATAAAACAATGAAATAATTATATAGTAAATATTTACATTTACTATGGAAATAATAGCTCAATTTAATATATAATAGTTCCATAGGAGTATAGCTCAGTTGGTTAGAGCACACCCCTGATAAGGGTGAGGTCGATGGTTCGAGTCCATTTACTCCTACCATTTTAGTAGGACTTAGTTTAATTCTAAATTCCTACGAGAGAAAATAAAGATTAGATTCGAAGCAAATCTTAATGTTTTTATTATAAATAACATTTTTTATTTTCGAAAAAATACTTAAGATACATAAATGTATATGTTGAAAAACTCGGGAATTAAATATGCTTACGATTCGAAAAAACAGGAATATACGATAAAATCGCTAACTGAAATAGCAAACTGAAACTGAAAAGAATTGTGCAGAATTAGAAAAGATTTGTTTTGCCCAAAATGTCAAGAAAGAATAACTTGTGCTTTTTACTCAGGTGAGCCGAGAAAATTTCAATGTTTTAAAACTTTTCCAGATAACAATCATAAGACTTGATGCGAGTTTTATCATATTCCTGTAAAAACTATAGAAAAAAAAACTTTAAAACTTCAAAACAAACAAGTGATTCTTAACCATCTGAAAAATCTTGTAGTAGCAAATTTGCTCAAAAATCAATTTTCAAATCAAGAAAAAGAAACAACAACTCAACTTAATTATTACGAAAAAATAAAAGATCCTATTACAAAGAAAATAGTTTGAAGATCTTTTCCTATCCTAAACAAAAAAATAAATGCAGCATCTAAAAAAGAAAATGAAGAAAAATATGTTGTGTATAATGGAAAAACCAAAGTACTTTATAACGAATCCGAAAAACCCCACATTGTCTGCAAAAATGATTTTGAAAATGCTAAACAAATTATTCACCTGTATTTTCAAGAAGACAACGAAATATTAAATATTGCTCGCCAAGCAAGTATGAAATCTAATTATAAATTTGTTACGGTTCAAGTTGCTTTTTTGTGTAAAACAAAGATAACAAGCATCAAAACAGATGAAAAAAATCAGCCTACAATCAGAATAAAAAGTGTTATAGAATTACCTGAATATTTTTACTATCAAATAGTTAGGAGCGAATAGTATGGCAAATGTTAAATACAAACCAGGGATGGTTTTTGGAAATTGGGAAATTCTGGAGAAGTTGGAAAGTAAGAAATATGGGAATCCTGTTTATCTAGTAAAAAACAAAGTTACAAATAATAAAAAGGAAACTACTACTTCTGCACTCCAAAAATCTATCCAAAAAAATTCTACAAACGATAAACCCGGTAAGCCAAACAAATGAAGGTATACTGTTGATGAAAATGGTTTTATAAAAAGTAAAGAACTGATAAAAAAGTAAATTAGAAAAAAACCGTAATTATCTAATTTGAACTATAATTCCTATTGTAAATAGAAAAATTACATATGGAAAATAGTCAACTACAAAAATTAAAAGAAGTAATGAACTCACCTGCTGGCCAGGAGTTCTATACTAAATGCGAAGCAGAAGCAGAAAAAGAATCTGTTGCTGATATCAAAAAATGAGCTAAAGTTACAGGGGGAGAAAAATAATGAATTTCGTAGCTTTGATTGGTGTGGTAAAGTCAATCGAAAAAAACGAACAAACTACTGCGGTAAATTTGGAATGTGATGCTTTTCAAGACAATCCAAAAGAAAACTACAGTTCGATTGTTCCTGTTGTTGTTAACAACAAAGTGTTTCAAGATGAATTAAGTCAGTTAAAAGTTGGACAAATCATTGGAGTTAAAGGTGCTTGTAATTTTTTTCAAAATCAAGTTCAAGTTAAAAATCCGAAAATTCAAGACTTAAATGAATCTGTAAAAAAACAAAAGGAATTAGGAATCTTGTGTGAAAGACTTCAAATTTTTAACTAATTAGAAATTTGGAAAGGAGAAAATAATGAATGGATACTGAGATACATTAGCAAAATTATGGGGCCCAACCACAGCAGGATTAGCTTACTGATTATTCACAGCATTCTATGTAACGATATTACTTGTAGGAACAGGAATATTGGTTTTTAAAACACTTAGTATTGCGTTTACTGAAATGAAAGAACACGATAAAAGTTTTAAAGAAGCTCTTGGTGGAGCTGCGAGAGAAATGCTAAAATGAATAATTTTATTAGCAATAAGTGCAATCATTATTCCAATAATGTGAGAAGTTGTTATTCCAGTAATAATCAACTATGCAAATCTTGATACAACGGTAATTACTGCATCAGCAAATCTTGGGTTAGGGGGAAAATTGTAATGGAATTTAAAGTTAGAAATGAAAAAAGAGTTAGAGAAAACAATATTATTTGGAGTTTGTATAACAAAGAACATTTGTTTTATTTCGATACTTACCAGGATTTAATGTTTTTTGTCAAAGAAAACAATCTGGTAGTTGTTGAAATCGCAGATCACATAAGCAAAGTTTTAGAAAAGGAGAAAAAATAATGGCTATAGTAAAAATAGAAAAAAACAAAGTAGTGCTTATCGATAAAGATTTTGAATTATCAAAAACTGGAAGGTGTGCTTTAGTGGATGTTAAATTTCACTTTCCAGCATCTTTCATTAAAACTGCAAAAGATGGAAAATCAAAGTTCATTACTTTTGATTTATCAGAAATCCAAAACTATATGTTCGACAGTACTAAAAAAGATCCCATTGCTCAACAAATGGAAGATGAAGGAATTGATATTGAAGAAGATATCTGCGAAACTGATGAAGACGAAAACGACGAAAATGGAAACTAATAAAGTAAGAGAAAAATTAATTGAAGTTTATACAAAATCTCTAGAAGAGAATGTTGTACCTTGAAGAAGAACTTGAACTTTTGAATCACCAGTTAATCCTGTTACTGGTAAAAAATATCGTGGAATAAATTTCTTAGTTTTAAAATCAGCTGAACTTGATGATCCGAGATGAATGACTTTTAATCAAGCTAAGCAACAAAAGTGAAATGTTAAAAAAGGAGAAAAAGGAACGACAGTAGAATTTTGGAGTATCTATGATACAGAAACGAAAAAATCTGTTGATTTTGACGATTACAACGATTTGCCATTAGAAGAAAAACTTACTGCGAAATTTAAACTAAATGTTAAATACTATACAGTGTTTAATGCTAAGCAAATCGAAAACATTCCAGCTTATGTTAAAGTTCAAAATCCAATCAAATTAAATGATATCGAAGAAAAATTTCTTCCTAAACTAATAAAAAATATGGAAGTCGAAGTAGTTCATAATAATGGTGGAAAAGCTTATTATGCTCCATTACAAGATAAAGTATGTTTACCTTTCAAAGAAAACTTTGAAGATGGTTATAGTTATTCAGCTACTTTGCTACACGAGTTGGGCCATGCTACTGGAAATAAGAAAAGATTAGATAGAGATTTGACTGGAAGATTTGGTTCTGAAAGCTATGCCAAAGAAGAATTAAGAGCCGAAATTGCTGCCAGCTTTGTTGCAGGAGAATTAAATCTTGATCCAAATAAAGCTGTTGATGATGAAAATCATAAAGCTTACATTCAAGGTTGAGTTAAATTTTTAAAAGATAAACCAAATGAATTATTTAAAGCAATATCTGATGCTCAGAAAATTGCCAACTACCTGGAAGAAAAAGGTGAGTTGAAATTAATGAAGAAAAATATTAAAGATAAAGGAATGGAAAGATAAGGGGGAGAAAATGAGTAATAAAATGAGAATACAAAAAGCAGCAGATAAAGCATTATTTATTGATAAAAAATTTAAGGTTGACAAAAACGGGAATGTTGAGTTAAATTTAGAATTGGAAGTACCAGTTAATTTTGTACAAAAACTAGGAAGTGGTGAAGGGGAAGTAACAGTAGTTTCTTTTCCTAAAGACAAAATTAGTGATTATTTAGTAGAAACAGAAGATAAAAAAGAAAGGGGAAAAAAATAATGGCAGTAAGAAGTTCAATCTCAGTTAGACAAAAGGACGGAACCATCAAAAACATTTATTGTCATTGAGATGGATACATTTTAGGTGGAGTTGGAGAGAAGCTTTTGAAATTTTACAATACAGAAGAGTTAGCAAACAAGCTGGTAGATTTAGGTGGGATTAGTGAATTAGGCGAAACGCTTGAAATTGGCGAATATAGTGAAACTGAAGAAAATCCTAAAACAACGAAAATTTTTAGTAAAGGTGAATCGCCTTGTGAAGTTTGATCAAATTTAGAACAAGCGAGATGACATAACGGACAAGAATACAATTACCTTTGAGAAGGTGGTGAATGAAGTGTAAGACAATACGAATGAAATGGAAAAGTTAAAGAAAATAGTGTCAAAGACTTTTGCGAATGAACACCATTATTAAAAGCTTTTGAAATTTGTGAGAAAAGCGAAAAAGTTTA